>JADHXY010000006.1 GCA_016782755.1 Phycisphaerae bacterium | reverse complement strand
TATTTGTTATGAAAATTTTCAAGAGTTTATTGTTGGTTGTGGTTTTGCTTGTTTTATCTGGAAATATTGAAGCTGCGAATATATTTATAGAAAGTGGTCGGTTTGATCTTGTGTTGAGTTCTGATGGTCAGGCTGTGGCTCTTGTCGAAAAAGCTGCGGTCAAGAGGTTGTTGAAAATAAAAAATATAGACTGTTTATTCACAGTGGAATTGCTGGAGAATGTTTACGGCCTGGATGACGGCAAACGCAGGATAATCGGGCTTAAATCGGTTTCTCAAAATGGTGATTTGATAAAACTTGCTCCGGCAAAAGGAGAATTGCCTCGTTTTACCTTTAAGGCTACCGATAAGGGAAGTTACCTGACGCTTGAGTTGGTCAGCATGGAGAATCCAGAGAAAGAACATGCCACTGTACTCACCATGCAAAGGATTGACGGGACTAACTGGATGCCTCTGGATGGTGTAACCAAAAAAACACCTCGGCTTGGTAATAATCCCAGTTTCTTTGGGGTTCTGCAGAGAAGCAAGGACAATCCTCTCGGCGGAATAGCCTTGTGGTATCCAAAGAATGATGAGGATGACGATGAAATACTCTATGATGTCTGGGCGAATGAAAACATGCCGCATCCAAAGGTTGAAGGTGAATGGACAGTTGCACGCGCAAAAAAATGGATATCAGACTATATTGACATAGTGTGTAAAACCTATACGACACAAATGTATATCGGGCCGAGAAAACCGGAAGACCTGAAACCGCTTGCCGACAAGGCGGCGGAGTTCGGTATGAAAAAAGTTTACATGCATTTGAATACTTGGGGTGACAGATATTGGGCATCGGATCGGGATAATTTCGAGGTTAGCGAGAAAATATTCCCCGGCGGCAGAAAAGACATGGTCGCATTTGGCAAATATCTTGAAAGCAAGGGAATGAAGTTGACCTTTAGAACGATAAGCTATGGACTGGGAGAAAAACATCCTGAGTATCTCGGCAAGATCCCTGATGCGAGATTAGCTTATTGGTGGCGTGGGAAACTTGCCAAAAATACCGATAGGCAATCACAAGAAATTGTCGTCGCCGAAGGTAGGGAACATAGCACTGAATATGATTCAAATCGCAAATTTGTGGAAGTCTATGACAGACACTGCATGCAGATAGGCAATGAACTTGTCACCTTCACGGAATACACCAACAATGGAGATGGAACCTGGACCCTGAAAGGCTGCAAACGCGGATTTGGCAACACCGACGCCGTTTCACATGTCGCTGGTGAGCAGGCGCGTGGGTTGTATCGCACTTACGGCATTGCCTTTGCCCCGGATCCCGACAGCACCCTTATGGAAGAGATGGCTAAACGGTTTGGAGAATTTCACAATGAAGTGAATGCTGGCTCAGCCAACTTTGACGCTTTGGAAGTTCATGCAATGATGTTTCATTATGGAACGACCAAATTTATGGGCGAAGTGTACCGTAATATTGATCACCCTGTGTATGGCAGCACCTCCGGAGGGGATATGACATGGGGTTTTATTGAGGGGAAATTTCATTCGGTACAGAACGCCATGGATACTACACGCAATGGTCGCTCCGTGGGCATTCCCTGGGCTGATGATATGAAGATCGGTCTTCACCAGAGCCACTGGTCTGCCAGCAGCCCCTATGCCTACTGCTGGGCTATCCCTGCCCGTACAGCTGCCAGCCTCCGCACGGCTATCACGGCTCAAGCGGGATTTCATGATATAACCATGGATATATTTAATGGTCACGGCCTGATAGATCACTACGGCAAGACTTTCAATCAATGGCGTACGCTGGGGCCAAAACTGCCCCAGGCGATCAAGAAGCGTATATTCTCCTCGTGGTATGAAAACCCATGGAGTTCACGCTACAGTTTGGTCGATGAGATATTTCGCTTTGAGGGCGAAGGCGACGCGCTCAGCGTAGTGCCTTTCCGGATTATGAAACGGGAAGGCATTGACCGCGGCTGGACCTTTCATCAGGAACACGGCACAGTGTATCCATATCAATATATTCGGCCCGGGGAGGTTCTCCGTGTAAACAATCCTTATCACAGCCAGGTTCCGGAATTTATCGTGCGTGTTATGCCTGACTTCAATCGGGATATTGCCTTGATGCGGTTGAAAGCTAAAGGGGAAAGCAAAGAAGAAAAGAAGTTCAACGACATGCTGGATAAGTTCCAGGGTGCCTCGGGAGTAACGATTGAAAAACGTGCTGCAAAAAATCTGTCAGGCCAGGAGATCAGTTATCGGATTATGCCCGATCCGGCAAATATCCAGCAGAAGGGCCAGACACGTTTTGTTCGGGAAAGCAAAGGGGTCAGGATAAGCTGCCAAAATGATACAGGCAAGGTTCTTGCGCTGGTTAAAGAGAAGAGTGACACCATGCCGTGGTATAAAGTAAAAACCGACATCACCAAGGCAGGGGGTATGGGGATTGTTGTTACTGGTGACGGCAGCGGCGCCATTCTGGTTATCCGCATCAGTGGTCAGGGAACCCGTGACTATATCGTTCATCTCGACTTCAAAGGCAAACGTTATATTGAAATTCCAACTCCGCAAGCGTCATGGACTGATGCACGCTGGCCCTTTTTAAATGCCTATAAACGTTGGCGGGGCAATAGCATTACCAAAATTTCTTTGGGAATTGACAGAATTAAACCTCATAGCAAATCATCGGTATTGATTGAAGACCTCAGGTTCCTGCCGGAAAAGGATTCTGCCCTGGTCAATCCTGAAATCAAGGTTGGAGATGGAAAGATCAAGATAAAAGGGACAGTTCCTTCGGATCGCTACCTTTGGTATCAAGGCGGAAACAGTGTTGGGGTCTATGACCTGAATTGGAACAAACTCGAAGACCTGCCTGTTGTGCTTGATAAAGCCGAGGCCCCAGCGGGCTACTTAGATATTGAGGTGACCAATCATAACAAAAAGAGTGCCCCATGGCTTGAAGTCCAGTTTTTTGTTCATGATGAGCCAATGTTTATCAAGAAATAGTTAAAGTTGGAAGGTTATAAAATGTTACCTGGGAAATCTTCGGGTGAGATAATATTTAGAGTCGTTAAATTTAGAGAAGTATTTGAAAGGATGGTTGGTAAAATGAAAAGGATAAAATTAGAGTTAATGTTAATGACGATTTTAGTAACGGCTGGTTTTGGGTATTGTCAAAGTATGGATGAGATGTGGGGCGAGTCGGTTGTTAAGCTTCGCGTGGAAGATGCCAAGCGTGGTCAGCTTTTTTCCGAGGGTAATTATGCGATGTTTATACACTGGGGTGTTTATTCGCAATTAGCCAACAAGGTTGACGGCAAAACTTACTATGGTATCGGCGAATGGATCATGAACTCGAATCTTGCAGATATACCTGTCGATGAATATAAAGAGATCGCTAAAAGTTTCAATCCTGTTAAGTTTGATGCGATGGAGATAGCTCAACTTGCTAAAGATGCGGGGATGAAATATATTATCATTACCAGCAAGCACCATGATGGTTTTGCGATGTACCACTCAAAAGCCAATAAGTTTAATATTGTTGATGCTACTCAATTTGACCGCGATCTGATGAAGGAATTGTCGGCGGCTTGTCAGAAATTGGGACTTGGTTTTGGATTTTATTATTCTCATAATCAGGATTGGACGTTCCCGGGTGGAGGCAATGGCCCGAAAACAGATGCTGCGGGCAACAAGGCAACATTTGACGATTATTTTAAGAATAAATGCCTTCCCCAGGTGAAAGAGATAACCAGCGAGTACGGGCCTATTACATTGGTATGGTTTGATACGCCTGGTGATATGCCTAAACATTATGTAGAGCAGCTGGTGGAGGTTGTACGCAAGAACCAGCCAGAGGCACTTGTATCCGGTAGAGCGGGGCACGGATTGGGTGATTACCAGACGCTGGGTGATATGGAGCTACCTCATCAGAATGTTGAAGGGCTTTGGGAAGCGGTTGATACTACTAATGACTCGTGGGGTTATGCGTGGTATGATGAGAACTGGAAGACGCCCAAAATGATCGTGGAAAATCTGATTACCTGTGTATCGCGTGGTGGCACTTATATGCTGAATATCGGGCCACGTGGAGATGGCATAGTTCCGGAGCGTGCGGCGAGTTCGTTGAGGGAGTCCGGGAAGTGGATTAAGCGGTATCCGCAGGTTGTTTATGGTACAGAAGGTTCGCCATGGCAGCATGCATTGCCGTGGGGCGATGTGACGGTTAAGGGAAAGAGGATGTATTTATCTATCTTTGAGTGGCCGGCTGGCGGTAGTCTTTATTTGCCGGGGCTAAAGACGAAGATTCGCAAGGCAAAATTGCTTGGAGGTAAATGGGGAGGTGGACTTAAGTTCAAGAAAGTTAATGGCTGGGTTGAGATTAAGATTCCTGATCGTGGGCCTGAAAAGCTTGTTTCTGTGATAGAGCTTGAGTTGGCAGATAAGCCGGAGGTTGATGATTGCTGGAGTATTGATCCGGTAGTCGGGACTGATATTTTGGCGCAGTTTGCGGAAGTGGAAGGAGCAAAATCAGAGAGTAAGAACTGGATGGAGAAATTTGGTGAATGGAAGCATGTTATTCGTGTTACTGACTGGCAGGAAGGCGGCAAGGCAACGTGGGAAGTGGATGTTTTAGAACCGGGTGATTACCAGGTCGGGTTGACTTATGCTGGAGAGGGGCGTTTGGTATGGCAGGTTGCTGTTGAGGGTGGCGAGGTTATTCGCAACCAGCAGAATTCTTCTCATAATTATCAGCGATTCCCAATGGGCCGGTTGAATTTCCCTAAAACAGGGCGATATAAGGTTAGTGTTTCCTGCCTGGAAGGTAATATGAATACTGCCTGTCTCAAGGCGATTCATTTTATGCCTATACTTTAGTTTTGTTTTTTTGGAAATTATTTTTACTTATAAAGGGTGCTATTATGAAAAGATCGTCGAATTTTGGAAATTGGCACAGTTTTTTGAAAGTGGTAGTAGTGGCAGTTTTAGTTTTAGTTTTGTCAGGATTAGGAGGTGTAAAATTGTTTGCTATGGGTAAAGTCGATACGATTGAAAACCAAATGGAGGTGGAAAAAGAATCTGAATTTGGGCTGCCTTACAGGGCTACCGAGAAGCAGATGCAATGGTTTCGGGATGCCAAGTTCGGGATGTTTATCCATTGGGGTCCTGTTAGTGTAAGCGGCGGCGAATTGAGTTGGTCGCGTGGGGCGAAGAGACCGTTTGATATTAGAGGCGGCGTTTCTCCATCTGAGGCGGGATGGGAGAAGTTGTTAGTGCCGGTCGAAAGGTACGATAATCTCTACAAAGAGTTTAATCCGGTAAAATTCAATGCAGATCAGTGGGTTGAGATAGCCAAAGATGCGGGCATGAAGTATATGGTGCTTACGGCTAAACATCATGACGGTTTTTCGAATTTTGATACCAAGGTTTCGGAATACGACATAATGAATGGGCCTTTTAAGCGTGATATAGTTGGCGAGCTTGCGGCTGCATGTCAAAAGGGTGGGGTTAAATACGGTCATTATTATTCACAGCGTGACTGGTATAATCCTGATTACCTGATCGGTGATAATTCAAAATATAATGCGTTTATGCATGAGCAAATTCGTGAGCTTTTGAGCAATTACGGCAAGATAGACATTATGTGGTTTGACAGCTTTGGGATAAGTGATATTGAGAAGGACTGGAATGTTGATGAACTGATTACGATGATCCGAGGACTTCAGCCGGGTATTCTTATTAATAACCGCTTGTCGGCTATTGGCAGTGGCAAAAACAGGCCGAAAAAGTACCTGGGTGATTATGACACACCTGAAGGGAGGGTTGGTAAGTTTCAGACCGATCGGGCGTGGGAATCGTGCATTACGCTTGTTGGGCATCAGTGGTCATGGATGCCGGGCGGTGAGATGTCCAGTTTTAAGGAGTGTATTGATAAGCTTGTAATGTGTGTGTGCGGCGATGGTAATCTGCTTTTGAATGTTGGCCCTATGCCTACAGGAGAAATAGAGGCCAGGCAGGTTGCCCGATTTAAAGAGATGGGCGATTGGCTTGGTAAATACGGAGAGAGTATTTATGGTACACGTGGCGGGCCGGTAGTTCCGGGTGATTGGGGCGGGACGACCTATAAAGGAAAGACGGTTTATGTGCACGTTCTTAAATGGGATGAGGATGTGCTTAGTTTGCCTGCAATGGGTAAGATTAAAGATTGTCGAGTTCTTACCGGCGGCAAGGCTGAGATCGTTCAAGACGAAAACGGCGTAAGGATTTCCGTGAACGAAAAAGACCGTGATCCGATTGATACCATAATCAGGCTTAAGCTCAAGAGTGGTGTTAAATAAGAAACGATTTGGACAAGAAGGGATTTATAATTATGAAAAAACTGCAACAGATAAATCTGGTGATAAGTATTTTCGTATTGTCTTTTTGTTCCTTTGGCTGCCAGGCGAAAGATTATGTTTATGATCCTGTGATAGTTCGAGACTGCGATGTGGTCTGGCTTGATGAACTTGACGTAAGCAAGGTTGCATCCGGATACGGTAGTACTCAACGGAATTTATCTATCGATCGTAATCCTATGACAATAGCAGGAGTTGTTTACGATAGGGGGATAGGTACGCATGCAACCGGAGAGTTTAATATATGTCTTGATGGTGAATCGAGCCGCTTTAAGGCGACGGTGGGCATTGACGATGAGGTTGGTGAGCATAAGGCGAGCGTAGAGTTTATGGTCTATGGTGACGGAGTTGAACTTTGGCGAAGCGGAGTTATGAAGCCGAAGATGCCGGCAAAGCAGGTGGATGTTGATGTCAGCGGTGTTAAACATTTGAAACTGGTTGTTGACGAGGGTGAGAATAACAGCTACGACCATGCGGATTGGGCGGATGCAAGTATTGAGATAGCTGGTAAAGTGCCTGTTGCTATAAATACATCAAGGCCGAGGCCGTATATTCTGACACCTAAGCCGGGTTTGCAGCCTCGTATTACAGGGCCGAAGGTTTTTGGAGTACGTCCGGGAAATCCATTTTTGTTTACAGTTACCGCTACGGGTCAGAGGCCTATGAAATTTTTGGCTATTAATTTGCCGAGGGGATTGAGTTTAGATTTTGCTACGGGTCGGATAACCGGTACAATTGAAAAAGAAGGAACTTACAAGGTGAAGCTTGCAGCTGAGAATTCACTTTCTAAAAATTCACGAGCTTTTACAATTAAAGCAGGTGACACGATTGCTTTGACACCTCCGATGGGGTGGAACAGCTGGAACTGCTGGGGGTGTGCGGTTGACGATGAGAAAGTTCGTGCAACGGCAAAAGCGATAGTAGATAGCGGGCTGATTAATCACGGCTGGAGCTATGTAAATATCGATGATTGCTGGATGGTTAAGCTGAATTCTGATGATCCTATTGTTGGCGGTAAAACTCGTGATGAAAACGGGATGATTTTGACCAATGAGAAATTTCCTGATATGCAAGCTCTGACCGGATATATTCATGGATTGGGTTTGAAGGTAGGTCTTTATACTTCACCGGGTCCTTTTACCTGTCAGTCTTACGAAGGCGCCTATGAGCATGAGGCACTCGATGCGCAGAAATTTGCAGAATGGGGGTTTGATTATCTCAAGTATGACTGGTGTGGATATGGTACGGTATCTAAAGGGAAAACATTGGAGGAGCTTAAAAAGCCGTATCAAGTAATGCGCAGAGAATTAGACCATGTGAAACGTGACATTGTTTACAGCCTTTGCCAGTATGGTATGGGCGATATCTGGGAATGGGGCGAGGAAGTTGGTGGTAATTGCTGGCGGACAACGGGTGATATAACTGACAGCTGGTCGAGCATGTCGAAGATTGGTTTTTCTCAGGATAAGTGTTCGCCTTATGCTAAGCCGGGGTATTGGAACGATCCTGATATGTTGGTGGTGGGGCAGGTAGGCTGGGGACCGAATCTGCATCCGTCTAATTTGACACCAGACGAGCAGTATACCCATATAAGTCTTTGGTGCTTATTGGATTCTCCGTTGCTGATAGGGTGTCCGGTTGAGCAGATGGATGAGTTTACATTGAATTTGCTTACTAATGACGAGGTGCTTGAGGTTAATCAGGATAGCCTTGGTATTCAGGCAGTGCCGGTATTTAAGGATGCGACAAGGCAGGTGTGGGCGAAAAAAATGGAAGATGGTTCTACGGCTGTGGGGTTGTTTAATCTTGATGGTTTTGTGAAGCAAAAGGTAACCGTAAAGTTTAAGAATTTGGGAATTAATGGCGATTATGTTGTGCGTGATCTTTGGAGGCAGAGAGATATAGGTGTGTTCAGTGAGAGTTTTACAGCGGTAGTGCCGTCTCATGGTGTTGTGCTTGTGAAGATCAGCGAGAAAAAATAAACTTTTTTATGAATTTTGTAAATGGAATAGATATGAACGAAGGATTTGTTTTAAATGTTGCTGAATATGGTGCTAAAGGTGATGGGGTGACTTTTGATACGGTTAGTATTCAGCAAGCGATAGACCAATGCAGTGCTAATGGTGGCGGAAAAGTTTTGTTTGGCGCGGGTGAGTATTTGACAGGTACAATTTTTCTTAAAAGCAATGTGCAAATTTATTTGTCGGGTGGAGCTAAGATAATTGGTAGTAAAGATATAAACGATTATTCCGATGATATTGTGGGTTGTTGTTTCAGGCGTGAGTCGCATCTTGATAAATGTCTTATTTATGCCGAGGGTCAGGAAAATATATCCATAACGGGTGGAGGTACGATTGACGGGCAGGGATGGGCATTCCCAATTAAAGTAGCCGGAGACGAAAGTTCTGCTCTGAGGCCGATGCTGATAAGGCTTGTGAGTTGTAAAAAAGTAGTAATGCGGGATGTTTATTTGAAAAATGCTGGATCGTGGTGTACGAATTTTGTTTTTTGCGAGAATGTTAAAGTCGATGGTGTTACAATTCGTAACCGAGTGAACCGCAATAACGATGGATTTGATATTAACGGCTGTAGGGGGGTTTTGATTAGTAACTGTAATCTGTCCTGCAGTGATGACGGAGTTGCTTTGCAGAATACCCGCGAGGATCGGATTTGCAGGGATATAGTAATCACAAATTGTGTGATATCCAGCCGCTGGGCGGCTATACGCTGTAATTTTTCTGCTGGAGGCGTGAAAAATGTTACTGTGTCGAATTGCATTTTCTATGATACGTACGGATGTGCGATAAAGCTTCAGGCTGATAGTAAGGCATTTATAGAGAATATGAAGTTTTCAAATCTAATAATGGATAACGTGACAGGGCCTATCTCTTTGCGTCATGGAAAACACAGTTGGAATGAGAGTGATGCGACGGAGCAACTTGGTTTTTTCCGTAATATAAGCTTTAATAATATCAGGGCATCGGTGGCGGCGAAACCTGTTGTTTCGGAAACTGAACATGAGCCAATGGAAGGGGAAGTCAGGTCTTGTATTTCCATTATAGGAAACCCTGATGGTGCGATAGAAAATATTAGTTTCAAGAATGTAGATATCACTTTCCCTGGTGGCGGTACAGCCGAAGAGACCTGTCGGATGGATATTCCGTATAAGCAAGATGAGTATCCGGAATATTTTATGTATGGCGTGCTTTGTGCGTACGGTTTATATGCTCGTCATGCTAAGGGGATTTGTTTAGGTGATGTGAAATTCAGATTGGCAAGTGAAGATATGCGTGCTGCGATAGTTTGCGACAAAGTGGAGGATATGGAGATTTGCGGCTTTGGCGGTCAGGGCGGCGAGGGGGCAGACTGCCTGGTGAAGCTTCGTGATTGTCGAGAGGCGTTTTTGCATGGCTGTCGGCCTTTGAATGATATTAAGACGTTTCTGTCTTTGGAAGGCGAGAAAACCGGTGGGATTAATTTGAGGGCGAATAATCTTAATAGGGCAAAAGAATCGGTGAAGATGTCCGGCGAGGTGGATGGTTCTGAGGTTTTAGAAAAGTAAAAAATTATGGAATTGAAAGGAAAGACAATGTTGATAAGAAACGGATTTGCTGTGTTTTGCTTATTTATATTTTTTGCGGGTTGCCAATCCGATACTTTTCAGAATAAAATTGTTAAATCTCAGGGACAGACAAGATCATATGATATTCGGGATTTCGGAGCTAAAGGCGACGGCGAGAGTCTGGATACGGCGGCTATTCAAGCGGCTATTGATGCTTGCGGCAGAAATGGGGGCGGGGTTGTTGTTGTGCCGGCTGGCCGGTACGTTACTGGCACGATCAAGCTCAAAAGTAAAGTGACACTTGAAGTTGCTGAAGGTGGGGAGATACTCGGGAGTAAAGACCTTGCTGATTATGCTACTGATATTCAGGGTTCTATTGAGGCGCCGAAATTTAGTAAGTGCCTGATATATGCAGAAAATGCAGAAGATATAACTATTTGCGGGCAAGGTGTGATTGACGGTAGGGGGTTGATGAAAGATTTTCCAGTTAAACTTGACGGGGAACTTCAGGAACGCCCGATGTTGATGCGATTTGTGGAATGTAGGGACATTAAATTTGAGGATATTACTTTGAAAGATGCGGCTTCGTGGTGCGTGCATCTGGTTTCATGTGAAAAGATACGAGTCGATAATGTAAAAATAGACAGCATGGTAAATCATAATAATGACGGTTTTGATTTGGACGGCTGTGAGGATATTGTGATAGAAAATTCTCATATAGTATCCGGCGATGATTCGATATGCCCCAAGAGCACAACAGGTCGTTTGACGAAAAATATGTTAGTGAAAAATTGTCGGGTTAGCAGTAATACGGCAGCATTTAAGTGCGGGACATCCTCGGCTGGCGGTTTTAAGGATATAGTTGTTACTGATTGTGTTTTCTATGACTGCCGAATGGGTTGTATAAAACTTTTGATGGTCGATGGAGGTGTTCTGGAAGATATCGAGATTTCCAATATCAAGATGGAAAACGTTGAAGGGCCACTTTTTATTCGGCTGGGAAATCGCGGCAGAGTATATAATAAACCGACTGAACAGGTGTATGAAAAGGATGTTCGGTCTGAGGGGGCAGCGGTGGGTAAAGTTCGTAATGTCAAAATTTATAATATCCAGGCTACTGTAAAAGGAAGTGATAAGGCAAGGCAGGGTATGATGATAAGCGGTGTTCCTGGATACATGGTAGAGGATGTTTTGCTTGAGGATATTGAGATAAGCTTTTCCGGCGGCGGGACAGCCGAAGATGCGAGGCTGGTAGTTGCAGAAGATGAGGCACGATATCCGGAGCAGTTCTTTTTTGGTGTTTTGCCTTCATACGGGTTGTATTTGCGGCATGCGAAGGGGATTACTTTAGATAATGTTCGATTCGAATTGCAGAGTGAGGAAAAGAGGCCGGCTATAGTTTGTGATGATGTTGAAAATATTGAGATTACGGGATTTGAGGCTGACGGCAGCAAAGCGGACAGTCTTATTCGGATTATACAGGGCAGAAAAATATTTATACGTGAATCAAGTTCGAGGAATAAAATGCCCATCTTTGTTAAAGTTGAAGGTGATAGGAGCAGCGATATAAATTTGGTTGGTAATGATCTTGGTCAGGCAGAGAAGATGGTTGTTAGCGGCAGTGATGTTAATCCTGATACAGTGACAGTGGAGTAAATTATGTTAGAAGATGTAAAAAATAGTAAAATGAAAGGGTGTTCTCGGAGAACTTTTGTCAAATCGGTTGGGGCGGCGGTTTTTTCTGCGGCTGTGTGTTCCGGTATTTCCGGCTGTAACGAGGCGGAAAAGGTGTTTGGGTCTGAGCCTGTCGGCAAAAGGCCGAACATTATTTTGTTCCTTACAGATGATCAGGGGTATGGTGATCTTGGCAGTCATAATAATCCTGCAATAAAAACTCCCAATATAGATAAGTTCGCGAAAGAAAGTGTTGAGCTTACCAATTTTTATGTAAATCCGGTTTGTGCCCCGACAAGAGCAGCTTTACTGACTGGCAGGGATTATTATCGTACGGGAGTTACGGATACTTACCTTGGTCGTGCGATGATGCGAAGCGGTGAGGTTACACTTGCCGAGGTGCTTAAGTCGGGAGGATACAATACTTCCATATTTGGAAAGTGGCACCTTGGTGACAATTATCCTATGCGACCGATCGATCAAGGATTTGATGAATCGGTGGTTCACAACGGAGGCGGGATCGGTCAGCCGTCAGACCCGCCGGGGAATAGCTATTTTGATCCGATATTACAGCACAACGGTAAGGCGAAGCGATATAACGGCTATTGCATGGATGTTTACACAGAAGAAGCGATAAAGTTTGTTGAAGAAAACAAGAATAATCCCTTCTTTCTTTATCTTGCTACGAATACACCTCATAGCCCTTTACAGATAAATGATAAGTATGCAGATCCTTACAGGGAGATGGGGCTTAGTGAAAAAACTTCAAGATTGTACGGGATGGTAGCTAATATCGATGAAGATTTTGGTCGTCTGCTTGCAAAAATCCGAGAACTTGGCATCGAAGATAATACGGTTGTTATTTTTATGTCTGATAATGGCCCTTGTCCCTCTTCTATAGAAAAAGATAGGTTTATGGACGGTTTGAGGGGGCAGAAGGCAACTGTTTATGAAAATGGGATTAAAGTGCCATTTTTTGTTCGTTGGCCGGGTCGTTTTACGGCTGGGCAGAAGATCGATCGCATTGCCTCAGGTATTGATATTATGCCGACACTGCTAAGTATATGCAATTTTGACAAGCCCAAATCAGTTTCCTTTGACGGTGTAGATTTGACTTCGCTGCTTGATGGTACATGTAAATCCTGGCCTGACAGGACTCTTTATTTTCAGTGGCATCGTGGAGATGTGCCGGAGTTATATCGTAGTTTTGCTGTTCGCAACCAGAGGTATAAACTTGTTCAGGCTCAGGGTTGGACGGGGGAGGGGGATTCAAAGCAATTCAAATATGAATTATTTGATATTTCACAAGATCCCGGTGAAAAAAATGACCTTGCCGGGAAATATCTCCAAATTGTTGCAGATATGAAACAAAAATACATCGAATGGTTAAAGGATGTTTCAAAAAGATGTGGCGAAGTTTCTGATATTTATATTGGCTCATCACACGAAAATCCTTCGATTTTAACACGTCAGGATTGGCGAGGCGCGGACGGCTGGAGTGATAGTGATGTCGGGCACTGGAATGTTCGGGTGGTTAATGCGGGAAGATATTCTTTTGAGGTGGAATTTTCCCAGCCATTAAAGTCACCCGGTAAGGTGTATTTGTGGGCAGGAGATAAGAAGCTTAGTTCTTTGATAAAAGCCGGAACGAAAAATGTTGACTTTGGCCCTGTAAAATTAACTAAGGGCAAATGCAAAATTAGAGCATGGATGGAAGCTCAAGATAATAAATTTGGAGCGATGTACGTTACTGTAAAAGGTCTTTAATTGGCATAGATATTAAGCCGGGTTATAGTTTTGTAGGGTATATATGGTCTTGATATTGCCGATTAGAGCGGCGGTTGTTTACTAATTTTTGAAATAAAGGGAATAGCTATGAAAGCGAGAATGAGAATTACAGAGTTGGTTATTATGTGCATCTTGGGTATTGGTTCGGTTTTTGCAGGTGATCTGGCAATTAATGCGGATTCGTTTGAGTTGAGGTTTGCATCGGATGGTAAGCCGGCATCGTTTAAGACGGCTGAGGGTAAGGAGCTGCTTGATCAGCTTGATCCTGGTGCTGGTTTTATACTCAAGTGTAAAGGCGAGCATCCAATACATCTTCAGAATATGGCTATCGAAGGTGATAAGTTTATAGCCTCTGCCCAATTCGGGACTCCGGAAGTGATTTTCTCTGTTAAAGAAGGAGATGGTTATATAATTTTTAAGATTGAAAAGTTGAAATCTGTTAGTAAGCAGTACGATCTTTCGCTGCACTTTGAGATGAATACAGTTGGTCGTGTCAGAGCGATAGGTTTAGATTATATGACGGATGTGAGCGACTCTGATAATAAGATCAGGGTTAACTGGAATCATCTTTCTCAGCGGAGCAGTAAGAATCCTCTTGGTGGTTTTGCTGTTTTTTATGGTTCGAGCTTAGATGAAGAGGACGAGTCGCTTTTGAGGCTTTGGGGTAGTGGCGAGATGGCTCATCCGAAAGTGGAAAGTGAATGGGATTATGAGGTGGCGAAAAATTGGCTCGCGAAATGGCAACAAAGATTTGCTGACCAGAGCAGACTCTGGCTTGATGCGTCAAGTATAGATGAGCTTTATGAGGGTGTCAAATATGCACAGATGGCTGATATTAAGGAGATTTTCCTGTTCTGTAATGTTTGGCGAGGTGATCCGTTTTGGCCTGTACATAAGCTTAACTGGGAGATCAACAAAGAGATATTTCCAAATGGTGAGAAAGACGTTCGTAAGTATTCTGATTTTCTCAGGAGCAAAGGAATAAGTCTTAAATTTCATTATGTCAGTGGCGGGTTAGGTCAATATGACCCTGAGTACATTGGCAGTAAACCCGATAGAAGACTTGCCAGCTGGGGCAAGGGCAGGCTCGCCGAAGAAATCAGTGCCGATGAAACGACAATACGTTTTGTTTCCGAAGAGGGCGTAGAACTTCCTTTCAGGATGCCAAGCAATCACTGGAAGTATCTGCCCAGCAGGTCTTATGCGTTACAGAGCGTTTTTCAGTATGATATTGTGTGTATAGGTGATGAGCTTATCAAAGTGAAAGAATTTGATGACACTGAAAAGGGTGTGTGGGTCTTAAGAGGCTGCCAGAGGGGCCTTTATGATACTGAGGCTGTTGAGCATTATTGTGATAATGAAGTGGTTGGTATTATAGATGCTTACGGTGTCAATTTCATTCCGGATAACGATTCAACTCTTTTGACAGAGATCGCGGAAAATTATGCGAGTATGCTGAATCGCTGCGGCGTAAGTCATTCTGAATTTGATGGTGCCGAGATACATACTTATAACGGCAGGATGTGGGGATTTGATAAATTTGCGACTATACTTTATGAGAACATTGACCATCCTATGACTGCTAACACCAGCCATGCGGCTGCACCGCCTTGTTTTGTTGAATATTTTTTCAATTCATCAAAAAAACTTTTGGGCAGGACCGGTTATCATGGATATGGTGCTCCGGTTATCTTGCATCAGCCATCGAGAGTTGCAAGCAGTCTTCTTGATGCACATTGGGCTTTGAGTTTGCAGGCGGCTCAGAACTTCAGGCGTTTTAATGTTTCAAAACCTGAACCATTGTTTGGTATTTCGATAGATACGTTCAAGGGCCTTGGTATAACCGAGCAGATACTTCAAACTGTTAAGAATTGGAAAGATGCCAGCAGGTTGATGACCGAAGACCAGAGGCAGGAGATGCTGAAAACTCTGAGTTATCCTCAATGGTCTTTGAATATGGCTGATGATATGGACCCGCATCCGTCGTCACCGATTCTTCACACTGTTCGTAAAACAGATGAAGGTTTCCAGATCGTCCCCGTAAAAGTACTTACAAGGGAACAAGGCGATGTTATGTGGAGGAAGGGACAGGAACACGGCCCGATTGCTCCGAAACAATTTATTAAACCTGGTGATGAGCTTAAACTTGAAAATATATACAATTCTCAGCCGGTGAAATTTATTATTCGTGTTATGAATGCTACCGACGTAGATGATGAAGATAATATTAGTTTGCAGCCGGAAGTTTCGCAAATAACTGATACGAGAGATACATCTTTTGCTGTTGAGGGTGATGGCTTTCTGATTTCCGCAGAAAATGCTCGCAGCGAGGAGCTTTGGGAAGAATCCAAACTTCCAACTTGGAATCGTCGAGTTGACATGTCAAATCATCGCGGTATTGGAATGCATGTTACTGGTGATGGAAGTGGTTCGGTACTTGTTTTTCAGATTCCCGGTAGAGATTATGTGATGCCTGTTAACTTTAAGGGTAAACGCTACATCGAGATACCTAACGGTGAAGCGGCATGGGCAAATGGTTACTGGGGTTGGCGGATGGGGACAAAGCGTACAAACTACAGTCACGTTAATCGTTTGAAAATTGGATTCGGGTTTTTGCCGCCTCAGACAAAGACAAATGTTAAGGTTGAGAAGATCACAGCTTTGAAAGAAACACCGACGAAACTCGTAAATCCGGTTATTCGCATTGACAGGGGCAGTCTTAGTATCGATGGTACGATTGATAGCGGTGAGTATGTCGAGTATAAAGGAGGGGATAAAGTAACTGTTTACGATGAAAACTGGAACAAGCTCAAAGAGTTGAATGTTAAGAAGAAAAATTATAAAATGAAAAAGGGCTGGTCAAAAGTTTCGGTTACTACTTCGCAGAAGCAAATGCTGCCGTGGCTTGAGGTGCAATTTATGACAGAAGGTAAGTCAATTAAACTTAAAAGCAAATAAGAAAAGAGGGATTTGTAACGAAAGGATATTGATTGATGAGTCATGTAATCAGCAGGCGAGAAATGATGAAAAGATGTGCGGTTGGCGGTTTTTTTACAGCTGGTGCAGGAGGTTTTCTTACATCGTGTACATCTACTACGAGTTACGATTATAAAGAAGCGAACGCCAAGACACCAAATGTCCTTTTTATTTTTGCTGATGACTGGGGCTGGGGCGACCTGAGCTGTCATGGCAATGAGATGTTCTTAACGCCTAATTTAGATCGTTTTGCTTCGCAAGGTACAGAGTTTTACCAGTTTAATGTTAATAACCCGGTGTGTTCGCCGAGCCGAACGGCAGTGATGACAGGTCATTTTCCTGTCAGGCATTGTGTCAATCAGCATTTTGCCACTATTGAGCACCACCAGCAAGCCGGTATGCCGGACTGGCTTGATCCGAATGTGCTTTTGTTGTCTCGTATGTTTAAGGAGGCAGGATATGTTACCGGGCATTTTGGCAAATGGCATCTAACTAACAGGCATATCGAAGATGCGCCTCTTCCACCTGAATACGGTTATGATGAGTATGCAGTTTTTAATTGCCCCGGGCCGCAGATACATCCGAATGAATCATGCGATAAGGCGATAGGCTTCATCAAACGTCATAGTAATGAGCCTTTCTTCGTTAATTTATGGGTTCATGAAACTCATACTCCGCACTATCCGAGCAAGGAGTCAATGGAAAGGTTTTCTGATCTTGATGAACAGAATCAGGTTTATGCATCCGTTATTGCCGATGGAGACAGACGTATAGGCAAGGTTCTCGATACACTCAAGCAGTTGGGGCTTGAAAAGGATACTCTCGTGGTCTTCTCTTCTGATAATGGCCCCGAAATTACCGGAGGAGCTGAGAACAAATACACAGGGGATATTTCCACTGGAGGCGGTCTTGGTCACTATTATTCTGTTGGGACAACCGGTGGTCTTCGCGGTCGCAAACGTTCATTGTATGAAGGCGGGGTTCGTGTACCTTTCATAGTTAGATGGCCCGGAAAAGTGCCTGCCGGCAAAATAAATAAGACTACTGAAATTACTGCTGTCGATTTGCTTCCGACGTTTTGTGCTGCGGCGGCTATCAAACTGCCCCATGGTTATGTGCCTGATGGCGAGAACATGCTCGATGCATTTAAGGGTAAACAGGTAATGCGAACGAAGCCAATATTCTGGCAGTGGCGAGGAGATAAAAACGGCGTTAACTGGCCCAGGCTTGGAGTTCGCTATAAAAAGTGGAAGCTGCTTACCAATTATGACCATAGCAGGGTGGAGTTGTATGATATTCCTTCCGACAGGTCAGAATCGAACAATTTGGCTGATAAGCATCCTGATGTTGTGAAAAAACTGGTTTCAATGGTAGGTAAATGGAAATCGGAGCTACCGACAAGTCCTCCTTCTAATTGTTTTTCAAAGATGAGAAAAGACAAAAAATAGATTTTTCATTAGAATTATAATGCAGAAATTTAGATATACACAAACAACAATTTTAATACTACTTTTGACAAGTTTTCAAGTTGTTTTTGGAAACGACCCATGCGTGTCTAATCCAAATCCGGGAAATGGTTTTATTGTTGATGATTGTAATGTGGTTTTGAGTTGGGTATCTGGAACAGGGGAGGTAAACCACGATGTTTATCTGGGTACGGATTTTGACGAATTGGAAATAGCGACGCCTTTTTATGGTGATATTAATAAGACAGGTTTGGTTGATTTTAATGATTTGGCTATTATGGCAGTTCAATGGTTAACTGAGCCGGTATTTGGTCAATATTATGCGAATTTAAATGAAGATGATATTGTAAATATGCTGGATTTTGGAATTTTTGCTAAGGACTGGCATAGAGAAACACCGTATCTGGGTAGATGTGATTCTAATGAATTTGTTCTTGCTAAGCCTTTAGCTGTTGATAAGACATATTTTTGGCGAGTTGACGAAGTTGTCGGCTCAAATATTTATAAAGGGGATGTCTGGAGTTTTTGGGTATCAAATAGCAACGGAGCGGCTGTTAATGATCCCGGTTCAATGTGTGGCGGTGGAAATTTTACAAACGGCTGGACCAACGACGAACAGCTAAGAGACTTTGGGATTCTGGAGAGTCTTGGCGCAAAAATGTGCCGGGTAAATGTTTACCCAGGGTATTATATTAAGAATGGAGACTGGAATACTCCAAATTGCGATAGTCTTGATGATGTAATGATGTTGGCGCATCAGCATGCGGTTACGCCAATTTTGCTTTTTGAATACTACAGGAGTTATTACGACAACAATGAAGGTTTTGGGAATTATCAGCAGTGGTATAATATAGGGCGGTCTTTTGCGGCTCGTTATTGCCCCGGTGGTACATGGGGACAGGAAAATGGGATTGAGGATTTTGGTATTACGATTTATACGGCCATGAACGAGCCTGATGGTACTGGTGGTTTTCGTGTTGACAGTACTCCCAATGCACAGGATTACGCAAATGCTCTTGAAGGTCTGGCAGATGGAGTGCATTCAGTAAATTCTTTGTTCAAAGTTTTACCCGGTGGTTTTTCATCTCCAAATGCTTATAACGACTGGACACTTAGAGGGTTGGGGCCTGTTATTGCGACGCTTTTCAATCAAGGTAAACTGGCAGGGCTTGATTTACATACTTATTACGACGTTCAATGGGCTCCTATGGAAAATACCTACAATGATTCTGCACAGAAGAATTTTGAATTTATAAAAAATGCATGCGGGATTACCGCGGATATTGAGTTCTTTTCTACTGAGTATAATTACAAGTACAGGGAAGTGACCGAGGAACAGGCATCTGCGGGATTGCTTACAGGTATCTGGGACAATCTGGGTGTGGTTAAAAATGACGGTCATGCTCCGGCGACGGTTTTTGCGATGCCCTGGAATATATTTGCTCTTGAGAGCAGCGATCACAATTATGGATTAAGTTTACAGCAAGACCCGTGGATACCTACTATGCGTGGAAAGGTTCTTCAGATGGTTTTGAACATAACAAGCGGGATGCAATTTGTGTCACTCGACCCCTATGGGACAGGGGTATATGTTCTGCGGGGTAATGGAAAGAAACTATGGGTTTGGCAGAACCGAAATAAGTGGACAAATATTTATTTAAATTCTTTTACCTTGACAGATATACCTGCTGGGGCCACTAATATATTTGTTTATAGCTGGAACGGACTAATGAAAATCGTACCTGTTAACGGGCAAACTGAGGTAGAGATAAACGATCTGCAAAAAGAGCAGACTTATATGTTTCTTTGCCAAGATATGATAAATTAAAATGCGCTTATCAAAATAGCTTTTAAATTTTAAGTAGAGGGTAAGATTATGAACAGAAGGACTTTTTTAAAAAATGTTGGTGCAGCCATGTCGGTTATGGCGATACCGGGCTGTGCTTCGGGTGTTGTTAAGACGTCCAATGTTGATAATGGCCCAAAGCTTAATTTTATATTTTTCCTTGTAGATGATCTTGGCTGGGCGGACCTCGGCTGTTACGGTAGCAAGTTTTATGAGACTCCGAATATCGACAGGTTAGCTGCCCAGGGTATGAAATTCACAGATGCATATGCTGACTGCCCGGTTTGTTCGCCGACACGTGCATCTATAATGAGCGGCAAATATTCGACCAGGCTGAACATAACCAATTTTGACGGTCTTGCAGGTCCTTCAAAGAAGCTCAAACCTCCCAAGACTACTGGTGATTTGCCTTTGGAAGAGCTTACGATCGCCGAGGCGATGAAGCAGGCTGGTTATACGACCTATTTTGCTGGCAAATGGCACATAGGCCACGAAGAAAAATACCATCCCCAACATCAGGGTTTTGATATAAATATCGCCGGACACAGGGCAGGTCAGCCGGGTTCATATTATTATCCTTATAAGCATCCGGTGCATACCTGGTCGAACGTACCCGGACTCGAAGACGGCAAGCCGGGCGAATATCTCACCAACCGCCTTGCAGATGAGTCTGTAAAATTCCTTGATACTGTTGGTGATAAACCGTTCTTCTTGTACCATTGTTTCTATTCGGTTCATACTCCAATCGAGCCTCGTAAGGATTTGGCGGAAAAATACAAATCCAAGCTCGAAGATATGCCAAAGTCTCAAGGCCCTTCATATATTACCGTAGAGGGCAAGAAAGTCAGGCAGGTTCAGGACAATCCTGATTATGCAGCCATGGTCGCAGCTGTGGATGAAAGCATCGGCAGGATATTATCAAAGGTTGATCAGCTTGGCCTTGGTGAAAACACGGCGATTATCTTCATGTCTGATAACGGCGGCCTTTTCGGGGTAACATCTAATCTGCCGCTGCGTGCAGGCAAGGCGTGGCTTTACGAGGGCGGCATAAGGGAGCCGATGATCGTCAAGTGGCCCAGTGTCGTTAAAGAGTCGAGCGTATGTAATCAGCCGGTAATAAGTACAGATTTTTATCCGACGATACTTGAAATGGCGGGATTGAAACAAAGGCCAAGCCAGCATCTTGATGGCGTAAGTCTCGTGCCATTATTAAAAGGCAACGGTAACGGTAAATTGGATCGTGAAGCGATTTTCTGGCATTATCCTCATTATCATAGCCTCGGAAATACTCCGGCTGGAGCCGTTAGGAGCGGGGATTACAAGCTTATTGAATTTTATGAGGATTTCAACGTCGAGCTTTACAATCTCAAGGATGATATTGGCGAGAAGAATAACCTTGCCGAGAAGATGCCTCAAAAAGTTAATGAACTTCGAGACATTCTGCATAAGTGGCGCAAAGAGGTTAACGCTCAGATGCCGACCCCAAATCCAGGATATAAACCGAAATAAAACAACGGCAGTGCCCGAATTCTGAAGGTATTGATTTACACAGCAGTTTGATTTTGACCATTGGCATAAATTAATTTTATGTTGTTTTGCTCGCAGGTTTTCAGCCATTGGTTTGACGGCTTGATATCTGTTACTATGTAGTCGAGCTGATCTATGTTAGGGCGGTATATCGTCAGAGGTTATTTTGATAAATATACAAAACCACATTTTAGTTAGATTCCCGGACGGTTAATCTGAAATTTTTTGGAGTAACTCCCGTGACTTTTTTAAAAATCCTGTTGAAATAACTTTGGTTGTTATATCCTACCTGAAAGCATATTTGGGTACAATTTTCATCTGTAGTTGATAGAAGGAGTTTTGCTTGGTTGATACGGATGCGGTTTAGGTATTCAATGATGGTCTGGCCTGTTTGCTCCTTGAATACATGGGCCAGCCGGGAAGGACTCAGGTAAGCAGCTTCAGCAATGTCGGCAATAGTCAGATTTTTGGTGTAGTTTTTCTGGATAAAATCGATAACAGGGTTAAGCCTACTGATCCTCGATGTATCCTGTATCTCGTAAACACTTTCGATGAATTCGGTAATCGCCTGGGCGAGCCATGCGCAAAGGTCCTGCTGTGAGTCGATTTGGATAGCTCCGCTGATGTAGCCGGAATTTCTTTTCAGCAGTAAATTGATATCCACCCCGGCCTCAGCGGCGGATCTGCACAGGATAGATAAAAGCTCGACGACCCTTGCCTTTAATATATTTAAGCTCCCGGGGTTTTGCACCACGATGCTGCCAAGTATGGAATTTAGTATATCTTTGGCTCCAGCTTTATCGCCCATTTTGACACAGTTCATGAGTTCGCGCTCAATGTGATATGGATATTTAATGGTTTCAGCCCGACCCTTAACCTGCTGTATATATTCACCGATGCGGGCTTGCTGCTGGGTCTTATTTTGCTGCCATTTTATGATGCGAGGGTCGAGATTGGTATTCTGGTAAAGAATTATGTAGAGAAACTCGGCGGCTTCGTGTATGGTGCGTGTTGGCACTATATCAAGTTTATCCGCGGCCACGAGGACATTGCTCCAGTCGATAGGCAAATCGCGGAGCCTTTTTTCTATGTCGTTATCGGTAACTATATTCAGGGGCTGGGTTAGACACTTACCGAAAAAAAGGCCGCCAAGGGGGTCGTCCCCATCCATGACTGGGACGCAGACGCTAAATATTCCGGCATGACAGATGGATATATACGCCTGACCGGTCTCAAAAGCCATTTGCATGCTACGGAGCCTGTCCTGTACGCAGCGATTATGGCCTTGTGTGGTTGCGTCAATGAGTTTGCAAAAGGTTGGCTTAGGACAGCAACAATTTAAGCCCCTAAGTGGCCTTCCTGTGATACCCAGCGGTTCAATCGGCATATTAAAATTGTTGGCAAATGTCTGGCTTATGCGAAGAAACTCTTTTTTAGTAAGCAAAGTTTTTTTGTTTTTTGTATCGGCCATCTGTATTTAGTCTCCGATAAGTGAATCATTTAGCAGCAACATTGTACAATAATAGCAACTAACAATGCAAATTGTTTCTTAGGGGGCTTTTGAAAACGCTTTTGGGCTTATTTTTTAAAAAATATTAGCAGAATAGTTCAAGATTACAGCAAAATATTGGAAGAATAGATGAGGTGTTTTTGTTAGGATACAATCGTCTTGAAGTCTTGAGAGAAACCAATTTCATTAATCAGAGGGCATAATTATGGCCAATACACTAAAAATTAATAAAATTGAGAACTTTTTGTACGGCAAAGCACCCTCTGTTGTCAGGTGTGGCCGGGAGGTTGAAATTGGAGCCGGGCAGGTAATCCCGGAGATAAACTTTACATTGCCCATGATGACTATCGACGATAAAAATTGGTGTGAGGTTATCAAGCAATACGAGGAAATAATTGACGGTGTGCTCAAAAGAGCAGTTCGTCTTGAAGTTCCGCAATTGTTAGTTGAATTCGAGACTCTGCCGGAGATGACTAACCGGCCACAGTGGGGTCTGGAAATAACGCGTCTTCTGGCGGACAAAATGGATCGGTGCTATAGGGACTACGGCCTGAAATCGGCACTTCGTCTTACTATAAATGACGTAAGAGAATTCAATAGGCCGCCTCTTATGCGCAGCGGCAAATACTGGGGCAATCTTTGCGGAATATTAGAAGGTAGTGCCGAAGCAGGGGCAGATCTTATTGCTATAGAGTCCACCGGGGGCAAGGAGATCGGCGATGAGGCATTGGTGAACTGTGATGTGGGCGCTTCTATATTTGCGCTGGGTGTGCTGGGAGCCAGGGATATGGAGTTTTTGTGGAATCACATTACTGATTATTGTAATCGGACGGGTGTTGTTCCCAGCGGGGACTCGGCTTGCGGCTTTGCAAATACGGCTATGGTTCTGGCAGAACAGAATATGATACCTCGCGTATTTGCTGCTATAGTTCGAGTAATATCCGTGCCTCGCAGCCTGGTAGCGATTAGACAGGGAGCGAAGGGCCCGACCAAAGACTGTGCCTACGAAGGGCCTTACCTCAAAGCGATAGCTGGAGTTCCAATATCAATGGAAGGTAAATCGGCGGCATGTGCTCATCTGTCACCGGTTGGTAACGTAAGTCAGGCGGTATGTGACTGCTGGTCGAATGAAAGTACACAGAATATCCGCATGTTGAGTGCTAACGCTCCCACGGTTTCAATGGAACAACTTGCTTATGACTGCCGGCTTATGAATGTGGCTGCTTCTGAGGGAATTGAAAGTATAATTCGATTGCGTGACTGGCTTAGTGAATCTGACTCACCGCTGGATCCACAAGCTTACGTCCTGAAGCCGGAGATTGTGCTGGAAATAAGCGAAAGAATCATTGCTCAGGATAACCCTTATGAGCAGAGCCTTGAAGCGGCCCGGTCGGCGACGGAAGTACTTAAGCGAGACAGCCGGGAAGGGAAAGTGAAAATAAAAGAAAACGAACTGAAATGGCTCGATATGATAGAGCAACAGTTAGAGACGTTGCCAGAAGATGAAGAACAACTGATAGAGCAAATGCTGCAGAGACCGGAATTCAGAGGTAAATTCTTGCCGGCTGAATATGGAATTTAAGACGAGTAAATTTATAGAGATGGAATTGTTGTTTTGTAGGAGATCAACAAATGGCTGATATGAAAGATTTGGCAGATGCGATTATCAAAGGTGATATGAAGACTGCGGTAGAAGTGACAAAAAAAGCGTTGGATGAAGGTGTTGAACCACAAAAGGTACTAAATGACGGTTTGGTTGCAGGAATGGGCGTGATTGGAAAGCGTTTCAAGGCTAATGAAGTTTATATTCCTGAGGTTCTTATAGCTGCTAGAGCGATGAAATCAGCAATGGAAGTGCTCGAGCCCAAGCTGACCGAGGCTGGGGTCGAGCCCGTCGGAAAGGCCCTTATCGGAACGGTACAGGGTGATTTGCACGATATAGGGAAGAATCTTGTTATAATGATGCTCAAGGGTAATGGTTTTGAGGTTGTCGATGCCGGTGTGGATGTTTCACCAGATGCATTTGTGGAAAAGGCCAGGAGCAGTGGAGCCAAATTGATAGGTTTAAGTGCTCTGTTGACCACTACAATGCCTGCCATGGAAAAAACCATTCAGGCACTGCGGAATGCCGGTGTAGAAGCTAAGATAATGATAGGCGGCGCACCGATTACTCAGGCATACTCGGACAAAATACAGGCCGATGGGTATGCTCCGGATGCGGCTTCGGCGGTTGATCTGGCGATGGATCTTGTTGTAGCGTAACGCAAGTTTGCTTAAATTCCCTTGGTTTGCCCTTTTGTGGGTTAAGCCCATACGTTTTTACTTTGTGTGGCAGATTGGGCTTTATCGTCGGGATGGATTAATTTTATGTTGTTTTGCTCGCAGGTTTTCAGCCACTGATCCGAGGGTTTGATATCTGTCACTATGTAGTCGAGATGGTCTATGTCGGCTATTTTGTATAGTGCCGGCTTGTTGAATTTTGTATGGTCACCGACGAAGACAACCTGCGAAGCTCGTTGAAGGATGAGTTTTGCAAAGCCGACCGTAACTACGTCCGCACCGCTGATGCCGGAGTGTATGCTTATGTCGTCAGCTCCGGTAAAAGCCTTAAAACCGCCGAGTTGAGAAATGGTTGCTTCTGCTGTTGGTCCGACCATATCCATTCTTTCCGGCCTGTACTGGCCGCCTATTATTATTACTTTATGGTTTGCCATTTCATGAAGTCCGCTCATAAGGTAAAGCGAATTAACTATGATCGTAAGGTCTTTGTACCCGTCAAGATAAGGAAGAATCTCATAACATGTAGTGCCCGCTTCGAAATAGAGTATGTCGCCGTCTTCGATAAGTTCGCTTGCCAATTTTCCTATGATTTTTTTTGCTTTTAGGTTTCTGGTCTGCCTGAAATGAGTCGAGGTGTTTAAGTCGGGTTCTGATAATACAGCTCCGCCGTAGGTTTTTTTGAGCAATCCGTCTTTTTGCAAATGCAAAAGGTCTCTGCGAATGGTTACTTCGGTAACACCGAGAGTTTTAGCAATGTTACCAACTAAAATTTTTCCATTGTTCCTTAGTTCAGTCAGGATGTAATTATATCTTTTTTCTGCTAATAAACCCACTTTTGTGCCCTCTAATATCAATTCATTTTAATTGAGTATCCTTTGACAACTTAAATTTTATTTAAGTATGGTTCAGAAATCAATAAAAAAATGTTCGATTTGTTACTGTTTGTGATTTATGGGCTGATAAATAGTTACGAATCGAATATTTTGAGTTTTGTTTTCATGCTAAAAGTGCTATATTAGGTGTACGAAAAGTTTAAAAGACTGGTATTATTAACGTTCTAAGGAGTTTTTTAATGGGTTTTAAAATTGAAGACATGCGAAAGAAAGCTACTCCCAAGATTGCTACGCTGATCAAAGATGGGGTGATTAAAAAGGAAGATGCATTGGATTGGTTGAGAACTATTCATGAAATACGCTTTTTTGAAGAAAAGGTATTCGATCTTCTTGGTCAGAACATAATAAAAGGTGCTTCTCACCTTTATGCAGGTGAAGAAGCTGTGGCAACCGGAGCTATGGCTGCGATTGAGAAAGGTGATGTCATTGGTTCAACTCACCGTGGTCATGGACACTGCGGAGCCGTCGGCAACAAGTATGCTCAAACAGAAGAAGAACGTCAGACTCATTGGAATCGTATGATGGCAGAGTTGATGGGTAAGGAAACCGGTTACTGCAAAGGCCGCGGCGGTTCGATGCATATAGCCGATGTTGATAAGTGTCACAATATCGGTTCTACTGGTATCGTTGGTGGTAACCAACCGACGGCTGTTGGTGCAGCCTTGGCTGAAAAATATAAGAAGACCGGAAAAGTTGTCTTATCGTTCTTTGGCGATGGTTCGACGAATACCGGTACTTTTCATGAATCAATGAATATGGCTTCGACGATTGATGTTCCTTTGGTCGCTATTGTTGAAAATAACCTTTACGGTATGAGTGTTCCTTTCTTTGCAAGTGAGGTTAAGGGTGCTGGCAGGGCGAGCAATGTCGAAGATATCGCTCAAAGAGCAGCCGCATACGATGTCCCGGCCATGATTGTCGATGGTCAAGATGTTGTCGCAGTGTTCATCGCGATTAGAGAAGCTGCTGAATACGCCAGAAAGAACAATAAGATGATGATGGTCGAGGCAAAATGTTACCGCTGGTATGGTCATAGCCGAAGCGATCCTCGTGCCTATCGGACAAAAGAGGAAGAAGCAAAATGGCGTGAAAAAGATCCTATTACTGTTCTTTCTGATAAGCTTTTGGCTGAGAAACTGGCAACCGAAGAAGACCTCAGGGCTATACGCGATAAAGCCGAGAAGACGATCGAGGACTCTACGCAGTTTGGTATCGATAGTGCATGGCCAGATCCTGCCGAATTAGCAAATGATGTGTACGTTGAGGAATCATATCCGCAAAGCCTGATTGAAGCTGAGAAGAAATCTGCGGTAAAGGCTTTAGAGGCAACTGATGCCTTTGAAGCTGCCCTTAAGACTATTGAGGGCAAAAGCAAAAAAGAGATTACCGAAAAATCAAAGGCCAAGATCAAAGATGAGTATGGTGTGAATGTTTTGATGATGAAGGAAGTAATCGCCGAGGCCCAGGCCGAGGAAATGCGTCGTGACAAGAACGTGATTATCGAAGGTGAGGATGTTGGTCTTTATGGCGGTGCTTATGGCGCAACTAAGGGTCTTGTTGACGAATTTGGTACGGATCGTGTGATTGATACAGCCATTTCAGAAGCAGCTATTGTCGGTTCAGCGGTAGGTGCAGCCATTCGTGGTCTGCGTCCGATAGCAGAACTGATGTACGTTGACTTTATTACTATTGCAATGGATCAGTTGATGCACAATGGTGCTTTCAATCGCTATATGTTCGGCGGACATGCAAAGGTGCCGATGGTGGTCAGGAGTGAAGGCGGCGTGGGAAGATGTATAGCAGCCCACCATTCAAAGTCTCTCGAGCCATGGTTAATGAATATTCCGGGCCTCTATGTTGTTATGCCTTCAACGCCTTATGATGCCAAGGGATTGTTAAAAGCAGCTATCAGAAGCGACAACCCAGTTGTCTTCATTGAGCATAAAGCAACTTACGGCCAGATGGGTGCGGTTCCGACCGATGAATATATTATACCTCTCGGCGTTGCTGATATCAAAAGGCAGGGTAAGGATGCAACAATCGTAACTTATAGCCGACAGACGATGTTCGCACTCCAAGCCGCAAAAGAGCTTGCAGAAAAATACGGTATCGATGCTGAAGTAATTGACCTCAGGACGTTAAAGCCGTTGGATATCGATACAGTTGCTCGATCTGTGAGAAAAACCGGCAGACTTATTACTGTTTGCGAGAGCTTTGTGATGTGCGGCAGTGGTGCTGAAATAAACAGGCGGCTCTTCGAGTACAAATACGAAGACGGCAGGACAGGTTTTGACTATCTTGATGCCGCACCGCTGAACCTTGGAGCTGCGGATGTACCTCCGCCAATGAGTGAACCACTCGAACTGGCAAGTATTCCGAGCGTCGAAAAAATCGTTGCAGCAGTAAGGTCGCTTGTTTAAGCAGTAAATTTTAAAATTGGGATTACCAGGAGATTTATAATGGCTAAAGAAGTCAAGCTTCCACAATTAGGCCAGACAATGGAAGAAGGCACTATCGTGAATATTCTCATTAAAGAAGGTGATGAGGTTAAAAAGGGCGACGTGCTGTTTGAAATAGAAACAGATAAAGCAACATTGGAAATGGAATCTCCGGCAGAAGGTTTTGTGAAAAAAATCCTCGTAAGTGCGGATGAGACTATTCCTGTCGGTCAGCTGATGGTCATACTCGGCGAAAAAGATGAACAGCTAAGTCCGGAGCATTCGGCATCTGTCTCTGCTGGCGGCGAAAAACCGGCTGAAACGGCTGCGGCATCTGCTGAGTCTGTAGATGCGAAAGTTGTAAAACTTCCTCAACTCGGCCAGACAATGGAAGAGGGTACTATCGTAAATATTCTCATCAAAAATGATGATAAGGTTGCCAAAGGCGACGTGATATTTGAGGTTGAGACCGATAAGGCGACACTCGAAATGGAATCACCGGCAGAAGGTTGGGTCAAAAAGATTCTCGTCTCAGAAGGCGAAACCATCCCTGTCAACGTCCCTGTTTTAGTTCTTGCAGGAAAAGACGACCAGCTGCCGCAAAGCTTTATTGATTCCCTGGTGGGTACAGAAGCTGCGCCGACTCCTGTCGAAAAGGCACCTGCCGAGAAAACAGCTGCACCAAAACCTTCATCAGTAGAAACCAAACCAGCACCTGTTACAGCAGGCAGGATTTTCGCTTCTCCGCGGGCAAAGATGGTTGCTCAGGAACTCGGCATTGATCTTTCCAGAGTTCAGCCTTCTAATGGATTGCGTATAGTAGAAGCGGATGTCAGAGCTGCAACGGCTGGGGGAGTTGCAATTGGTCAAGCAACTGCACCTGCTGCTTTGCCGCAGATGCCCGAGCCGGCCTATAAGCTCGGACAGAAAGTACCTTTGAGCAAGTTCCAGAAGATAACAGCCCAGAAGATGCTCCAGTCAAAGAATCAGATACCTTGTTTTTATCTGACCGTGAAAGTAGATGCAACTGAGATGGTTAAACTTCGCACAAATCTCAACCAGACCGGCAGTGTTAAGATAGCCTTTAATGACTTTATTATCAGGGCTATCGGCCTTGGCCTCAAGCAGTTCCCGGAAATGACAGGCCAGTTCAAAGACGACCACATCCAGCTTGCAGAAGAAATTAAGATCGGCCTTGCAATATCAGTAGGAGACGAACTTGTTGCTCCGTTGGTTGGCAATGCGGACAAGGAAAACCTTATACAGGTCGCCCAAACCAGCAAAGCCGTCATCGCAAGGGCTAAGGACGGCAAGCTCGGCATAGAAGACATTGAGGGCGGATGTATTACCGTCAGCAGTCTTGGAGGATTCGGAATCGATTCCTTTATTCCTATTGTTGTTCCCGGCCAGACTACCATTCTTGGCGTTGGCAAGATAACTGATACTTGTGTGCCAATCGATGGCAATATTATGATCAGAAAATTAATGGATATGACTTTGTCCATTGATCATAAGGTTGCTAATGGTGCCAATGCTGCCATATTCCTTGATTATGTCAAAAAACTGCTGGAAAATCCGCAAGCTTTATTGTAAAAAGACTATTTGTTTTATTTACTAATTAGTCTTTTTAAGGGGATTGATAATGGCAGATACCAGAAGATATATCGCTGTTGATCTCGGTGCGGAAAGCGGCAGAGTGATTTTAGGCACTGTAAACGGCTCGAATTTGCAGCTTGACGAGATACATCGTTTTGGAAATGGCCCGATCGAGGTGGATGGTACGCTCAGGTGGGATTTTGAAAAACTTTTTTCCGAAATTAAAGCCGGTATATCAAAGGCTGTAAAAGCTGCAGACGGCCCGGTTACCAGCATTGGTGTTGACAGCTGGGGTGTAGATTTCGGCTTGCTTGGTGAAGACGGCGAGCTTTTGGAAAATCCATACAACTATCGAGACAGCCGTACCGAAAAAATGATTGAAAAATCTTTCGAGTTCATGCCGAAGCGGGACATTTACAACAACACCGGCATCCAGTTTATGCAGTTCAATACCCTTTTTCAGCTTTTGGCCATGAAATTGTCTAGCTCAGAGGTCTTAAAAAAAGCGAAGAAGCTTATTTTCATGGCCGATCTCGTTTCGTATCATCTTTGCGGTCAACCTTTCGCTGAATACAGTCTTGCGAGCACTACCCAGTTGATGGACATGAAAACCTCGAAGTGGTCCGAGGCCATATTTGATAAAATGTCACTTCCGATAGATATTATGCCTGAGGTTGTATCCCCCGGAACAGTCGTTGGTAAGCTAAAGCCCGAGATTGCAAATGAACTCGGTTGCAAGCAGATACCCGTTGTTGCTGTTGGATCGCATGATACTGCCAGTGCCGTCGCAGCCGTACCGGCAAAGGGTAATAGCTGGGCATATCTTTCGTGCGGAACATGGAGCCTTATGGGTGCGGAGATTCCAGAGGCAAGGATTGATGACAATACTTTCGAATATGGGTTTACCAACGAAGGCGGCGTTGAGAATACTATCAGACTCTTGAAGAATATCATGGGTTTGTGGCTGGTTCAGGAATCCCGCCGTCAGTGGCAACAGCAGGGCGTTGACCTCGATTATAGCCAGATAACAAAATTAGCCTCCGAAGCAAAGCCTTTTGTCGGTTTCATTAATCCAAACGACTCCAGGTTCTATAGCCCCGGCGATATGCCTGCAAGAATTAACGAATACCTCAAAGAAACATCTCAACAGACTACCGACGATAAAGGACAGATCGTCAGGATCATCCTTGAATCGCTTGCCTTAAATTATCGCTGGACGCTTGAAAAGATAGAGCAAATAATCGGCAGCCAGATTGACATTTTGCATATGGTAGGCGGAGGCATTCAAAACCAGCTTCTTTGCCAGTTCGCTGCAAATGCTATTGGCAGAAAGGTCATCACCGGCCCTGTAGAAGGTACTGCAAGCGGCAATATCCTCATGCAAGCCAAAGCTTCCGGCCAGATTAAATCCCTCGAACAGGGCCGTCAAATAATTGCTTCTTCAATAGAGCTTAATGAGTATTTGCCGCAGGATAAACAAAACTGGGATCAGCAGTATGCAAAAATAGAAAAAATATTCTAAGCTTAAAAGGATTTTCATGACTTTATCGGTAGAGCAACTTCAAGCTAATCTGGACAGCTTTGATATTTTGACCAGAAAACAGGCATTAGAGGAACTAATTGAAAATGGGCGGCTGAGTCCGCAGCCCGTCGGCACCGACACCAACTTGCATTTTCACACTTTTTTCTCTTTCAATTGCTGCGGATATTCTCCGACAAAGATCGCCTGGCTATCAAAAATGGCTAATCTTGCAGTCGCCGGCATCGTTGATTTTGATGTTTTGGATGCGGTTGAAGAATTTTTCTCTGCCGCCAAAAAGCTAAACATCAAAGCAACCGCAGGCATTGAGACACGCGTATTTGTACCCGAATTTCATGACAAAGTAATAAACTCACCCGGCGAACCCGGAATTGCTTACCACATGGGTACAGGTTTTCCGACAGCTTCAATCCCCGAGGATTTAAGTGGTTTTGCAGATAAACTTCGCCAGACTACAGCCGATAGAAATCGCGGCCTTGTAAAAAGGGTCAACGCTTTTCTCGACCCTGTCATCCTTGATTACGAGAAGGATGTCCTGCCGCTTACGCCGGCTGGAAATGCAACAGAAAGACACATAACTGTTGCGTATGCACAAAAGGCTCAGCAAATTTTCACCAATAATGATCAGCTGGCCCAATTTTGGTCAACCAAACTCTCAGCCGAAATTAACATCGAGGATTTGCCCCAGACCGTAAAACTTACAAATCTGATCAGATCCAAAACTATGAAGCGCGGTGGCGTAGGTTATGTTCAGCCGGATGGGAAAGCCTTTCCCCTTATGGCTGAGATGAATAATTTTGTACTCGCAGCCGGTGGAATACCTACCCTTGCATGGCTAAATGGAACAACTGAAGGCGAGCAGCAAATTGAAGAGCTTCTAAAAATTGCGATCTCTTCCGGTGTGGCAGCTGTAAATATTATTCCGGATCGAAACTATGACCCTGACTGCGAAGGCGAAGACATTAAGTGCGAAAAATTATATGCTTTTGTCGAACTCGCCCAAAAACTCGACCTGCCAGTAATAGCCGGTACCGAAATGAACAGTCCCGGCCAGAAATTTGTAGACGATTTCAATTCCAAACAGCTGGCCCCGCTTGCACCCGTTTTTCTCAAAGGTGCTTATATAGTGTATGCCCACTCGATTCTTCAAAGAAATGCTTCCATTGGCTACACGGGCAAATGGGCTGACGAGAATTTCGAAACCACAAAGCAAAAAAACGAATTTTTTGAAATGATCGGCAAATCGATCGATCCTGACAGCGAAAATATACTCAATAATATTAACGAAAATTCAAAACCTCAGGACATATTAAACTTAATAAACGCATAAGGAACACAAAATGACAATTAATTGCCAGAAACAGACAGCCGTTCAACTTGTTGGCCCTGACGAATTAAAACTAAATACCGAAAAATCTATCCCCGAACCGGCCCCTTACCAGATACTCGCTCAGGTCGAAGCCGTGGGCCTTTGTTTTTCCGACCTCAAGCTTCTAAAGCAGTTTGATTCTCACGCAAGAAAAAGCGAAGTTACAGGTGGCGTATCTAAGGATGTTTTAGAACAGGTGCCAAGTTATGTTCCCCAAAAAAATCCCACTGTTCCCGGCCATGAAGCTGTAGTGCGAATCTGCAAAATTGGTGACAAGGTCGAAAATGTAAAATCTGGCGACCGTTATCTTGTCCAGACCGATTATCGCTGGCTGCCGACAAAAAGTTCCAACGCTGCCTTCGGTTATAATTTTGAAGGTGCTTTGCAGCAGTATGTTATTATGGATCAGCGTGTAATAACCTCTCCAGATGGCGATTCGATGCTGATTCCGGCTTCCGACACTCTTAGTGCCTCAGCGATAGCTCTTGTCGAACCCTGGGCTTGCGTTGAAGATGCCTATGCCGTAAAAGAACGCACCATTCTAAAAGAGGGTGGTAAAATGCTCGTTGTCGTAGCAACAGAGTTTTCTATAGATGAACTTGTTTCTTTTATTGGCCGATTTGGCAAACCTGCAGAAATAACATTTGTGGACGCTTGCTCTTCGAAGCTGGAAGCACTTGATATACCTGTAAAAGCCGCAAAAGATATCTCCGAATTGCCGGACGCATCATTTGATGATGTTATATACTATGGTTCTGATAATAAAACTGTTGAACAGCTCTTCAGCAAAGTTGCTTCGCACGGCCTTCTTAATATAGTGCTTTGCGGAGGAAAATTCACAGCCGATGTCTGCACGCAAGTTGGCCGGGTTCACTATGGCGGCATACGTATAATCGGTACGACCGGCTCTGATTCTTCAGAATCCATGCAATATATACCTGACTCCGGCGAGATTCGCAAATCTGACAACATTAGTGTCATAGGTGCGGGCGGCCCAATGGGTGTTATGCACGTAGTTCGAAATCTCTGCCAGGGAGTACAGGATGTAACCGTTTTTGCAAGTGACCTTGATGACCAGCGATTGGCTGCTCTGACGAAAATCGCAGAACCTATCGCACAAAAAAATAATGTCGGGTACAAGCCGATCAATCCTAAAAAAGATAAAGTTGAAATAAACTTTGATTATATTTCGCTGATGGCACCTGTTCCGATTCTTGTTACAAATGCTGTTAAAGATGCCGCCCAAAAAGCGATTATCAATATTTTTGCCGGTATTCCCGCAAACGTAACAGCCGATATCGACCTCAATAGATATATTGAAAACCAGATGTATTTTATTGGCACAAGCGGTTCAACTCTCGAAGACATGAAAGTGGTTTTGTCAAAAGTGGAATCCGGCTCACTTGACACAAATATTTCAGTCGCAGCTGTTTGCGGCCTTGAATCTGCGGTCGAAGGAATAAGAGCTGTCGAAAACCACATCATCCCGGGCAAGATCATTGTCTACCCGGCCTGCAAGAACCTTGCTCTTACGACACTGGACAAATTAAAGGACACTTTACCAGATGTTCATAGTTGCCTTAATAGTGGCATATGGGCAGTTGAAGCTGAAAAGGCGTTAATAGATAATTACACAAAATAATTTTTACCTAAAGGATGTATTCACATGGACAAAGCATTGTCTGAATTAATTAGTATTTCGAATAAACTTGGTTCTGATCCCGCAATTGTTCAGGGCAGCAGCGGCAATATCTCTGCAAAAACCGATGACGCAAAGTATATGTATATCAAATCGACAGGTGTCTGCCTCAAGGACATCAGCGAAAGTTACGGCTGGAGAAAATTGGATATCGAATCCGCTTGCTCAATTATATCCGATAAGTCTCTATCAAAGCTCGAGCCTCTCAAACGAGAATCTATGGTTTCAAGCCGTCTTGCGATC
>JADHXY010000077.1 GCA_016782755.1 Phycisphaerae bacterium | reverse complement strand
CATTCTCCATATTTCGATCCTGCCCATCGGCCTGCCTGTCCTGCTTAGGAATAGTATATCCTGACTGAAAGGTTTCTCGAGCTTTGGTCGCAAGCCGACAAGATAGTCTTTTACTGAAGATACGCCGATTTTGCTGACGGGCACGATTCTTTCTTTGTTGCCTTTGCCTGTGCAGCGAACGTAGCCGACGTCGAGATTAATATCCCTGATCTTCAAAGATGCGATTTCGCTTGCCCGCATACCAGTGGCATAGAGCAACTCAAGGATAGTTTTGTCTCGATAATAAAAAGGCTCGTCCTCGTTGGGAGTCTCAAGAAGTTTTTTTACCTGGTCCTTGCTGCATACTGTCGGAATTCTCTGCCACAGCTTGGGCGTCTCAAGCACATTTGTAAAGTCATCTTCGATCATACCCATCAGTCTTGCAAATCGCAGCAGCATATGAATGGCTACCAGCGACCTTTTTTGTGAAGACTCGGCAGCTCCGCTTTTGGAGAGAAAAATCTGATATGCACTTATCAGCAAAGGGTCGATATTTTTGATATTTCTGACTCCCTGACCCTGGCAGAATTCGAGGAAGCCGACTATGTCTCTTCCGTAGGCAAGTGATGTATTACCGCTGAGACCGGCTTCGACACGAAGGTAGTTTAGAAAATCCGCGGCTGTATCGCCCATTGGCAGATACTGAAATTTTTCTAAAACCGTTCTAATCTGAAATTGCGACATTATTTTCCAAACGCTTAAAACTACTCAACTTATCGACCTTAATGTGGTATAGCCTTTAATGGCTGGCATATTAATCCAAAACTGGACAAATTCAGCTTGAGTGTGTAAACAAGTGTGTATATAATCTGCTGAACGAATTTTTTGTTATATATGGGAATAAAAATGACTAATAACTTTTATAAATCCCTTGCTTGCGTGCTTGGGTTATTTATTGGCGGCTGTGCAAATCATGCGGAATTCACGGCTGTCGATAATATCACGGTACCGCTGGGTAAAGAACTCGCTATGAAAGCTGCTGAAAAGCAACTCAAAGCTGCTGATTTTGCAATAGAAAAATATGACATTGAAGACGGCTATATAAGGACGCGTCCTCTTTCTGGTGCACAGATATTTGAGTTCTGGCGAGATGACAACGTTGGTGCATATAACACCTTTGAAGCGAACCTGCATACTATCAGGCGGGTGGTGGAACTGAGGTTTGCCCAGTTAAATTCCGGAACGGCAATAAATTGTGTCGCCAAAACATACCGTCTCCGCATCAAAAAAAGTGAACTTGCAAGCAACTCACAGTCTTCGGGGTTTTCCATTAAAGGCAGGGACTTTGCGCAAAAGTTGAACATACCGGCTAAACAAAAAAGCTGGACAGAATTGGGAAATGACCAGCGTTTATCAACATGTATATTGGAAAAGATCGAACAAAAGTCAAAATTAAATGCAAAAGGAGCTTTATAGTGAAAGTATTAGTCTGCGGCGGCAGTGGTTATATCGGAAGCAATATGACAGCGACACTTGCGGAAAATGGGCATGAACCATTCGTTTATGACAACCTCAGCAAAGGACACGTATCTGCCGTTAAAGATGCTCAATTTATTAAAGGCGACCTGGCGGACTACGAGCTGCTGGTAAAAACACTGAAAGAAAACGAAATCGATGCAGTGATGCACTTTGCGGCTTTTATCGAAGTAGGTGAATCGGTGGCTGAGCCGCTTAAATATTACCACAACAATGTGTCAAATACGCAAACCGTGCTGGCGGCTATGGAAACGGTGGGCGTTGGCAAATTTGTGTTCAGCAGTACAGCCGCGGTTTACGGTATGCCCAACCAGATACCGATCAATGAAGATATGCCTAAGGACCCTATTAATCCATACGGACAAACGAAGTGGGCTTCCGAGAGGATGCTGCACTGGCAGTGTAATGCGGGTAAAGTTCGATATGCGGCATTGCGATATTTTAATGCGTGCGGGGCCGGCCACGATTGCACCCTTGGCGAAGATCACAGCCCGGAATCGCATCTTATCCCGCTGATAATTCAGGCGGCTATGGGGAAACGGGAAGACATAAAAATATTCGGCACGGACTATCCTACAAAAGACGGGACATGTATTCGAGACTATATCCATGTCGAGGATCTCTGTTCGGCTCACCTGCTGGCACTTGAGAAACTCGAAAAAGAAAAGGAGCTGGTTTATAATCTCGGCAACGGAAAAGGATACTCGGTAAGAGAGGTTATCGAAACGGTCAAAAAAGTTTCGGGCAAGAATTTCAAAGTTGTCGAAACACAAAGAAGGCCGGGCGACCCGCCTGTGCTGACCTCGGACGCTTCCAGGGCAATTAGTGAACTCGGCTGGAAAACAAAACTTGCAGATATTGAAAAAATCGTCGAAACCGCCTGGCAATGGCACAATAAATACCCTAATGGTTATCAGGATTAATGGAAAAATGGGACAGCTTTTATTAGGAATAGACCTCGGGGGAACTAATATAAAGATTGGCTGCTTCGATAGTTCACTTAATGTTATCGAAAAAACTTCAATAGTTACTAACTCTGAATCCGGGCCGGAAACTGTGATTGAAAATATTGTCACTGTATCCCTCGCACTCGTTGAGCAGGCAAATCTGAGATTTGAAAATGTAGCTGCAATAGGTGTTGGTGTGCCCGGGCCAACGGATTATGAAACCGGTACTATAATTAAGTTGCCCAACATGCCGGCATTTGAAAACTTGCCGTTGAAAAAATTACTCGAGGAAAAATGCTGTAAAAAAGTTGTTATTGAAAACGATGCCAATGCAGCCTGCTGGGGCGAATTCACCATCGGTAGCGGCAGTGATGTAAAGGATATGGTATTTTTTACACTCGGGACAGGTATCGGCGGTGGGATTATCAGCGATGGGAAGATGCTTCGCGGGACAAGCTTTGGCGCAGCTGAATTAGGACACTTGATAATTTTTCCCGACGGAAGAAAATGTGCTTGCGGGCAAAAAGGATGTGTCGAAGCTTACGCCTCAGCTTCCAATACAGCTGCAAGAGCCCTTGAGGCGTTGGGGAAGGGTCGGGAATCTTCGCTAAAAAATGTCCTCGAAAATAAAGGTACAATTACATGCAAAGATGTCTATGACCATCTCGAAGGAGGCGACGGGCTTGCTAAGGAAATAACGGATCTTACCGCTGAGGCACTGGCTTTGACATGTATTAATATGCTGCACGTAACTGATCCGGAAAAATTCGTCTTCGCCGGCGGAATGATCGCGGCTGGGAATATTTTGCTCGAAAGAATAAGATATTATTTTGATCAGATGATCTGGAAAATGAAAAAAGAAACCGTTGAGATATGCTTTGCCCAGCTGGGTGAAGATGCAGGGATAATCGGGGCGGCGGCACTTGCAAAAGAGCTGGTCTAAAACTAAAACCAGCTTTTTGAATTATTAAAGCTTTTCGATACGCATTAGTGCCCTGTATATCCCGTTGACCCTCTCCCCATTGGTTAATATAGGTGAATACTGTTCGTTTCTCGGCTGTAAACGTATGGTGTTGTCTGCTTCAAAAAAAATCCTCTTGAAAGTCGTCTCGTGCGGCATACCAAATCTTACGAAACAATCGTCTCCATTGCGTACCTCAAGAGCCGGCGAGAAAACCACAATATCCCCCTGCGAAAATTTCGGCTGCATCGAATCACCTACAACTCTGACCGCAAACGCATTAGGATCATGAAGGTCGGGGCAGCGAACATAATCATCGGCAATACCCACAGGATAATCGAGATCATCGAAATCAGCGGGATAGCCGGCTGAAACTTTATTTATGATAGGCACCAGCTTGCAAGATGAAATGTCGGTCTCGCAAACATCCGTTTGGAGCCCTTGTTCGCTGAGTAGATTTGTTAAATCATCGGTATCACTTTTGGTTTCTATCAGCTGCTTCATAAAACTTCGCCATTTTTTATTCTCTGCTTCGGTGCTTTCGTAGCTCTGCTTAATATCAGAAGGGACTCTCTCCATATGCGCTATATGAAGCAAAAGGCCTTGTTCGAATCCCAAGAGTTTTTCAAGCTTGATCAGTAGTGTATCGCTTGGCGGATTTTTGACCTTGCCCGTCTCGATGGTCGAAAGATAGGGTTTGGAAAAGCCTACCCTGCTGCTAACTTCATCAAGGGTAAACTTCAACTGCTCACGCTTTTTTCTTATAATCACACCTAATGACATTTTCGCCCCGTTTCCTTTTAATTTTATTATTTATAAAAAATATGGCCTGCTAATATTTTGATGCCGATACCTATCAGGATAAGCCCGCCTATGGCTTCGATCCGGTTCTCGAAAAAATGACCAAAGCGTTTACCAATTATCACGCCCAAATAGGAAACAAAAAAAGTTACAACTCCAATAACAGCCGCTGCCATAAAAACAGAATCTGTCATCAAGGACAAGCTCACCCCTACTGCTAAGGCATCGATACTCGTTGCAACTGAAAGTATCAGCAGAACCAGTATCTTTGAAGGGTCCATAACCTGCTCGCTTTCCTTCATCTTAAAAGACTCATATATCATCTTGGCACCAACTCCGCAAAGAAGAAAAAACACTATCCAGTGATCGAATTTTTCAATGTAATCGCTCACACTTACGGCTGCTCCATATCCGATAACCGGCATTATCGCCTGGAAAGCTCCGAAGAAAAAAGCTATCCTGAAAACATGCCTTATTTTCAGCTTTTTATAAGCAGCTCCGCTCACTACGGAAACCGCAAAAGCATCCATCGCAAGACCTAATGCTATTATCAATAACGTTAAAAAAAACATCACGCTCCTATTCGGCCCTTATAATCTTATCCGTCGTTAAGTCTTCAACTATCGTCTCTCCTGGCTGGACTATTAAATACTCATCCTCATTCCAGTCACCATCGACAAGCCGCTGCATCAAACCGCTGTTTCCTTCAACGCAATCGTAATTCCAGCCCATAAACTCGGCACATTTTTTCGTATAATCTTTTTGGTTTTCGGAATTTGCAAAACTCCAATCTATATAAGTCGCCCGCTGGTATTCTTTCATCCAACTCTGCTCAAGTTCCATAAGGTACTCGGCGTTATCGTCACCATACTTATCGCGATACTCCTGCAAGGTTCGCTGGTATCTTTGCTTTCCCGGCTGAGTATTGGTTTCTATCCAACCGGTAGAATACCAGTAAACGCCGCGGTGGCTGTCAAAATATTCCTTGTAGCATTTGGCCGAACCGAGCAAAAGCGTTATGCAGTCATGACCGCGAGGCACAATCACAGGCAGCTTTGAACTTAACCCTACTATACCGTTGCTGCACAATCCGTACCCCAGTAAAATCGTATCATATTCACGGCCCTTGATGTCACAAGTTACCTCTAAGGTCTTCTGCAACTCACTTCGCAGCCTGTCCGGTTCGTTGTGAAGTCCCTGCTCTAATAATATCACATCCACAATGTTCTTTGAACGGGCCGCACAAAGGTAAGCCTCTTTCTGCATTACACCGCAAACTATAAACTTAAATCTTTTCAATTATGAGCACTCGAAAATTAAATTACATCTTAAGGATTGCATCTTCTGCAAGGTCTTTTGCCCGCCCCGACTGCCTCTTCCCTTGTCGAAAAGTAAACGAGGTTCTCTTTTGATATCATTTTTACCATACTGCAATCGGACTTATGAAAGACCTTGCTGTTCTTAGATGCTGCGTACTTGCCCTTACTATCCACATTAACAGCTGCACCTGCTATATACGCGGCATTATGCGGATTCTCTTTTTCTTTTACAGCATCTTTTTTTTGCGAAGAAGTTTCCAGGCCATTTGCAACTTTATAGTCCCGAACAAATGCCTCTAACTGCTGGCCTACGACCTTTGATATTGCCGGACCTATGTCCTTGCTACTTGTCACCAAAAACGTCGATCCCCTGCTCCACACCACATCCTTGAAAAATTGCTGATGCTGGTTGCCGAGTTTGATGGTTATTGATACCGAAGTCGTAATACGAAAAGCATGTCCTTCTCTCTGGCCGAAATTCACGCTGTCGATGCTTACTCTCATATCTGATACTTCCTGAACAGCTGGATTGCCAAACTTATCGCGAGGTGTATCAATATTTATACCCGCGTCACTGAGCGTATTTTTTATTGACCCTTCAAGCCGCCGCCAGAATATTTTATTGGTTTGAAGCCTCACATCGCTGGGTTCAACGAAAATTGCCATGCGATCCAAACCAGAGAGGACGGGGTTAGCCACGATTTGAAAATCCACATGGTCATTTTCTACCTTATTTTCCGCCCCGCAGCAAAAACTGCTAAAAACAACAATGCTGCTCAAAAAAAATGATTTGAAAAAATGCATCTTCTTCCTCTTTCCTTAGAATATTTTTAAAAATCAAGCTATCAAGGAAAATGCCTCACTGGCGATCATTCCTTCTTTGATACCTAATTGACGGCCTTGCTGATTCACTGATGTGATCTTTCTGTCGGCAAAACGCTCAAGAGTTCCTATCGGGTTGTCCGCACTGCTCTCAACAAGAGCTGCGGCTTTGCCGTATCCCTGGCACGCCTGAATATCGATCGCAGGGCATGCCAGAAAACCCTTGCTGCCTGTTACTATTAATATATTAAAGTACTCCCACTTTGTCTGCACTCCCTCAACTATCCCGTTAGGGGTCTGGAAGCTTCTGGTATAAATTTCCATTATAAAACCCTTAAAAGGTACCAAACAAGATCAACTAAAATTTTCTCAAACCCTGCTGCCAAGAAGTCCCTCGATCAGTTTGAGTTTCTCGTCAAGTTCGTCCTGGCTTTCGGCCTCAATATTTAATCTCAAATACGGCTCTGTATTACTCGGCCTGCAATTGAACCACCAATCTTTGTATCTAACTGTCACTCCGTCAAGATGATCTACATCACCGTCGGAAAACTTCCTTGCAAGCTCGTTCATCTTCTTGGTCTTGTCATCCACCTTGAAATTTATCTCCGAGCTGTTTGCATACCTTCTCAGTGGTTCTATCAACTTGCTTACCGGCTTATCCGAATTGCTCACGATATTGAGGACGTGCGACAATGTTATCATACCTGAATCCGCGTAAAAATTGTCCCTGTAATAAAAATGGCCCGAAAGCTCACCGCCGAAAACGCCATGCGAATCACGCAGAGCCTTCTTCATGAAAGAATGGCCAACCCTTTCCCGCCGCGGAATACCACCATGCTTCAATATCTCCTCCTGAACAACCAGGCTGCTTCGAAGATCATAAACAACCGTACAGGACGGATTGTGCTCAAGAAAATACGGCACCATCAATGCCGTCATAAGGTCACAGCCGATATTACGGCCATTCTCGTCTATCATCATCAGTCTGTCAGCGTCACCATCGAAGCAAACGCCGAAATCACAGCGTTTATCTTTTATGACCTGTTTCAGTTCGGCTAAATTTTCCTCAACAAGCGGGTTAGGATCATGCTTGAAAGTGCCATCATGCTCGAAATTAATGCACTCCATTTCTATCGGCAAATCACCGAAAACCGCCGGTACCGATTTGCCCGCCATGCCGTTGGATGCGTCAATAGCAATCCTGAGCTTGCGATCTCCGAGTTTGAGAAACTTGAGAACGTGCTCTTTATACGCCTGAGTCAAATCGTATTTCTCGACCGAACCATCGGCATTACCTTTGGTATGAAGAAGTGCCATCGCTATATGCTCAACATCCTTAAGGCCGGTATCCGCACCAACTGGTTTGGCCTCAATGCCGGATATCTTAAACCCGTTATACTTCGCCGGGTTATGTGAAGCCGTAACCTGGACACCGCCGCATGTGCCGAGATGATTGATCGCAAAATACATCTGAGGCGTATCTATCAATCCGACATCAATAACATTGGCACCTGTCGAATTCATCCCCTCAATCAAGGCATTCGAAAGCGACTGGCTATGCGTTCTCATGTCGCGGCCTACACAAATGCATTGTGCATTTGCCTGTCCACGCTGATAACCGCTGAGCATCGATCTGAGAAACTGTGCAGCGGCATAGCCTATCTTCCAGGCTCCTTCTTCATCTATCTGGTCAGGATAAATACCCCTGATATCATATGCCTTGAAAATTGCCGGATCCATAAAACCCTCCAAAGAAAAAGAGTATTAATAATTTTTAGAAACTTAGGTAACAAACACCTACCGTTAACCGAACAATATACCCATTAACCATGAAATGTCAAATAGAAATGCACTTATGCAAGGCAATTAGCTTTTGTAGATCATATACAAACCCGCCAGAATTATCAACACACCGCAGATTCGTCTCAGAATAAGCGTTGCGAGCGATTTTTCATTCCAATCCATATACTGCTGTACCACCTCGGTAAAAGTTCCAGCCAGCACTATTACACTGCAATGGCCTATTCCGTAAAGAATAAGCAAACCCGCCCCATAAAAGACGTTCGACCCGCCCGTCTTGAACGCTATCGCCATCAAAGGCGCAAGATATGCAAATGTGCACGGGCCAAGGGCTATTCCGAAAATCAGACCGAGCAAAAATCCTCCCCATAGCCCTTTTTTCTTTATTGCACTCCCCGCTGGGGCAGACCAGGGCATCTTGATAACATCGAGCAAGAGCAAGCCGACAGCAAAAAAAACTACTGCAACAAAATAATTGGCTGCCGCTCCCACATCTCCGAGCATTCTGCCCGCAAACGAAGTAACGCCGCCGATTATACTGATAGTCAATAGAATCCCAAACGAAAAAAGAAATGAAATCAAAAAAGCGTCTTTTCTGCTGATCTTTCCCTGATGGCCAACAAAACCCACAATCAAGGGGATACTCGCCAGATGACAGGGACTCAACAAAATGCTCAATATTCCCCATAAAAAACAAGCAGCAAGGCTCCATAAAGACCCTTGTTCTAAAATGCTATTGAGACTTATAAAGATTTTTTCGATCATTTCCGGCTCTCAAGATCATAACCGAGTTCTTGCCATTTGGCGATTATTTCATCTTTACTGAAAAATCCCGTATGCCGAAACAGCTCCACTCCATATCCATCAAGAAATAACTGCGTAGGTATACTTTTTATCCCATATTTAACCGCCTGATCCCTGTTTTTCCAAACATCTATGAACCTGACATTCAGCTTGTCACCGTAATTTTCCCTAAAATCAGCCAATATCGGCATCATCATCTTGCAGGGAACGCAACTATGCGAACCAAGCTCAAGCAGCATGGGCAGTTTTTTTTCGGATTCCGCCGGTTGCTCGGCCTTAACTGACTCTGCGATGTTGTTGTCAGGTGGCTGCTCAGTTTTAACCGGCTCTGCGGTGCTATTGTCTGGTAACTGACCAATTTCAAGCGATGCTGTTTGGTTGTTGTAACGGATATTTTTTGCGATAACTACCGCAACGACCGCCAAAAACAAAGCTGTAAATATCAGAGCTTTTTTTGATTTTTGATTCATACTCGATTTCCCCTGATTTAAGAGAGCATTTCTTTTATCTGCTCGACGGCTGGAACTTTGCCAGAAAGTTTTACTTCGCCGTCCACTACAAGAGCCGGCGTTACCATTACGCCATAACTCATAATGTCATTGAGCTTAGTAACTTTTTCGATTTCGTACTCGATTCCAAGTTCTTTTGCTGCCTGCTCAGCGGTCTCGGCGAGTTTTTTACACTTCGGACAGCCCGTTCCCAATATTTTTATCGTTTTCATGTTAACCTCTAAAAAAAGATTCCAAATAATATCCCGCTAATGGTCGCCATAACGATTACCAAAGCTACAAAAACAACCGTCTTCTGTGTGCCCATTACGGAACGTATGACAAGCATGTTCGGCAGCGAAAGTGCCGGCCCCGCCAGAAGCAGTGCCAAAGCCGGGCCTTTGCCCATGCCAGCCCCTATCAAGCCCTGCAATATCGGC
>JADHXY010000076.1 GCA_016782755.1 Phycisphaerae bacterium | reverse complement strand
CCGGGTCAGGTTTATACCGCCCAGGACCTCCAGGCGGCGGTAACCATTCTCGAAAAGCTCGACCTGATGGACCAGAAAATCACACCCGGCAAACCACTCCTGCACGAGATAGCAAGAATAGATATTTCTAATTTCAACGGTAGGAAAAAATCAAACTACGCCCACATCATACTATACACGACAAGCGGAATTGAGATAATCTGGGGAGCTGAATTCGGAGCTTGGCAAAGACATATGGAGGCTCCGGACGAGGAGAAATTAGCGAACCTTTACGGCTATTACAAACAATTCGGAACACTGCTGCAAGGGGCAAAATATATCAACCTTCGCGACCCCCAGCACAGAATCTACAAACCCGTTGACAACTACTAACCCGGCTCAACACCAAAACCGGCTCATCGATGAAATTGCCATAAACGAAATAGCGATGAGTATCTTTAAAAATATTCAATTATTTTGCTCAATTCACAGTAATAGGTATAAAATATTCCGATTTCCACGCCTCTTCAAATGGAATATGAACCGCATTTTCACTTTCTTTAATAAGTTTCATAATAACTTCAATTGTCTTAAAATCAACAGCTACAGTCCACGAACCATGAATTATTCGGGAACCTTTTATTAAAATATGTTCTTCCAAATCTCCTTTATGAACAATAATCCTACAATGATTAAAAATTAAATAATCCAGTGGAATCCATAACCCACAAAAATTAATTGAATCCGCTAATTTTGATATTTTTTCTTTATATTTTATCGTTGCTACATCCAAATCTTTGTTGAATGCTCTCAGTTCGACATAATCAGCTTGTCTAATAAGATTACGATAATATGATTCTGTATTAAAATAAAAAACATTTGCCAAAAGGTAAATTGCAACCAATAAACCTATTAAACATAATAAAATAACTCCAAGTCTCTTTCTAAGATTTTTCATAATAACCTCATTTCAATATACAAGAATGGGCAAGTTCTGCAAAAACAGGTTTTGCCCATGCGGCATATTCTATTACCATCAATAGAAATATAATAGTTTAAAACATTATTGACAACATAATTCTCATTTCCCCCCCCCCACCTATCAAAATAATATTGTTCCCGATGTAATTTATCGGAAAGAAGGCCCCGAATCCAGTTCTTTGTCTTTAAAATTTTATCCGCTTTTATCCTGTTTATCCCATTCGACTTCGCTCAGGACAGGCTATGTCAAAATGGAGCGGAGCGACATCCCGATTCATCGGGATTCGTAAATGGAGCAAAGCGACATCCCGATTTATCGGGGAAACAATCAAAAACGCAAGTACCCCAAAAAATATTCGTAAAAAACGCACAATTTTTCCAAAAAATTCGTAAAAATTCGTAAAAATTCCAAAAAAACTAACAACTTTCCCCCTTTTTCCACTCGTTTCACACCCCTCATGCAAATTTGATCGGCCTTTTCTACTTTTTCAACAGTGATACAACAAGGTTCGATAAAATAGCTGTTATTTTAACTTTTTTAACGTTCATGGGGCGTTTAAAGCTTGACAAATTTGTTATCATAAGGTTAAATTAGGTTATGAAGGCAATATAGGGCAAAGAAACTAATACCAATCCAGTTCGAGGTAGGGGAATAGATAAAATGAAGGATTTATTTACAACAGGCGAAGCCGCTGAGGTCTGCAAGGTTAGTCAGCAAACGATAATACGCTGTTTTGACTCCGGCAGGCTTGATGGTTTCCGAGTACCTGGTTCCAAGTTCCGAAGAATTCCGCGAGCAAGTCTTATCAAATTCATGAAAGACAATGGAATTCCTCTCGACAATATAGAATCGGGCAAAAAGAAGGTTTTAATTGTTGACGACGATGTTGAAATTGTTGATTTGATTGCGGATGTCCTGATAAGGGATGGCAGGTTTGAGATCAAGAAAGCATCGAGCGGATATGAGGCCGGTATGCTGACACAGCGTTTTCGGCCTGATTTGATTTTGCTTGACTACATGCTCCCTGATGTTAATGGAAACGTAGTTTGCCAGACGATCAGAAGCAACCCGGAATTTCAAAATATCAAGATAATTATCGTGAGCGGGCTCGTAAAAGCTGATGAGATAGAAAATCTGCTTAAAAGCGGAGCCGAAGATTTTATACAAAAGCCTTTCAATATCGTAGAACTAACGGACAAGATAGCAAAAATACTTGAGATGAAATAAAGGGATTTTTCTTTTCTTAATCCGGATTGGGTGTTGTGAGTTGCTGATTTGCGTGCTTGTTTAGTTGCCGTGAGGAAGGTGATTAATTAATTCTCCCGCAGTGTCTTCGTTTATAACAAATTATTTTATTGAATGAATTATATGGTTGAGTCAAATGATAAGTTGAACAGTTTACAGGTCGAAGAGGATATTTGTGGGTTCGAGGCTCTTTCGACCATCCCGTGTATTTCAGCAAAAATTCTGGAACTGGCAGTCAATCCTGATTGCACTGGGCAGGATATTGCGGGTTTACTCGAAACGTGTCCTGTGTTGCTATTAAACCATTTAGAATTTCTGAAAAAAAACAAAACGTCTTTAGCTGAGCAGAATTTTTCGATTTCCAAGTCAATTGAAAATCACGGCATTGGCTTAATTAAAGAATCCTTGCTTTGCGTAAAAGCATGGGAAGATAAAAAATTTCAGAGTTATGATGACATATATAAAGGTCTGCTTGTTCATAGCCTTTCAATGGCCCATGGAGCCAGACTGATAGCCTCTGCCATAGAACCAAAGATTAATGCAGACATGGCTTATGCTGCAGGGTTGCTGTCAAATATAGGCAAATATGCCCTTCTGGATGCAATGCCGAACAGTTTTGAAAAACTCTTAAACCAGGCTAAAAAGGACAATTTGAACGATATTGCAATTGAGCGCAGGCTGCTGGGGACTGATTATCTTACAATTAATAAACGCCTTGGGGCTAAATTTAATGCACCCGAGCAGATCGTTCTGGCTTTGCGGCTGTACAGAAGCGAGAACCCGGCAATTATTGCTGATATGCCTGAGGCCAGGTTGGCGTTTGTCTTGCAGCTGGCTTATTGCATATCGAGGGAGTCGGAATTAGGGCTTTGCTGCAGTTTTGATAGGATAGGCAATGTCGAAAAAATCGCCAAGACACTCAATATCAGCGTTGATAAGGTCAAGGATATAAAAGAAAAGACCCTCGAACAAGTAAAGCAGCACTGCCAGAAATATTCGATAATATCAGAAGGCTTTGATGAGAAGTACGGCAGGACATTGCAGAACACTGCATATAACTGTGCGAAAAATAGTCTGAAACTTCAAAGAGAAAAACAAGAGTTCGAATTCGAAAAGTCCAAATTTGATTTTATTAATAACTTGCTATCTGATTTAGAGAATTGCAATACAGCCGTAGAATACTCAGAGAAATTAGCTCGTACATGGCAGAATTTTTATCAAACTGGTAAGGTTTGTGTGTTTTTGAAAAGTCAAACGGCAATTAATATTGCCAGTGCGGTCGTACTGGAAAATCCACAGACGTGCAAAACATATTTTGTAAGAATCCCTGATGATCGGCCTTTTTTCTCTGATGAGCGTTTTAAGAATTTTGCAATTATCGAAAAGAATCTCAATATTGACTGGCTGCTTGGTCAAATAGATGTCAGGTTTAATAATATAGCAATAAAAATGGCACCGTTAGTATCCGGGAATGATATTTACGGTGGGATATTGTTTGAATCAAGGTATCCGGCGAGCATTGAAAAAGGATACGACATCATGTCTTCATCGAGTAGTTTATCCTCAACTTTGCTGAAAGTTGTAAACCAGCTGCAAAAGCAATCGCATTATGGCGAAATATTTGCAAATATCCTTTGCCGTAAAGATGAATCACAAAGCCAGGCTGAATTAAAACAAGACGCAAAAGAAATAAAAAAGGAAAAAGAAGCATTTTCACCTGACCTGTTAGATGTACTTTGCGAAATATCATCGGGTTTAGCGCATGAATTAAACAATCCATGCGTGGTAGTTTCTGCAAGAGCTCAACTTCTCGCTGAAAGTGAAACAGATCCTGAGAAGAAAAAACTTTTAGATCAGATTTCTCAGAACAGCCAGGAAGTATCGCGTATTGTTAAGGATTTGATGCATTTTTCCACATTCCAGCCTTCGAGAAAGACCTATTCAAATGCCGAGCAAATCCTGAATGATGCAATATTATTAACATCTAAAAAAACCGGTATCGAAAATTTGAATGTGGTAAAAGAAATTACCGGGGACGTGGGAGATGTTTTTTGCGATTCCGGTCAGATAGCATCAGCTCTGGCTAATATTATGACGAATTCAGTAGAATCTTATAAAGACGAGATTGAACCGATAAAGGTCGGGCTTCGAGCGAGTGATGAGCATATTATTTTTGAAATAACTGATAGCGGATGCGGCATGGATTCAAGGACGGCTTCAAAGGCGATCTATCCGTTCTTTTCGGATAAGCCAGCCGGAAGAAAGAAAGGGCTTGGGCTTTCGTTTGCATACCGATTTGTAGAAAATAACGGTGGTAAAATGTTAATCGAAAGCCAGGTTGATAAGGGTACAACAGTAAAAGTTTTTATTCCGTGTTTTGGTGAACCTGCTTAGGCTCAGCAGAGTTCTGTGGTTTCCCGATATATTCGGGGACAAGCTGCTTGATTTTTTCCACGATTTTTTGATGATCTTGAGTTTTGGCTACTCCAACCAGCTCGTCTATGAACATTCTAAGCTTTTCTCTTTCCACAACAATGTTTTTCCATATACCTATCTTGGGATGCCTTGTGGTCTGCATATCCTCCCCCTTGATCGAAAGCTCTTCAAAGAGTTTTTCACCCGGCCTTAAGCCGGCAAATTCTATGTCGATATCCTCTCCTGGCCTGAATCCGCTGAGGGTTATAAGCTCGGTTGCAAGGTCCACGATCTTTACAGGCTCGCCCATATCAAGCACAAATATCTCTCCACCATGCCCCATACTTGCGGCTTGCAGTACAAGCTGGCTGGCTTCGGGAATTGTCATAAAGTATCTTTTCATCTCCGGGTGTGTTACGGTAACAGGCCCTCCATTGGCGATCTGCTCCTTGAAAATAGGCACCACAGAACCGCTAGAACCAAGAACGTTACCAAACCTTACAGTAACAAAGTGCGTCTTACTCGTTTTGTTAAGGTCCTGAGTGTACATCTCTGCAACTCTCTTTGAAGAACCCATAAGCGAAGTGGGGTTGACGGCTTTGTCGGTACTTATCATAACAAAGTTGGAAGAACCGAATGCATCCGATGCGTTCGCAATATTCATAGTACCTACAACATTGTTTTTAATGGATTCGCCGGGATTGGTTTCCATAAGCGGTACATGTTTGTGGGCAGCGGCATGAATAACGACCTGTGGCTGATATTTCTGAAATATTTCAAATACTCTTACTTTGTCTGCGATATCACAGATAATGGCTTTAAGCGGAGTCTCTGGGAAATTTGACCTTAATTCTCTTTCAATGAAAAACAAGGGATTCTCTGCCTGCTCGACCAGCAAAAGTATTTTGGGGTTAAAATTACAGATTTGCCTGCACATTTCAGAACCGATCGAGCCGCCGGCACCGGTAACAAGGACAACTTTATCAGTTATAAATTGCTTAATAAGGTCAAGGTCAAGCTGAACGGCTTCACGTCCGAGCAGATCGTTAATATCAATATCCCGTATTTGCGATACTTTGAAACGGCCTGAAGCAATATCAGTAATCGAAGGAACTGTTCTAAAGCGAATTTTTGCACCCTGACAAACCTGAATAATCTTTCTCAACTGCTTATGTGTAGCCGAAGGCATCGCGATGGCAATCTCTTCGATGTTCTTATCCTTGCAAATTTTTGCGAGCTGATCGACCGTCCCCAATACAGGGATGCTATGGATGCTTATACCTTGTTTTGACAGGTCATCGTCAATAAAACCGACTACGTCATATTGCGAAACAGTCATTCGTTGAATTTCGCGAAGAAGCGCCTCTCCTGCATTACCAGCGCCTGCAATTAGGATCCTTTTGACCCTGCTCCCCTCGATAGTTCTGAATTCTTCATAGTAAAGTCTTATCACCATCCTTAGGCCGCCCATTATCAGGACGGTACAGAACATATCGAGAATGAAAATATTTTGTTCAACTTCCAGTAAACCACGAAAATGGATATTAGTTAAAAAATCACGTATAAAAATGACATTTTGCGACAAAGACCATGTTGCTACTGCTATAAAGGTACTCAATACGGAAGCACCGGTAATGCCTACAAGGTCCGATATGCCAACATACCGCCACCAGCCTCTATATTGATTGAATAAGCCGAAAATAATTATTTTTATAATTAACAAAATGACAAGCAACGATGGATACAATCCAAAGAGCCAGTCTCTTCTGATTTTCATATCGTTGGCGAGTGTGAATGCGAGCAATAAGGAGGCTGCGAAAGCAAAAATATGCGCAAATAAGATTAAAATGCGTCTAAAACGCAGAAAAAAGGAGTTTTTCGTCGCCAACTGAGGCTGGACATTATCGCCTTCGGAGTGAGATAAAGACTCTATGTTCTCTTTTGCCATAAGCTCCAGATTTATAAAAAACAAAAAGGTATTATATTTGTTAACAGACTAAATGTCAATAAATCAAAACAGATGCAGAACTATTAATCGGCTTTATGATTGCTTTAATAAAGCTTTTTTTGAGATATTAAAAAATGAGCTATCACCAGTCTAAGCGATGTTTACAGAATAACCTTGTTTTTGTTTTACTGTATTTTGAAAAAATCGTATATAAGATTGATTAAAAGCATGTAAATTTGGAGAAATGTTAATTTGGATAAGTTTAGAGAAAATCTCAAAGTAAAAAAAGAGAGAGCAGTCCTGGTTGGTGCTAAAATTCGCGGCCAGGATATTGGCGACGATCTTGCTGAATTGAAATCATTGACAGAGGGTGCGGGAGCCGTAGTAGTTGACCGTATTCAGCAAAAATTAAATCGCCCAAGTACCAAGCTTTATATAGGCAAAGGCAAAGCTGAGCACCTCGCTGAGCGCGTGAAAAAATGCAATGCAGATGTGGTAATTTTTGACAATGATCTTTCGCCTCGCCAGATTCGAGAATTGGAAAAAATAATCGATGCTAAAATAATCGATCGAAGCGAATTAATACTTGATATTTTTGCTTCCAGAGCCCAAACCAAGCAAGCTAAACTGCAGGTATCACTCGCTCAACTCGAATATACTTACCCCAGACTTGCCCGAATGTGGAGCCATCTCGATACTGTTGCCGGAGCGGCAGGCGGAACTGCGGCGGGAGCTGTTGGCGGTATCGGGACAAGAGGTACCGGTGAGCAGCAGCTTGAAATTGACAGGCGGCTTGTGCAGAAGCGGATAACTGAGATTAAAAGACAGCTGGCAAATATTGACCGTCGAAAAATGCGGGAGATAAATGGCCGAAAGGATTTTTTCAAAGTTTGCCTCGTGGGATATACCAACGCCGGCAAAAGTACGCTTCTTAATGCCCTTACGAAATCAGCGGTTTATGTGGAGGATAAGCTTTTTGCAACACTTGATACCAGGACATGCAAATGGACGCCTGAGAATGGCGTTGATATACTTTTGAGCGATACTGTAGGGTTTGTACGAAATCTACCGCATCATCTGGTCGCATCATTCAAAGCTACTCTTGAAGAAGTTTTTAATGCGGATCTGCTTGTGCACGTGATCGATGTCGCCAATAAAAATGTAATAAAGCAGGTCGAAAGCGTTGATAGTGTTCTTGGGAAACTCAATTGCGAAAAGAAACCTCAGGTAAAAGTGTTCAATAAAATCGATAATGTAATGGATATCAATGAATACCAAATCCTTCAGGCAATGTTTCCTGAGGCGTTGAGTATTTCAGCGAAAAGCCACAAAGGACTTGAGTCACTCAATAATGCGGTTGCGAATATATACAAAGGCGAAAACATAAAGATTCGCATCGAGACAAGTTCGGCAAATGGAAAGTTACAGAGTTTTTTGAGGTCGCATTATAATATTCTGAGCGAAGAATATCATGATAATGCCGCAATATTTGAGATAATAATCGGGCGTAATCAGCTTAGCGAACTTAAAAAACAAAGGCCTGAAAAAATTGAAATGCTCGACTGAGAAAAGTTTTTATAACTGAGTGTTGATTTTTAACGATCTAATGGTTTAATAGTCATCATGCTTAAGAATATATCGATAATTGGTGACGGTGCCATGGGGACAGTTCTGGCAATGCTGCTGTGCGAGAAGGGTATCGCTACACGAATATGGGGATACGATGCTTTACAGCTGAGTGAATTTGAGCAAAAACGTGAAAACGTTAAATTTTTAGCTGGGTATAAGGTTCCTGACAATCTTGTATTCGACTCGAACGATGAGACAATAATGGCGGGTGCGGACCTTGTTGTTTCGGCTGTTCCATGCCAGTTTGTTCGCGGTGTGTGGACAAGGCTCAAAGATTATAAACCAGCTGATGTTCCGATAGTTTCGGTTGCTAAGGGAATTGAAAATAGCACGCTCAAGTTACCTGACCAGATATTAGAGGAAATACTTGGCAGCCGGACAATTTGTGCTGCACTAAGCGGCCCGACAATTGCGGACGAACTGGCCAGAAAGCTTCCGGCTACGGCTTGTGCAGCTTGCAGCGATATCGAATTAGCGAAAAAAGTTCAGCTTACGTTTAACACCCCGTGGTTAAGGGTATATACAAATACGGATATACTCGGGGTCGAACTGGCGGGGGCGATGAAAAACGTGATCGCCATAGCCGCTGGAATTATCGACGGTACAAAAGCCGGGGATAATGCAAAAGCTGCCCTGCTGTGCAGAGGTCTTGCTGAGATAACAAGGCTTGGTGTGGCGTGCGGTGCAAAGGCAAATACGTTTTCCGGGTTGACGGGGTTAGGAGATTTGGTGACTACCTGCATTTCTCCCAAAGGAAGAAACCGGTCGTTTGGCGAGAGGATCGGCAGAGGCCAGAGTGTTCAGGAAGCTATGCAAGCTACCAAATCCGTTATCGAAGGGGTTGCAACTTGCAAATCCGTGATTGAGCTGGCTGAGCAAAGAGGGGTTGAAATGCCTATCACCAGGGAGGTTTACGCAGTGATTTTTGAAGGCAAATCGGTGAGTCAGGCAATCAACGATCTAATGGCGAGAGAACTTAAGGCTGAATATTAAATCATTGCCGCAGTTGATTGGATTAGTAAAAAAACATTATTTTCTATTTGGTTGGGGCTTCTGTAACTTCGTTGCCATTTTTAGTATTCTTTTTTCTTGAGTTGACAAGCTCTGAATGCCTGAATCGTGTACCTTTTGTAATATCCGGTCTAATTTACGCTCAATATCTTTCTGCTCGTTGATGTTTTTCTGCCATCTTTGCTGCTGGTATTTCAGTTTTACTCTTGATCTCCAGGATTTAGAGAGCACATATACAGCTCCCGCGGCCATTCCGGCAAGATGCGCGGCATCACCGCCTGCATTGGGGCCTTTCGAGAGGACGTTAACTATATAAACAAAGGTAAATAAAATAGCAGCTAAACGGATAGGTACAGGGAAGAGAAAAATGAATACAACAAAATGAGGGAAAAGAATTGCACAAGCTGCAAGCATTCCGAGTATCGCACCGGAGGCCCCTACCATAATGCCAGCAGACAAGAAACCTATCGAAGCCAGAAATAAGTAAAACAAACCCCCGGCAACTCCGCAGGAAAGATAAAAAATCGCAAATTTCTTTGAACCCCAATGTCTTTCCAGGGTCGGGCCGAGAAAGAAAAGACCGAGCATATTAAAAAAGATGTGCCCGATTCCAGCGGTATGCAGAAATTGATAGCTTATCAGCCGCCAAATCTGAAGCTTTGTCCATGTAGATGTTGCATCGATCTGGAAGAAGGTTTTTATATAATAATTAAAGTTGCCTGAGAGCAGACAAAGAAAATATACGGCTATGTTAATTATCAAAAAAAGCTTCACAACCGGCGTAAGTTTTGGAAGAGAGAATCGCATTTGCGGAAACTGCCG
>JADHXY010000075.1 GCA_016782755.1 Phycisphaerae bacterium | reverse complement strand
CGTCTTTTCGATACATCCATGTTCTCCAAGTGCAAGCATTTTAAGTGATTTGCAGTAAAATCCATTCACTTGGCATATTTTAAACAGAATGTATCTGTTTGTATATAAAGAAGTTAAGTTTTATTCAGCAATCCCTAAGTACTTTTAGCGTTTGGCTGGTGGAATGAATTTACAATAACCTGTTAACTTGAAAGTTTACTGCCAGGCATCAGGATAATATATTGATGAAGGTTGGATATTAAATTTTCTGTACAAAAGCTCGACAAGGGCTTCAGTTCTTTTCAGCTGAGAATCGGTAATTTTGCCCTGTGACTGATTACCAATCACACATATTCTTATCGTCTGATCGGTTCCGTACCAGCCAGCATCAGGAATCACTGACCATTGCCTGTTCCATTTTTCTGTCCGCTGTATCTGACCATCCTTGCCGCCTTGTCCGTTGCATACAATAAAGTGGCAGTTGATTTCAACCTCAGAACCAAGTCCCTGCAATGCTGAAAGCTGTTGGATATTTCCGGACTTTGTATTGCTGTAGTAAACTTCAAGGCGGTTCCAGCGAAGGGGATATTGACTTGCTTGTGAACTGACAATATCTTCAAGGGATTGGAGCCGATAATATGCATTCAGGCAAAAAGGTCCCTCAGAAGGGGGGTTATTGCCTAATGCAAGAAGAACCGCAGCACCGAATGTCATAGAAACAAGCAATGCTGCCAAAACTTTTGCCACCCTTGGCTGGTTCGACATAATTCCATCCTTGATAAATCGAAAAAAAACTTGATGAAAGCGATCAGAGATTTGATACCTTTATACATTACACTATCGGCACAATGCAATAAATTACTGTAAAATTTAAGAAAATTTTTTATTAGAAAAAAAAATCTGACAATTCTTTATAAACTCTGCTGCAACGACACAAAAAAACTTGACAAAATGTATTATTTCATTTAGCCTCTTTATTATATTTTTGAGAGGGGAAAAATGACTGAACAGACTAACATAAGGGAAGTGGCTAAAAAGTTACTTACAGTGACATCACTGAGTGGCGGGGTCGACGATTCCCTATGGGACCGTACAAAAAGGCTCGCTAAAAGTGTCGAGCTTATTTCAAACATGCCTCAGATCACCCAAAGAAATATGCAGGTCGACAGGTTCAGTCTCATATCTGCAGCTTATTTCAATTATGCGGCACTCGCTTACGGTCGGGAAAACCCTGCCCAACAGTCCCTCTCTGCCGTAAACGTCGATTGTCAGACCTCTGCGGATATCGCTGAAAAGGTCTTAAAAGGCAAGGTCGAACCTGCAAGAATCCAAAAAATTAACAGGATACTTGTTGAAAGTTCTGGTAATTTCACTCATATGATAGAAGCTATGATACTCTCCGATGCAAGAAATCTCGAAGAAATGGGTGCTGCCGGATTGTTCAACGAGATAAAAAGCTACGCCTTTACAGGCAAAAGTGTTAGCGGAGGCCTAAAAACCTGGCAGAGAAAAATCGAATATCAATATTGGCAGGCCCGTTTAGAAGAAAATTTCCGGTTTGACCAGGTACGAATCCTTGCTCAGCAAAGACTCGAAACCGCTCAGTCCTTCATGCAGCAGTTAAAAATTGAAGTAGAAACCGAGGATATAAAACAAACCATTGAAACCTCCACTGTAGCCTGACCCAACATAAGTTTAGTTCCTATAGCCAGTTAGAAGCCTCAATTATCGGACGCTGAAAATCCATCGTAATTTTTTCTGGACAACCTCAACTTTATTGACGATTATATCTGTTTAGTTTTCTTGCAGGAGGTTTTTTTAAGGAAATTAGTTATGTCTCAAATCCACTGTGATTTGACCGAGTTGCAGATAGATCAGCTTATCGTTGCCGGCTGTCAATGTCCCGATTGGGGCAGGATAAAAGTCACACAAAATTTTAAGCCGGATCGAATTAAAAACACATCTTTCTCGGGGGATGTAAAGATCGGCAATTTTGATGGCCCCGTCTCTTTCTACGGCGGCGTAACAAAACCCTCCGGAATAACAAACGCAACCATACACAACTGTATCATTGGCGATAACGTCTACATAGATCAGATAGGCAGTTACATTGCAAATTATATTATCGAAGATGATGTTGTCATAGAAAACGTGGATTTACTCGCGGTTCAACCAGGTACTACCTTCGCAAACGGCATTGAATTACTTGTCCTCAATGAAGCCGGCGGAAGAGAAATACCTATGTACGACCGCCTTTCCGCCCAGACAGCATACCTACTTGCCCTTTACAGGCACCGCCCCGAATTGATCGAAAAGATTAAATCCATGATAGGCGATTACACAAAATCGGTAACTTCTTCGATGGGTACAATTGGCAAAGAAACCCGTATCATCAACTGCCGTGTTATCAAAAACGTCAGGACCGGCCCCAACACCACCATAGAGGGAGTAAACAAACTTGAAAATGGCTCTGTTAACAGCACTCCCGAGGGTGCCGTTTATATCGGACCTGGAGTTAGTGCCGAAGATTTTATTATCTGTTCAGGCTCGAAAATTTCTGATGGAACGCTGTTATCTCATTGTTTTATAGGTCAGGGTTGCGAATTATCAAAGCAGTATTCTGCCGAAAATTCAGCCTTTTTCGCCAATTGCGGCGGTTTCCATGGCGAGGCATGTTCCATCTTTGCAGGGCCATACACCGTAACTCACCATAAATCAACCCTGCTCATAGCTGGCCTCTTCAGCTTTCTCAATGCCGGAAGTGGTTCTAACCAGAGTAACCACATGTACAAACTTGGGCCTGTCCATCAGGGAGTGGTCGAAAGAGGCTCAAAGACCACCAGCGATTCATACATACTATGGCCCGCAAAAGTCGGCCCCTTTACCGTCGTTATGGGAAGGCATTACAGAAGATCGGATACCTCTGGGCTGCCTTTCTCATACCTTATCGAGCATGAGGATGAAAGCGTGCTTATCCCCGGAGTAAACCTCCGAAGCGTCGGCACAGTACGTGACGCCAGAAAATGGCCCAAAAGAGACAAACGAAAAGACCCCGTAAAATTCGACAGGATAAATTTCAAATTATTAAGTCCCTTTACCGTCCAGAAAATGATCAACGGAATCCGAATTTTGGAGAGTCTTAAAGAAACAAGCGGAGAAATGAGTGACTATTACACCTATCACAGTGTAAAGATAAAAAATACATCTCTTGACAACGGCATAAAACTTTACAATTTAGGCATTACCAAGTTCATCGGAAACTGTCTGCTAAAAAGGCTTGAGGGTAAAAATTTCGAAAACCCCGATCAGTTGCGTCAGCAGCTCAAATCTAACACAGAAATAGGAAAAGGAAAATGGCTCGATCTCGCAGGAATGTTTGCGCCTCAGCAAGTTATCAATGATCTGCTTGACGATGTTGAGTCTGGGAAAATTTCAACCCTTGAGCGGTTGGATAATGAATTTGACAAAATCCACGATTCCTATTCTGAATATGAATGGGTATGGGCAACCAGGGTGATCGAGGAAAGGATCAACAAAAAAATAGAACAGATGACCGCCGAAGATATAATCGAGCTTACCTGCGAATGGGGCAAAGCCGTCATCAAATTGGATAACATTCTTTACAGCGATGCCAGAAAAGAATTCCTGCCAAGTGCCCAGATCGGATTCGGCATAGACGGTGAACAGGATATAAGGCAGCAGGATTTTGAAGCCGTCCGCGGCAGCTTTGAAGAAAACAGTTTCGTATCAGAGATACAAAAGCATATCGAAGCCAAAACTAAACTTGCTGACGATTTGCTTGAGAGGCTAAAAAAACTTTGTTAATTTAATTTTCAGGAGGATTTAATTGTGAGAGTTATTATTCAGAAAGACTATGACCTTGCCTCAAAATGGATGGCAAACTACGTTGCAAAAAAGATAACAGAATACGCACCAACCGCTGAAAATCCATTTGTGCTCGGCTTGCCGACAGGCTCTTCGCCGCTGGGAATGTACAAAGAATTGATAGAACTCAACAAAGCCGGTAAAGTCAGCTTCAAAAACGTAGTAACCTTTAATATGGACGAATACGTTGGTATTCCCAAAGACCATCCGGAAAGTTACTATTCCTTTATGTGGGGTAACTTTTTTGGCCATATAGACATTCCCGCAGAAAATGCAAACATCCTAAACGGAAACGCCACCGATCTCGAAGCCGAGTGTGCTGGCTACGAAGAAAAAATTAAAAAAATCGGCGGCATAGACCTCTTTGTCGGCGGTATTGGCTCTGATGGCCACATGGCTTTTAACGAACCCGGTTCGTCCCTTTCTTCTCTGACAAGGGTCAAGAGCCTGACTTACGATACAATTCTGGCAAATTCCAGATTCTTCGGCAATGACACCAACCAGGTTCCCAAAACCGCCCTCACCGTCGGAATAAAGACCGTCATGGATGCCAGGGAAGTAATTATCATCGTCAACGGCTACAACAAATCGCGGGCATTAATGCAGGCAATAGAAGGCAGCATCAATCACATGTGGACAATAAGCGCCCTCCAGCTTCACCCCAAGGGCATTATAGTCTGCGACGACCAAGCTACAGCTGAATTGAAAGTAGGCACCGTCAATTACTTCAAAGACATCGAAAAGAACAACCTCGACCCCGCAACATTACTAAAGTAATAACGCTAAAATTTTTAAAAATGAAATAAACAGGAGATGGCGAATGTCAATTATTGCGGTCACGCTGGCTTGTATGTTGATGTCGTTCATATGGAATATACTTTTCTGGGATAGGTCTTACGGTATATCTATGCCTATTTTTGCAGCCATAGTTATTTCTTTATTTTTATGGCTGAAAAGAAAAAGTTTGCACAAAGCAAAATTAACCTTGGCCATCCACTTGTTTCTTCTGGCTTATCTCTCTATTTGTGTTTTTTGTTATCGCAACGGTCTTATTCTTTATGCTACGATCCCAACTGTGTTTTTTGGTCTCGGTGCCGTTGCATTTATTGGAAAGGAAGGTTATTCATTTTCCAATTGCGTAGGAGTAATAGAATCGTTATTTAAAACAATATTTGGTTCGATTTTCGCTGCCCCAAATGCGATTGGTGAAGCGTTTAATAAACTTACGGGAACTGCTAAAGCTTCAAGAGCAGCTATAAAAGTTTTCATAGGAATTCTTATTTCTATTCCATTTATAGTGGTCTTTACATGGTTTTTTGTTTCTGCAGACCCGATATTTGAAAAACAACTAAGAAATTTCTTCGATTTCATCTGGCAGCCGGATCTCTTCCAAAGAGGTGCTGTAATTATTTTTATGTGGTTTCTTTTCTGTGGCTATCTCGCTCGATCCGAAAAAAAATCTTCATTGAAATCGTATCTTAACCGAACTCAATCAAAGCAGAACTACGACGGCATCATTGTTTTTGTCTTTCTTCTAATTAACAACCTTCTTTTTCTGTCTTTTATTATTATCCAGTTGAAATATCTCTTCGGTGGGGCAGAGGTAATTAAAAATACATCCCTTACCTATGCGGAATATGCTCATAAAGGTTTCTTTGAATTCTGGGCGATTGTCATACTTGCTTCAATAATTATCATTTATACCAACTATACTCTTCGAGAACAGAAGGGACGCATCCGGCGAATGGTCGAATATGCAGGGGTTGCAATGATATGTCAAACTCTTGTAATTATCTCATCGGGTTTGAAACGAATTTTCGTGTATGAAGAAGCCTACGGTTACACATATCTCAGGATTTTAGTTGCCCTGTTTTTTCTTTGGGTGGCTGGCGATTTTGTACTTTTTACCCTCAAAATCATTCGAAGGAAATCACTCTCCTGGGTCATCAGCAATTGGCTGTGTTTGGCCTTTATTTTTTTGGTCTTTGTGAGTACATTCAGCGTGGATAAATTTATTGCTCGAAAAAATGTTGATCGCCACCTCAAGCATGGTAAAAAAATAGATATTGATTACCTTTCATATTTATCGACCGATGCCTACTCAGAGATCAAGCGTCTTAAAATGGAAACAAAAGATGAGGAGATACGAAAGTCAGCAGAAGAAACACTTCTTAAACTGCGTGAAAAAGCAAAGAAAAATCTTCAACATTGGGCTTCCTGGAATCTGAGTCTATATCAGGTTGAACAATAATTGTGATTAACCTTCGTATATTTATTTTGGTATTCGGGTCTGTTGCTAAATCCTGAGAAAGTTATATGTTTAAGAGTGCCATTGTACGTTCGATCCAATAGCCGCCTTTTCTGCTCACAAGAAACGGTTTAATACCAAGTACGATTAATAAGTACGCCATTGTCATTTCTGTAAATATTACAAAACTCAACTAATACTTATCATTTGATAACTATAGGTTCTCCTTCAGTAAGGAAGCGGGTAAATACCCAGGTATCGCCTGGTGAATTCTGGGCCGTTACATTGAACTTATGATAACCCTTGCCGGCTTCATAATTATTTTTAACTACCGCAAGCTCGGCAATCCTGTTCCAGTTTTCGTCATACTTAACAGCGGTATTGCCGCCGCGATAATCCAGCCACTGGCTGCTACCAAGAGTTCCCTTGATAGTAATACTGCCGTTGCCGCCATCGAGAATCACCTTCGGGTTAACAACTTCGCCGTCATGCTCCCGCAGAGCCTTTATCCCTTCCACCTTGATCGTTACCTGTGTATTGCCCGGAATATACCCGAGGCCTATATGAAATTGCCCGGGCTGATAATCGTCCTTGGCAACGCCGCTGCGATGTGGGCCACCCCATACAGACCCTGCCCAGAAAGCCTCACCATTGGGAATCTCAATATACTTTTTCCCGCTGAAATCAATCTTCAAAACATAATCGCGTCCGCGATCTCCGGCACGAATAACCAGTACCGCCCCCGAATTATCACCGGTAACATACATGCCGATACCGCGATGCTTGCTCAGGTCTAATCTCTTTTTCCATGTAGCAAACACAGGATTCCTCTTGCCGTCATAGGCACTTCGTCCCTTATTGTCATAAGAGATTAAAATACCTGTGTCCTTTTTCTCCAGTTTCATCTCGGTTGGATTATCAAGAGCCGTAACATCGGTAAAGAGCGGGATATTATCCTCGGCTTCATAATTCATCTTCGACATCACACGCATCGAAAACTGCGGCTCCTGGGCCTTGTAAGGATTTTCCAGCTCGAGCGTATCTCCGAATTTAATATACTGACCCGGAGTAACCCAGCCAACCTCACCACCCTGGCAGCCCCACATAACATCACCATTGCGACGGGTCAGGGGATTTTTCTGGGGATATATCTTGGTCAAACCATTTTCTTTTCGCAGCCACCAGACATATTTCGAGCAAAAACCACGGTCCAAAGGCAACTCCATAGTCTCACGAATCCGCGCCCGCTGTGCATCGGTCAGTTTTTTACTCACCTCTTTCCAGTCCCGCACCAAATCAACCAGCTCCTCAAAACGACCATACTTTTCCCAGTCGCTTTCATAATGCAAGGGCATGTGCATGGAGAAATCACTATGATTAACCGATGCCACTTGGGACATCCGCAAGTGGGCCTCATCAACCGTAGCCGCTGCACGACAGATACTCGCGCTGCGAGGCCGCACACCCATATCACCGCGAAAGCCCATACGTATCGGCTGAGCCACCTTAAACGAATTCATATAGTGCTCAAAGTGTCCCCAAAGCTGTGCACCGTGACCGGTATCATAAAATACCGGATGATCGAACTGGCTATAAGCCTGTCCAAGCCAGCGTCTGATCTGAATACCATTGGCACCTGACCAGTAGTGCGGGTTAGCACCGTCATAGGTCATATTAGTCATCTGTGATTCGTTCCAGAAATCGCTCTGCTCTTTTATCATCTCATCAAAGATGGGACTGAAAGTTTCCGGTATAAAAAATCCACCGTAGTTGGCCAGCAAACCCTTAACGCTGCTGCCGGAATCGTGACCCGCCGCCTCAGTCGAGCCAACCCCTCTTGTACAGCCGCGTAAAACCCAGACCTTACCCTCAGTATTCAGGGCCTCTTTGAATTTGATAATCTCATTACCAACATGCAAAATATTAAAATGTACCCAGTGATTCAGTGCCGGCGGCGGCTGATTATGCCATTCGGCACTTGGATACTCCACTCCCGTATCAGGTGCAAAATAGATAGTAGTCGAATCCTTATCAATAGCTTTTGCCAGTTTTCCCGTCCCCCACCCAGCCAGGTCTTGCCGTGGATTGGTACCGACAAAGATCGGGTCATCCAGCGGAATTTCACACCAGTTGTAGTGCAAAGACAGCGAAAGATTATAATCCCTCTTCAGGCGTTTGGCCAATTTCATCAAATCCTCACGCCCGTTGGGAAAGAAGTCATTCTTCTGCACCCACATATGATGAGCATTATCACGCCATGTCCAGTGATAAAAATGAACTTCGCGAACATCCATCTTGTCGAGATATGGCAGCAGCCGCTCAAACTCTTCAGGGCCTTTAGGATGAGAATACCAGAACGAACTGCGATCAGCAAAAACATCTTCCCACCACTTCATCCAGCGTTTAACACCCGCAACATCCCACTCCCACTCGACCTTAGGATGTGGCAAACCCTCATTCGCCCAGATATGAGCCAGAACATCATCCTCTTGCTCTTCCCCTTCATCGAGATACAGAGCAAAACCGCCGCGAGGAATTTTCTCACCCTTGTAATCCTCACCTCTCAGCCAGAGTACCGGCCAGGTAACAGGAAACCTCCGATCCAGGTTGCTTCCGCTAATAAACGTCATGTAATCCAATGACATAGGACGCAAACGCTGATCTCCGTCAATCCCGAAGCCAAGTGTATAGCTGGAGCTCTTGGCAATGCCTACCATCTCCTTAATATGAAAGGCGATATATTTTTCTGACGGCTTAACCGAAAAAATAACCTTCTGCGTACCACGCTTAGAGACCACCATATAAGTATCGTCGCTCAATTTATGGAATTCAGCGAAATTGATGACTTCGCCGTTTCTGCCAACCAGATAAAACCCCGGGTTTGACCGTGAAACATTCAGAAGTTCCCTGTCCTCCGGAAGCTGCTTTATAGAAACTACCTGCGAATTTGCCGCGATACGAATCCGAAGTTTTTCGCACTCAAACTCAGCCGCACCACCTTTAATCTCATATGTCCGGTAGTGATCATTAGCCGTCAGCACCGAATCGCCGCTTTCAATTAATTCCTGCACAGCTCCTTTTTTCTCCTTAGCCGCACCATCAGTTCCAAAAAGGCCAATACAGACTGCACTCCATAAAATCACCTGACAAAACCGCATCTAAAGCCTCCTTTTTATTTTTACCTTTTATTATAGACACAACACTTACAATCATTCTTCTTAGAATCTGTTACAGAACAGTCCCAAAATTCAACCACTGGATTTGTTGGCTGCATGAATGAGACGACGCAATTGTTTCTTTCGCACTCCGTCTTTCTTAAGTTTTATACATGTTAACCGTAATTTGCAGACTTGTCAAGCAATACTAAACATACATCTTAAGATTGCCTTAAAGGAATGGTTCTTTTGCTATTCTTGCTCATATTCGTACTCGTATTCATACTCATTCTCGTCATCCTCTTCACCCTCAACCTCCTCTTCTTCCACAGCCATATATTCTTTTTGCCCCTGCGTCACATAGCTATCCCCGCCGCTTTCTTTCTCACCCTCATCCTGGGCATAAGCGTATCCGTTAGCCGCATCACGATCCCCCTGGTTTTTAAGTTTCTCATATTCTTCAAGTGTCAAAAGAACCTCTCGCGCCTGGCTGCCTTTATATTCGCCAAGTACACCCGATGCCCCCATCATTTCAATAATCCTCGAAGCTCTTGCATATCCTATACTCAGCCTGCGCTGAAGCAACGACACACTTCCCCTCTTCGATTCCAGTACAATCCTGACCGCATCATCGAACATTTCATCGCGGCTCATGCCCGAAACATCGACTTTACCTAATTGCTGAAGCTCCGGATGGAACTGCGGCTCGGCCACATCCTTGAGATATTTAACTATTCTTTTGATTTCGGAATCTTCCAAAAACGTCCCTTGCGCCC
>JADHXY010000074.1 GCA_016782755.1 Phycisphaerae bacterium | reverse complement strand
CGATCTAACATTACAACCAGTTCCCAACCGACAATTGCTCAACGGCATGACGGAGCACAGGATCAACATTTGTATAAACCTTATTTGTCAAAGTGGGAGATGAATGCTCCAATAGTCTCTGTGTGACAGCAGTCGAAACTCCATTCTGAGCAAGCAGGGAACAAAATGTTTTACGAAGATCGTGAAATTTCAAATCGGCTAGTCCTGCTTTCTTACAGACCTTACGCCATATCCTATGGTTAAATTTCGTGCTAAATAATTTTTCCTGGCCAACGTCCAAGCTACAGACATATTTTGACAGTACTGCCATTATTTCTGCTGACACAGGACGTGAAGCCATGCTCTTTTTGGTCTTCCGGCTGGTAGTTGAAATGCTATTAGTCTCAAAATCAATGTCGCTGATTTTCAACGAGTCAATATCACCGCGTCTAAGGCCCGTACCTAAAGCCAACAATATCCTTATTTTCATTGGCTCATAGGGTCCAGCTGCAACCAGCAACTTTCTTATCTGAACATCATTTAGTGATCTTACAGGCCGTTCCTCTTCCTTTAATTCCCTGAGTTCGATGCCATTGTTGATATACCGCTTCTTCTTGCACCAATTAATAAATGTCTTTAAATTTCTGATGTCCTTATTGAGCGTTGGACGACTCACCTCAGTCCCTCTTTGTAATATGAACTTGTCGATGGCACTTTGAGTGATTTGCTTTGAGCTGCATTTTCCAACAAGCCGCTCAAAGTTTCGCAACGACAACGCACTTTCATAAAGCGTTCCTTCTGTGACTCCTTGCACTTTTTTGGCCTCTCGATATTCACCAATCATTTGCGGCCAATCAGCCAACACCTGGCCTGTGAATACATCAGAGTTTAACTGTGTATACTTAATCTGCTTGAAATGTTCAGCAAGTTCCTTGCTTGGCAGAGCCTTTGCCTTGCGTTTACCGCTTTCATACCATCCTACCCACCAACCCTTGATACCTGCTCGTTTATAAATCCAAATCTTTTTCATAATACCATTATATCGTAACAATAGGGGTGCGAATCAAGTGAAAAAGAAGGGCAGGATCGGAGCAAAATAGTGCGTAAATGGAGACATGGGAGATAATATCAGCGTCACCTATGGTGTAAATACATCTTTAGCAAGTGGTTATGAAAGGTGCTTGTGAAAGCGCATCCGGATTCAATATCCTGATGACACTCGTGTGCATCTCCAGTCATTAAATTCAACCAAAGACCAACGGCTTTAATAGCCGTTAACCACATGCCACAGATACGTAAGATCAAACTACCCCAAATTGAAGAACTCCTGCACAAACCGCTTGCTGTCTCAGGAAGATGTATTGTGTTTATCAATACTTGAAGGCAGTCTGAGAAATTCCTGAACTTTTGCCGTAAGCCGGAACAATCATTGTTAATTATTCCTGCAAAGCTATAATATCTCTGTAGATTCGATAATAATGGGGCCATATTAGTAAAGGTTGCCATGAAAATAGTATTTATCAGAACACCAAGATACGTCTGGCCTTTCAATAGTGAAACAAGTGCCTTTTGGCAGCCTTTGGGTTTTATGTCCCTTGTAGGGCAACTCGAAACTTCAAGGCCGGATTGGTCTATTAAGATAATCGATTGCCCCGGGAACAAGATCGGCTGGAGGACACTGTTTTCAACTCTTAATTCCGACTGGCCTGATGTGGTATGTCTCGGCGAAGAAACAGTTTCATCGCATGAAGCTATGCGTCTGGCAAGCTTTGTCAAAAAACAGCATCCAAAGACTATTGTTATTGCCGGAGGCGTGTTCTTTAGCTATGCAGCAGAAGAATCTCTTAAAGAAGACTTTATAGATTATATAGTCCAAGGAGAAGGTGAACTCACACTTCTTGAACTACTCACAGCAATTGCTGATGGACTCGATATTCAGGAGGTTAAGGGCATATTTTACAAACATAACGGTCAAGTAATAAAAGCTGCATCACGGCCGCTCATAGCTGACATGGATATCTTGCCAATGCCAGCTTGGTCAAAAGTGCCTATGAATCTTTATGGCCTCGGGGCAAAAAATCATCCAGGGCTGGTTTCAATAGAGCACAGTCGAGGGTGTACAGATAGTTGCAGCTTTTGTAATCTCTGGAAGCACATGGGGAAAATCGCCGAGGACGGACAGACCGTAAAGCCTTGCTATCGCAGCAAATCCCCAGAAAGGTGCCTGTGTGAAGTAAAAAGGCTTGTCAGTGATTTTGGCAGGCATACCTTCGGCTGGGTCGATCCTACATGGAATGTTGACCCAAAATGGACAGATAGCTTTTGCGAACTTTTATTGAAAAACGATATAAAAATCCGCCAGACTGCTTGGCTTAGAGCAGATTATGTAATTCGAGATGAGCAGCTTGGGATTCTCGAAAAGGCGGTTCGTGCAGGCCTGTGCCAGGTCATGATCGGGGTTGAAAGGTCTGATGAAGCAGGATTGAAACATTTGGGAAAACATTCAAATGGACCTGATATAACAGCTAAGGCTTTTGAGATTTTCAACAAGAAATACCCGAGTGTTTTTACGATAGGCTCGACGATATTTGGAATGTGGGATGAGACAAAAAAATCGCTTGATGAACTCTCGAAATACCAGTATAAAGTAGGCATGGATTATTGTTTCTTTATTCCGCTGACCCCTAATCCAGGTACTAAAGTCTTTGAGGATGCCTGCAGGGATGGGATAATAGAAGTTACCGACTATCGGGCTTATAATTTCCACACGCCAATCATGCGTACGAAGCGTTTTTCCGCCAAGCAGCTTGAAAGGCTTTATTTCCGACTGATGTTCAGGGTAAATGCCCAGAGAATTATTCATCATTTAAGAAAGCTTTTTGTTCTGCAGGACCAGCGGCGAAGAAAAGTCTTCAAGTCGTTATTCAAGTACGGCGCAAAAATCGCGGCAAGATATGTTATTGACCGATTGCGTCATCCGTTCAGCAGCAAGCCTACCATTTATTCACGTAAACCTGTTTGGTATGACTCATGAACATAATTACTTATATATTCTCGTTTCTATGCAGCCAGGAAATATCACGGTCTTTTGTGATAGATGGCCGGGTACTGCCTTTTTGCCAGAGGTGTACCGGTGTCTACGTTGGCCTTGGTATAGGTTTTCTATATTTACTCATAAGCGGCTATTATAAAAAAGGTCTGCCGCCGCGAAGTGTCATCTATATGAACATTGCAAGCCTCTTGATTATGCCGATATTTGGTTTTCATCTTCTTGATCCGGCGCCTGCATGGAGGCTTTGGAGCGGGCTTATCTTTGGAAACGCAATAGTTTTTTTGCTTTGCCCAGCTGTTTTTGTCATATGTAACGAAGGCAAGGCCTTTGGCCACAACACAAAAGTTTCAACATTCTACTTTTTTCTTCTCTTTACTTTCTTAAGCATAATCCCGTTTTGGATCCCAATACAATCGAACTATTTCTATCATGCTATAATTGTATTAGCCTTGATAGGATTGTTGGGTATTTTACTTTGCATTGCAGCTATAATAGTCTTTTTGATAAAAAAGGCTATGGTCTCCTTAATTTTGAAAGGACTTGGTAATGGATACACAAAAAACTCAAAAAGTCAGTAGTAGAAAAGCTGCGATAGCTTTGATAGCAGCACTTTCTTGCTTGGTAATCTACATTTTGGCATGTGTTTCCTCGCCTGTGACATGGTCGCCGGATTCTTCCAAAATTGCAATTCTTGTAACTTCTCCTAGCGATGATACTGGTATGTTTGATATAGATGATCCTGAGCTGTTTGCTATCTTCACTTATGATATTGCAACAGGTGAGCGGGTGTTATTGGATAAAGTTGAAAAAGACGGCTTGTTGTCAGCTCCAGCATGGTCACCAGATGGTAAGTGGATTGCTTATTATAGAGTGGAACCTTCTCCATCGGTTGAACCTGTACTACCATCTCATACCGACCCTAACAGCTCCGCATCGACGGAGCAAGCAACTCTGGATGTGGGAGTAAAGAAGTGTAAGAAAAAAAGCCAGACAAAAGTAAGTGGTGAAGAACTATTCAGCGAAGAAAACAAAGTTTTACCATACTTTCTATTTGGCTTTATTGGGGAATGGATCAATGAAGAAGAGAATAAGCAAGAAACCTTCGACGTGAAATTAATAATCGTCTCCCCGGATGGCAAGGAAAAAAAGGAAGAAGCTATCCAATTTAATGGTGATTCGGATGCCCAGAAAATTCTAACGATTATGCAACCACAATGGTCGAAGGATTCCAAGCACCTTTTTTATGCTCGGCTGCTTACCGAGGATCTCTATTACATAAGCAGTCTTAATATAGACACCGGTGAGGCATGCACGCATCTCTTCAGCTCATCCGGCAGTTTTTCGCTATCACCTGACGGTGACTGGATAGCATCGTTATTAAAAAACGAATCAAAGAAATTTCTGTTGAACATAGCAAGAGTTGATGGGACTATGCAAAAATATTTTAAGCTCGATTTGGAGATTGAAGAAGAGGCGTTACAGCTCGGGCCTAAAGCTTCGTGGTCACAGGATTCCAAATATGTTGTAGTTACAGCAAACAAGGAATTTGGGGTCATAGATACCAATACCGGTAAGATGCAGAAATATTCTGATCCAAATGCGGAAGGTATTGCCTGTGGTATTTTCTCGCCGGTTGGTGACAAACTCTATTATATAGCTGGATATGAAGTTGGTGAACCAAATTCTACGAAAGAAAAAGTAGCTTTGAGTTCTGTAACTTTGGATGATAGAAAAGCAGTAGTTACTATCTTCCTGCCCAAGTTCGAGAAATTGGGGCAGCTTTCGGTATCGCCAAACGGTAAAATGTTCCTGATAAGAGGTGTTATTGAAGATGAACAAGGAAATGAAAAATCAGCTCTCATTTTTTGGGACGGCAAAACCCAGCAAGTCATTAAGACAGATTATTGGATGAAAACACCCTTTTATACTGATGATGACTTGATCTTTGAAGAAAAGTTGATTGGGAAACGGGAAGACAAGAATGCCGAGATATTAGTATCTAAAGGAACGAGAGAGAAGACTTATAAAATAATATTGACTGAGCAAGACGGTGAAAAACACACCTTCGCTGCAAATCTTGTCAAGCTGAAGAACTTGATGTTTTTGGCAATATTTTATGATGAAGCTATGTTACAAGAAAACAACACACATGACTGGCTTTTACCAGATATGTTCATGAAGGTTGATCAGGTAGAACCGGAACTGCTTCTGCGAAGAATGGAGTATGAAGAGGTTTCCGAACTATTCAACAAAGACCCTAATTTGTTAGCACAAGAAGCCGCGAAGGCTGATTATGAATTGGATGCATCTGGATCAACAGTAACGCTTTTAAATAAATCCGCTCCAAACCGCGTTGACGAAAGAAACATAGTTAAAAAATCTGTCCCCAAGCCAAAGACGTCCAGTTCAACGCCGGGATATCCAGGTACGATTGGCAGCCTCAAAACTTGCGCGGCTCCTCAAACAGAGGCAAAGACACGATTGACAAAGAAAAAAACAACCACACGAAAGATAGAAAAGACTTGGCATGTGTTTGAAGTTGAGTGTCCACCACTTGACAAGTTTATCCCGAGACAATTGGTTCCGGTAGAAGCAGGTGTTTGGCTTGGTGAAAGAGGATCTGCTACTGTTGCCTTCTATGACTATAAAAAAGCAGGTATTACTATCCTCTTGGAAAAAGGCGGTAGAAGCTGGTCTGCTATAGGTTATGAAGCCCTTGTTGCTCAGCCTGATCGTCGTGGCCTGATTCACTTAAATGCTCTGGAACAGAGCGTCAAGATATTGGAAGAGGTGCCTCAGAGTGCCCATTACTTTGACAACGTGAAGTCATACAAAGGCTCCTTCTACATCGACTCACCATATAATCCTCTGTGGATTTATCAACCAGAAACTTGTAATTGGACCGGTATCGAGCTTGATTATGTTCGAGACTCAGACTTTGCCCATTTAGGTACATGTTACTATACGCCATCTATGTCAAATTTTGTGCTTGGCCGAGAGGGTGAGATTTGGGGCTTTCAAGGAACCAAAGACGGAAACAGAGGTAATGCGGTTTGCCACTATCTTCCTGAACAAGAAAAGTGGGAGCATTTCGAGTTTCCTTGGGAAACGTGCCGTGGAGATGACCACTGGCCTATTGGCATAACTGATAAATCAGTCTGGTTTTCTTCATCACGTGATCGAATCCTGCTGTTCAACAAAGAAACTCACAGGTGGAACAAACTTGAAGTTGACTTACCGGCTCGAAAGACTAGTCCACTTACTTTCTGTGATTCAGGATTGTTCGTAGCATGTCAGAACCGTCTATTTGAATTTCAAGAAGCTTCCTCAAGTTGGGAATCAGTAGAACTCACAGGTTTAACAGAAGACATCACAGCCATTGGAGAAAAGGATGGTACATTGTATTTGGCCTATAGGTCCGGATTGTATATCTTCGAAGATTATAGGGAAAAGTCCGCATCAGAGCCTTTGTTACTCAATTTACAGGCATTACCAGAATGCAAATGCTATGACTTGGTGCTAACCAGAGAAGTTGACCCGAAAATGGCTCATGTAGACAAATTGTGCGAAGCAGTAAAATGCGGAGATAAGGATGAAGTGCAATCCCTCATACAGATGGGGCTGAATCTTAGTGCCACCACAGATAGAAGAGGTTACATGCCGATTCACCTCGCAGCAGAAGCAGGTCATATCGATATAGTCCAGCTACTTCTGGAAGCTGGAGTTGATGTAAATGCCAGAACTACTTATGGATGGACACCCCTTAAAATTGCAGTACAAAATAAACATATAGAAATGGCAGATTATCTTATCTCAAAAGGTGGAGTTCGGCAATGAAATCTTTCTGAAGAAACTGGAAAAGAATATGAATTACGGTGTTTCTATTGGGTCAACGAGGTTTCGAAAACACACTGAACACAGCGAATGCTTTTAAACGCCAGAAATCCTGAGGTTTAGCTTGTTGTGGGCTTGAAATCTTTCCTTACTTACCTTATGATATATAATTATAGAGAGATATGAAATTTTGAAAGGGTGGAATTATGAGAGCAAAAAATTATAAGTTCTCATCTATTCGCGTGATTGCTATTTTACTGCTTCTTTTAGTAGCAGCAACCTGGGGGCAGGAAGACTCAATAACATCTATTGAAATAGAACTCTTACAAGCCAAGATTAAAGAATTACAGACTATTATAAAGGCCCAACAAGATACTTATAGCCTAGCCGAAGAATTACTTTGTAAACTTAAAAAGAAATTAGATGAACAGATTAAAGAAAAAGAAAGATTGAACAATTTATGCCAACAAGCCGGAATAAACACCGCACTATCGACAGAAACTAAGTCTCAACTTAGTGATAGTATGCCCATTGCTGTTAGGCTTCAGGTACTTTGGGAAACAAATTTAAATGGTTCAGGTGTGGTTACAAATAACAATAGTATTAGCAGAGTAAAACTTGCACCTGACAACAATGTTATGGTTTTTCATTATAATGGCGGACAATATGGGATTCCCACACGAGTCGACAAACTGAATGCATCAACAGGCAATTTTGTATGGCCACCGCCGGGATATAAAACAGTTACTAAGCCCGGAGAAAGACTTTCGCTGAATGGCTGGGTAGATTGTAATGACAATCTTTTCATCATGGGTTCTTGGTCAGGTAGTACATTTTGGAAATACGATTCAGAACTTGAGAATGAGTTATGCTCCTATACTGGCGGCAGTGGCTTTGAGTATGTAAGAGATGCTATAAACGATGAGTTGAACAATCTATATGTGGCAGGAATGACTGGTTCCGGTTCGAATCAAGGAAGTAGATTAGTAAAACTTGATGAAAATTGCAATGAAATATGGACCATTGTTTCCAAGAATACAAGTGGTAAGGACGATTATGGTTGGGCAATTGCATTAGATTCAAGTAAAAATGTTTTTCGAGTGGGAATGGATAGCAGTTCCGGTGCTTCAGATCATGGCAGATTAATTGGGCATAATGCCAGCGATGGTGCTGAATTGCTTAATTACACCGTCAATGAAATGAACAGCCGTGTTTCCGGGATCACCATAGATTGTGATGACTATATCTATATTGCCTATTGTTATGATTACTCGCCTTCGGGGCAGGAGCATACGGTTGTCCAAAAGCTTGAACGCAACGGTAGTAATATAAATGTGGTATGGGAATATCACTTCGAAGACATAGGTATGTATTTAGGTAGGGATGCCATTGTAAAACACACTGAAAATTCTTTCTATGTGGCTTTTAATCTACGACAAGATGGAAACACAGTGCCTGGGATTTCAGAGTTTGACCTTGATGGAAATCTTTTGTGGCAAGAAACACTTGACAAACCAGGATGGAATCTTAGCAGTATTGATGCTGCTGGAGATAATATTTATATGGGTCTGACAAATTCCAAAGATGCCTCAAAAACAAAGGTTTTGTGTATAACTAAAGGTTCAATGGGTAAGCAAAAACAATTAAATTCAAAGGAAGAATCCTACGATACCAAGTCTGGACAAACTCAAAAAGTCGTAATTTTTGAAGATGACTTTAGTGATTCAGAAATAGATTCATCCCTTTGGAGTTGGAAACAAACAAATAAGTTTTCTTACCGAGGAACAGGTAAACAAAAATTTGGTGTTACAGAGAAAGAGGATACTTTAGTAATCGACAGTTATGCAGAGCATGAGCGTGGCTGGACATCGATTCAAGATGTATGGGTTGACTCGCTCGTTGACTTAAAGGCTTGTAGTGAAAATATTATAATTGAAATACAGCTTTCTGGGGAGGCGCAGGGAGGTTCAGGAGGTTTTTTAGATGTCTTGTTGTCCTCTGGCAAGTTTCCAGCTTCTCGTCGTGATCCTGAGTCCGTACGTTTATTCTCTGCTTCTGGAAACAAAAATGAAGTTCTTGATCTATCAGAACAGCAATTAAAAATAGAGATTTATAGGTCTTCCCAAACAGCTACAGTTTATATGGACAAGGAACCACAGCCTGGATATACAAATATTGACATTTCTTCTTTAGACAGCTGGAAATTAAGGTTCTACGTAAGTACTGGGACTTCAGCAGGCTTCACCAACTGCTCTGCTCAAATGAAACTTAACAAAGTACGTGTAGCAAAGGCCCCTTTAACCAGTGGGATAATTGGATGCGTAATCGACGATATAACAAATAGGGGCATTTTTGAAGCCACTATCAGAGACATGAACGGAACATTTTCAACCAAGAGTAAACCAGATGGAATGTACAGCCTATTTGCAATTCCAGGTAAGTATGTTCTAAAAGCAGAGGCTGAAAATTATGAACAGCTACAACCAAACCAAGTGTATATTGAAAAGGGAAAGCAGGTAATAGCTGACATTAGGATGAAAAAGGTCAAATTAGGTTTTGGAGATGTTGTTGAATCAATCCCATACAACTTTCAAAATATCAGTGCAATCGCATCTCACTCTGGATACATATATTATACTGGTTCAAGCAAAAATGGTCATACGAATCTTTACCGTATGAGGTTTGACGGCAAAGAGTTGGAAGAGCTCAGCAAGCTGGAAATTGGTAGAGGTTTAGCTTTTTATGCAGATACTCTTTATGGTTTAGAAGCATGGCCAGGGCGAATTTATAAAGTGTCGGAAAAAGGCGGTGCTTCGATGATTGGACGACTCAATATTAATTGGCCTTCAGACATGACTTTCGAAAGTCAGAATCTATGGTATGTTGAAAATAGTGGTATAGATCAGAAATACGGATTATATGCTATAAATCTCGAATCCAAAAATGTTGTTACTCACTTTACAACAAAAGATAAGGAGATTCATGGACTAGCGTATGGCAATGATAGGTTGTGGATATCTAGTCTTAAAGGTTTTGTTTATGAGGTAGATCCTAAAATTGCGAAGGCTGCAGGTAATCTTGAGGCAGGTATAATCAGAAAATTTAGTGGGAAGTATTGGAAATTATTTTATGCTAAGGAGCTGCGCATAAATAAGTTATCGTTTTTTTAATGCTTTTGCTTTCAATTTGCCGATAATATCTATATGGCTAATGCAAAAGCAATACGTTCCGTAAGATCAAAATTTGAATCACTAAAAAGCATTTTGAATGAA
>JADHXY010000005.1 GCA_016782755.1 Phycisphaerae bacterium | reverse complement strand
AGAGCGTATCGAGTATTATTTTTTCAGTTTGTTTTTCCATTATTCTTTTTTCAAAAGTGATTTAATTTTTTCAATTATAGAGGTTGAGCTTTTATCTTTAACGAATTTTGCGAGAACTACTTTTCCGCCATTTTCCTCGACAAACTCACGTCCTACGACACCTTTTTGTGCCCAGTCCTCGCCTTTTACAAGGATATCCGGTTTTATAGTCTTTATAAGTTCCAGCGGGTCAGGCTCATCGAAGATTGTTATGTAATCGACTGATTCAAGGGCCGCTAACACGGCGGCTCTATCGTGCTGGTTGTTCAGGGGTCTTTCGGGTCCTTTGATTTTTTTTACTGAGCTGTCGCTGTTTAGTCCGACGACTACGATGTTACCCTGTTCTTTGCAGAATTTGAGGTATTCGATGTGTCCGCGATGGAGGATATCGAAACAGCCGTTTGTGAATACGATTTTTTCTTTTTGATTGCGGTGCCATTTTAGTTCGGTGCAAAGATTGTCGATCGTTTTTACTTTTCCGGTTTTGCCACGATTCTGGCCTATGATTTCATTTATTATTTCATCGATGGATACAGTAGCTACGCCGAATTTTTCGACCTCAAGTCCGCCGGCTATGTTTGAGAGTTCGACGGCGGTTTTGTAATCATTACCTGCGGCAAGAACAACGGCTATGGTTGCAAGTACCATGTCTCCGGCACCGGTAACATCGTAAACGTTTCGCGGCCTGGTGGGTATTATCCCGTTAAAATCACTCGTATAAAGGTAAGCTCCTTCTTTGTCGAGTGTTATTACAGCCGCTTGGAGGTTCAGGTCGTCGTGTAGTTTTTTTGCGGCTTGAGCGGCATTTTGCATATCTTCGACGGCGAAACCGACGGCTATAGATGTTTCTTTTCTGTTGGGGGTTATAAGTGTTGCTGATTTGTATTTTGAGTAATCGCTTGTCGGAGAAGGATCTACGAGTACCTTTTTGTTTTCCTTATTAGCGATTTCAATCATTTGAGAGCAAACGTCGTTGGTTAGCAAGCCCTTGTTGTAGTCCTGGAGGCAGACGATGTCGCAATCTTTAATGTGTTTTTTGTAAGTTTCGATTATCACAGAAGTTTCTTCTGTGGAGAGGTCATCTGTTACTTCGTTGTCCATACGGAAGAGCTGCTGCTGGTGGCGATGTTGTGCGAGTCCGATGAGTCTTTGTTTGCTTATGGTAGGGCGATTTTGGCTTACGATTATTCCGCTGGTATCTATGTTAGGATTAGAAAGTATTTTTTTCAGTTTTTCTCCGTTGGCATCGTTTCCGATAATTCCAATGCAAGTTACCTTGGCCTCGAGAGCAGCCAGGTCCATCGCCACCGACGATGCGCCGCCGCCGCTATATTCGGTTTTGGTTATCTTCAAAACTGGCACTGGAGCTTCGGGACTTATCCTAAGGGCATCGCCATAGGTGTAAATATCCAGCATGAAGTCGCCGACGAGAAGGATTCTTGGCGATTTGAGATTAGCAACGACTTTTATGAGTCTTTCATACATTCGATTTTCCTGTTTTATGGATTTTGTCAAGCCGGGGTTATTTTATCCGCTAAACAGCAATCAATCAACTTTTTAATAGTATCAAATCCCTGAGTAAAATCTATGTCAACTTCCAGGCAGGCTAAGGTGGGGTGTTTTTCCGCAGATGGCAAAAGGGTTATCTTTGTCCAGTCCTTGTGAGTTGTCAGGATCATATCCGCCTGTAAGTAGATAGCTTCTTCGTATATGTCTGTGAGGTCTTGTTTTGTGTAGTTGTGGTGGTCGTTATAGATTCTTTTGCCAGTCAGGGTACAGCCGAGAGTTTTTATCGTATTAAAGAAAGAATCGGGGTTTCCTATCCCGCAAAAGGCAAATATTTTTTTGTTTCGAATTTGATCGAGTTGGATACAGCCTTTTTCGAAAGCTACAACACGAGTGGGTTTGTGGATGGTTCTTGCGATTTTGAGGTCTGGATTGTGTTTTCTGAGTTTTTGTTCTATTTCGTGCAGCTGAGAATCGCTGACCTGATCGCATCGTGTCAGGATGGCGGCATTGGCACGTTTGAGTGCAGAGAGCGGCTCTCTTAGAAGGCCAGCTGGTAATATTTTGCCGTATCCGAATGGATTGGTGCTGTCGACAGTTATTATGTCGAGGTCTCTTTTAAGGCGGCGGTGCTGGAAACCATCGTCCATTACCAGCAGTTGGGAGTGGTATTGATTTATAGCCTGCTGGGCACCTTCGCAGCGGTCGGGATTTATTATGACTTTTGCACTCGGGCAGTTTTTTGCTAATGCGGCAGGCTCGTCGGAGTATTTGTTTTTTTTGGATTTGTAGCCGCGTGTCAATATTGCGCATTTGTAGTCTTTTCGGCAAAGATAATTGCACAGCCATATGACAAGTGGAGTTTTTCCGGTTCCGCCGGCAGTTATATTTCCGATACTTATCACAGGAGCAGCGGCTTTGAAGCTTTTTAGCAGGTTTTTATTATACAGCACGTTTCGCAGTCTTATTACGGCTGAATAGAGGACGGCTGGTAAAAATAAAGAGAGTCGGATCAAGCTTGCAAAAATGTTTTTTGCAGAACCTGAAATTATATGGCGGTAAAATTGCTGATTCAATGTCGTCGCCCTTAAAAGGCCGCCGACCTGTAAGAATTAGTCTTAGAGGCCGGACGAATACAGAAATTAATAGCTTTTAACTTTTTCGATTATGGCATCAGCCATCTGGCTGGTACCTACTGCGGTTGGGTCATTGCGGTCGGGTTTCATGTCATAAGTGACGTCTTTACCCTCGGCTATAACTTCAGCGACGGCTCTTTCGAGTTTGTCTGCCTCTTCTGTCTTGTCAAGGTGTCTTAGCATTAGCACGCCGCTTAAGATGAGGGCGACGGGATTTACTTTGTTAAGGCCTTTGTATTTTGGTGCGCTGCCGTGAGTGGCTTCGAAGACGGCACTGGTGTCGCCGATATTGGCTCCCGGAGCCATCCCAAGGCCACCGACGAGTCCTGCACAAAGGTCACTAAGAATGTCACCATAGAGGTTAGGCAGGACGATGACATCGTAAAGTTCGGGTTTCTGAATCAGCTGCATGCACATATTGTCAACTATCCGGTCTTCGAATTCAATGTCGGGGTAGTCTTTGGCGACTTGCCGGCTGATTTCAAGCCAGAGTCCGTCGGTGTATTTCATGATATTGGCCTTGTGAACGCTTGTTACTTTTTTGCGTCCCAGTTTTTTCGCGTAATCAAAGGCAAATTTGACAATGCGTGTTGTGCCTTCAACTGAAATGGGTTTGATGCTGATACCTGCATTTGGGCCGATTTTTCTTTGGCTGTGAGCATTTAGCCAGTTAATTAGTTCGAGTGTGTCATCCTTGCCTTTTTCGAATTCTATGCCTGCGTAGAGGTCTTCGGTGTTTTCGCGGACAAGGATCAGGTCGATATCAGAATACTTACTCCTTACGCCTTTGTAGCTTTTGCATGGTCTCAGGCAGGCGTAAAGGTCGAGCTGTTGGCGAAGGTGGACGTTTATGCTGCGAAAGCCAGTGCCAACTGGGGTTGTGATGGGGGCCTTGAGGGCGATCTTGTTCCTCTTTACTGATTCCATAGTTTCGTCTGGAATTGGGGTTCCTGTTTTTTCCATGACATCAATTCCGGCTTCAACTATATCCCATTTGATCTGGGGGTTGGTGGCGTCGATACACCTTCTTGCGGCTTCTGCCAGTTCGGGACCGATTCCGTCCCCTGTGATCAAAGATACATCTGTCATTTGCATAAGACTCCTAAACAGGATTAAAAACCGTTATGTTATTAGTTTGCGGTATTGATGTCAATGTTGGGGCGGATATTATGCAAAAATCGCCTCAGGTGCCAAAAAATTAAAGGTAATTTATTATTTATTTTTAAAAGCGGGTAGTTTGGGTATAATCAGACTTGTTGAAAAGAGCTGGGATTAAAATTATTTCTTACTTGTTGACTTTTGCGGAGAATTGTTTTATCTTCTTTTTCCTGTTTCATGGGAGTGTAGCTCAGTTGGTAGAGCAACGCCCTTTTAAGGCGTAGGTCTTGGGTTCGAGCCCCAACACTCTCATTTTTCAAATCGCCGGAGGTTTTAGGCTATTGACTTTTGGTGCGGTTTTTATTAGAATCAGCTCTTCGCCAACGTAGCTCAACGGTAGAGCCCTGGTTTTGTAAACCAGCGGTTGTCGGTTCGATTCCGACCGTTGGCTTTCCCTTTTTTCCCCATGACAGCCGATGCCAAACTGTCTTTTTTTGTTCCTAACTGTTCATTGTCTAAGCAGTTATCGTTTCCTATGTTTTTCGGGTAATTACCCTGCTTATTGCCAACTGGTGACGACTGGTTACACACGGGGAAAGCTGTATGTGTCAAAAAAGGTGTCCGTTTTAGTGTCCACTCTTTTCGTCACCCTGAGCTTGTCGAACGGGTCTATTAAATTTGTTCCCAACGTAGTTGATCGGGACGCGGCAATCTAAATTGCTCTAAAATAAAAGAGATTGGACGAGTCCCGACAAATCCCGACAAAAGGCGCCGAGATGTCGCTTTGCTCCATATTGAAGAACCAACGGGAATAATAACTCCGCGCCTCTGCGCCTTGGCGGGATAAAAAAGTTTTTTAAAATTCGTGATAATTCGTGTCAATTCGTGGTTCAAGTTTTTTATCTTTTCTTTTTAAAAATCCTGTTCAATCCTGTTCCCCGATAAATCGGGACTGTCAAAATATTTTTGTCTTTTTCTGATATCTGATTTCTGACCTCTGACTTCTAACCAATTCGTGGCTAATCTTTTTTGTCTTTTTCTAACCTCTGAAATCTGACTTTTTTTTCTTCGTGCTCTTCGTGTGCTTCGTGGTGAAATATGGAGCAAAGCGACATCCCGATTTATCGGGAATCAATCGTTTACGCATGTACTGTAAAAAAATTTGTAAAAAACGCACAACTTTTCCAAAAAATTCGTAAAAATTCGTAAAAATTCCAAAAAAACACACCACTTTTCCCCTGTTTTTACCCCCGTTGCTGCCTATACATGCACAAATGATTGACGTTTACCTCACTTTATGGTGCTTTATTTTGGGTCTTTGAACTTTTCCATCCATTCCGGCCAAGCCGGCAGCGGCTCAGAAAAGCTGAATCGCTGGTGCCATTTTGTTCGCCACATCTGTTTTAGTCCCAGTTTTTCGAGGTGTAAATCCACAAAAATGGAATTAACATTCCCCACATGACGGTTTATGCAGAACCTTCGCATATGGTTTTTGTTATGGCCGTCATCTTCGAGCCAATCCTGTCCGGCAGAAGTGGGCGGTATGTCATAATGTTCGGGCCAGCCGTCGATCCACTGGCTATCCATGAGCATCGGCACCTGGTAGCCTTTCTTAATCGCAAGCCTCCGCCAGTTTAATATAGTATGGTGGCCTTCGGTTTCTTTAACGGTTCTCGGCGGGTCGTAGAGCCACGAATTCATACCGTAGCTGCCGTAGAAGCGATTGTCCAGATAACCCCATGCTTTATACGGATTTTCTGCATCGGGATTTTTTGCCAGCGGGCAGCAGCGCACTTCCGGGTCGGCAGCGTAATATTTTTCCATGACAAATACCCATACGCCGTTATTGCTGCATCCCTCGTACCAACCTTCAAAAAAACGGCCATCGTAGTCGTTTGTATAAGCCGTTAGCATGATCCCCCATTGGCGGAGATTTGAATTGCAGACGAGCGACTTTGCCTGGTAGCGAACCTTTTGAAGCGAAGGCATCAATATAGCCATCAGGATAGAAATTATTGAGATGACGACCAGAAGCTCGATAAGTGTGAAAGCTTTTTTAGTCATTAAAACTCCCCTTGTATTAACGTTCTGTTTACTATATTTTAAAATCCGGACACTATCAAGTTGAAAATATATTGAGTCTCAAAATTTATCAGCGGCCTGACAGCCGTTGCGGCGAGCTAAATTATTCTTTGTCAAAAGCGAATTTTTGATACAATGCGTTTTTTGATTGTGCTGAATTAATAAGGTCTGTGTTTATGAGCGAATTTTGTTTGATAGATACGCATTGCCATCTGGGTTTTGATGAGCTTTCGTGTGATTTGGAAGGCGTTTTGAGCCGGAGCGAAGCGGCAGGGGTTTGCGGCTGGGTGAATGTTGGTACGAATATCGAGCAGTGCGGCAAAGTGGTTGAACTTGCAAAAAATTATGAGAATATGTATGCGGCAGTTGGGATACATCCACATTATGCAAAGGATGCGGATGGGCAGAGCCTTTGCGAGCTTGAGAAACTCGCGCAAGCCCAAAAGGTGGTGGCGATTGGCGAGACGGGGCTTGATTTTCATTATAATTTGTCGTCGTGTCAGGATCAGATTCGTTTGTTTGAGTCGCACCTTGAATTGGCATCGAAGCTGAATTTGCCGGTTATCGTGCATAGCAGGGATGCTTTTGAGCAGACCTTAGAAGTGCTGGATGGTTTTGAGGGCAAGATACCGAGGGTGGTATTTCACTGTTTTAGCGAGGACGACAAAGCTGCGAAATTAGTGATTGATCGCGGCTGGCACGTTTCGTTTACCGGCGTTGTAACTTTCAAAAATGCCGACAAAGCCCGGGCGGCTATGAAGGCGGTTCCGATCGAGCGGCTTATGTTAGAGACGGATTGCCCATATATGTCACCGGCGCCGATGAGAAAGCAAAAGATAAACGAGCCGGCATTGATGGTGCACACCGCCAGATTAGCGGCTGAGGTTATGGGGGTGGAATTTGAAGAGTTTGCCAGGAAGATAACGGCTGTAAGTCAAGATTTTTTTGGGATTAAACTGTATTAATAAGCTGATTAAGGCGTTGGTCGGTCAATCAAAAGTATGAATTAGCTAAGTGTCTTTTTTTAAAAAAATGCGTTTTATAAGTGGTATAAGGGTTTTTTGGGGCCGATTTGACTTTTCTTTATTTCTTCCTATACATAAGGTAGTCAGCTGTGAGAGTCGGAGGATCAGGGTTGTGTGCTATGTTATTATCGGAAATTGATAAGGGCGTAATTGAGTACGCCTTTTTTTTATTCTTATAAATTTATAAAGTCACGGATGTTTGATCATAATTTAATACAGCGTATTCAGCAGGCGAATGATATCGTGGAGATAATCAGCGAGCATGTTAGTCTGCATAAAAAAGGTAAAGAGCTTGTTAGTTTATGCCCGTTTCATGACGATCATTCGCCGAGCATGTATGTTAGTCCTGTTAAGCAGATATTTAAGTGTTTTGCGTGCGGTGCGGGCGGAGATGTTTTTAAGTTCGTACAGATGCGGGAGAATCTCAGTTTCACTCAGGCGGTAGAGCGGCTTGGCGAGCGGGCTGGGATTGAGGTAAAAAATAATTTCAGTCGCAACAAAGCCAGCAAACGCGAGCAGGGCGACGATGTTGACCCCAATCGGATCGCGGGTGCTAATAAATGGGCGAAGGATCTTTTTGTAGAGAATTTACAAAATGCTGAAGTGGGCAAAGCCGCCAGGGAATATACAGCTCAAAGGCAGATCAATCAGGAAAGCATTGATAAATGGATGATCGGTTTGGCGAGCGTGGACAATGATCTTGTCGGCAGGGCGATCGAACAGAAGGGGCCTTTGGATATTTTGAAAAAGGCCGGGCTGGTAACAGCTGGCCAGACGGATAAATTTGTCAACCGTTTGATGTTCCCGATAGCGGACGTTAGCGGAAGGATAATTGGATTTGGCGGAAGAACGCTTGACGGCTCCGGTGCTAAGTATATTAATTCTCCGGCGACGGTGCTTTTTGACAAAAGCAATAGTGTTTACGGTCTCTTTCAGGCCAGGCATGAGATAGTTAAGCAGGATGTTGTGGTTGTTGTTGAGGGCTATACCGATTGTATTATGGCACATCAAGCCGGCTGTTGCAATGTGGTTGCCACGCTCGGCACGAGTTTTACCGAGGGTCATGTTCGGCAATTGAAGAGGTTTGCCCGCAAGATCGTGTTACTGTTTGATAGCGATTTGGCCGGCCAGAAGGCGGCAGACCGTGCGGTTGATATTTGCTTGAATCAGCGAGTGGATATTAAGGTTGCATCTATCGGCGAGGGGAAGGATCCTTGTGATTTTATTGTAGCTCGCGGCAGGGAAGGTTTTTTGCAGCTGATGGCTGATGCTGAAGATGCTTTCGAGTTCAAATGGAAACGGCTGAAAGAATCAATGGCAAAAGATGATACTGTTTCCGCAAAGTCAGAAGCTATTGAGAATTATCTTAGCTCTGCTGCAAAGGCGGTAGCCTCGGGTAATGTGAGTGCTATCGAAAAGGGCGTTATAGTAAATAAGCTTGCCGGTGTTGTCGGGCTTGGGGCCGGGGAGCTAAACTCAGAGCTTAACAGATTGCTGGGTCGTTTGAAAAAAAGCGAAAGTTATGCGGTTAAAAATTCGTTTGTGCGAAAAGATGAGTCTTTTGAGGGATTGGCAAAATCTTCTCAGCGGGAGATAGTTGAGGTTTTGCTTAACGAACCATCTTTGATATCGGTCGTAGAGAGCAAGCTTAGTTTGCAGGATTTTGATGTGGAAAGCTTCAGGATAATAATGGAAAAAATACTCCAGCTTTCTGAGCAGAACGGCGATATAGATGTTTCGCAGATACTGAGCCGTATTGAGAGCATCGAGATGGGGTCTTTGGTTGTTGATCTTGCGGATAAGGGTTGCCGAAAGGGCAATTATTCAGCGAGGCTTAATGCTGCCGTCGAGGTACTCGCAGATATAAGAGCTGCCAGCAGAGATCAGGGTCTATCCGGGGCAAAAACCGAAGATGTCCTTCGCAGTTTCAGCAAGAAAAAGTCTGACAGGCGTAATATAGGTCTGGTCTAAAATATATTTATTATTGTTTGATTGATTTGAGGAAGCCTTTTTTATGGTCAAAAAGAATATAAAAACAAAAAAACCGGATACAGTTGTAGAGCCCGAGACGTTAGCAAAGGCACAGGATTTTGATGCCCAGATAAAATCTATTATCGAGGCTGCTCTGAAGAAGGGTTATATTACTTATGGAGAGTTGAACGAAAAGCTGCCGGACGATGCATCAAGTCCGGCTCAGCTGGACAGTCTGCTGGCCACACTCGATGAGAAGGGCGTAAAGCTTATTGACGAATCGGATATTGTCAAGGATGAAGACGAAGATTTCGAGATGACCGAGGATGCGGACGATATTGATAAAGATGATGCTATCCTCGAAAAGGAGCTTGCTGTTGGGCAGGCAAGAGGCAGGGTAGATGATCCGGTCAGAATGTATCTTACGCAGATGGGAGAGATACCCCTGCTCAAGCGTGAAGAAGAGATATCTCTTGCAAAAAAGATAGAGCTGACGAGGATGGCTTTCCGCAGGAAATTGCTCGAGAATGATTACTGTGCACGAGCAGCGGTTTCGACATTGCAGCAGGTTAATGATAATACGCTTTCTTTTGACAGGACCATGAAGATAAGTAATTCTGAGACCACGATGAGGAATATCATTAAGGAAAGGCTATCTTTTAGTATAGTTACTATCAATAAATTGTTGAGCTGGAACAAAGAGCTTTTTGAAAAATTACTCAGCAGTAACTCGCCAGTTCAATGTCGGGATATTAATAAGAAACTTAATCGCAATCGCAGAAAAGCTGCTACTCTTCTGGAGGAGTTGAGCCTCAGAACCAGCAGGGTTCAACCGCTAAAGACCAAAATTAAGGGCATTTTGTTTAAGATGCAGGAGCTTAAAAGGTCTATTGAAAAGGGCACTGACGAGATTTACGATGGGGAAGATATTGAGGCTATGAAGCAGGAACTTTCCGGCTTGCAGAGTCTTGTTGTAGAGACGCCCGAGCAGCTTGAAAAGAGAATTTCACTTATTACAAAAGTTTTCGATCAGTACGAAGAAACCAAAAGATCACTATCGAGCGCGAATTTGCGACTTGTGGTCTCGATTGCCAAAAAGTACCGTAACCGCGGCCTGAGTTTTCTCGATATTATCCAGGAAGGCAATACAGGGTTGATGCGTGCGGTGGATAAGTACGAATACAGGCGAGGTTACAAGTTCAGCACCTATGCAACCTGGTGGATACGACAGGCGATAACGCGTTCGATTGCGGACCATGCAAGGACGATCAGGATACCGGTACATATGATAGAGACCATGAGCAGGATCCGCACGGCTAACAAGGAGCTTGTTCAGGAGCTTGGCAGGGAGCCGAGCATCGAGGAGATAGCTGAATATGCTAAGATGAGCATCGAGGAAACCAGACGTGTTCTCAAAATATCCAAGCACCCCATAAGTCTGGATCGGCCTATAGGCGACAGTGAGGACAGCTATTTTGGCGATTTTATCGAAGATAATGACATTGATTCACCGGTGGCTTCGGCGACACAGGAAATGCTCAAGGAAAGGCTCGATGACATACTTCAGACACTTTCATACCGTGAGCGGGAGATTATTAAGCTGCGTTACGGTATCGGCGATGGTTATACCTATACGCTTGAAGAGGTCGGAAAAATCTTCAAGGTAACACGTGAGCGTGTAAGGCAGGTAGAGGCTAAGGCGATACGTAAAATGCAGCATCCTGTAAGAGCCAGAAAGCTTGAAGGTTTTCTTGAGCACAAATTTGTATAGCCATCAAAATCTATTAAGCAACAAGAGATGTTTCGCTTTTTGGGCGACATTTTCACCTTTTAGCCATAACTCAAGAACAAAAGTTTACCAGATAAGGTAAAATTACTCTAACTAAGTTGATTAAATACAGTTAATTAGATATTATGACGATATATTTCGAACAGGGTAATTAGACTTTCAGTTGGGTTTTTTAACGTGAAAATAGTTTTTTGCAGAACATTTTTGATATTGTTGTTTTTATCGGCTCCGATTTGCTATGCTCAGCAGCCGGAAGTTATAGCCGTCGATGAAAACCACATAGACAAACAGCTTAAACTCAACCGTGATGCCCTGTTTGATGCCGCAAAAGAGCAAATGCGGATAGATGCCGCAATGGTTCTTTTAGTAGATACCGATAAACGGGCCAGGGCGATATTGATAGATGCATTGTTTCAAAGCGAAAACGAGCCTGCCAGGGCTGCGGTTTGTAAGGCATTGGTGCAGATGCGCAGTACCGAGGAAAAGGTTCCACAGAAGAATGATTTTGTTGAGCCGCTTTTGTCTCTGCTGAAAAACGAAAAAGGTGAAACTGCTCTTTTGTGTGCTGAGGCCACTTTATTATTTGATTATGAGCAGATGGGCCAGCAGCTTGTCGAGATCGTTAACGATGAAGGTGCCGGCACTAACGCAAGACTGAATGCCCTGGCTGCTCTGAAGCTGCATCCTGATATGCGAGTGATATTTGCACTTATCGAAGAGCTTGACGATAGTGATATTAAGGTTGCCGCTGAGGCGGAAAATATTCTTAAATCCCTGGGAATAGATGTTACCGGCAAAGATGTAAAAAGTCGCAGACAGATTATTACGGAAATAAAGAAAAAGGGAGCCGACGAATTTTTGCGGGATTGGCTTCTCAGACAGGACAATCAAATTCGGCAGCTCAGAGAGCAGATACAGTTTTGGCAGAAGCGGTATCTTGATTCGCTTGACAAAGTTTACGCCAGTATTGAGGGCGATGGTGCCAGGGGTGATTTTCTTTCCGAGCGGATTAGTGATTCCGATTCCATGGTCAGACAGTGGGCGGTAGCACGGGTTTACCAGGGGTGGCTTGGCACGGCGATTGACAAATCTCAGTTACTCAAAAAAGTCGAACCCGGCTTAATTTTGCTTATCAGTGACCCAGACAGAGATGTGCGTTTTGCGGCTGCTAACCTTTTGAGTGTTATGGGAGGAGTCAATTGCGGGGAAAAGCTGCTTGAACAGTTGAAAGTCGAAGCCGATCCGGATGTTAAGTTAGAGCAGTTTGTTGCTCTCGGGGCGGCGTGCCATTACGCCTTTTCTCCAAATTCCGGCATAGAGCTTGATATGAAAGTCAAATTGCAGACTTTGGATATTGCAGCTAAATATCTAAATGACAGTTCCCCAGAAAAGGCTGCAAAAGCTGCGAATGTGCTTGCAAGACTGTTGGAACGGGATGGACTCGAAGATAAGCAGAGAGATGAGTATTTAGCCTTGCTTGCGGATAAATATCAACAGCCGGAGACCGCTCTCGATCACGAGCTAAAGGCGGGTTTGCTCAACGACATGGCTCGTTTGTGTGCTCAAAGCGTTTATAAAGAAAAAGCTGCAAGTGTTTTTGGTAAATTATTCCAAGAAGCAACAACAGACGAGAATCCGACGGTTCGCGAAGCGGCTATCAACGGGCTTATATATATCGATAAAGCCAAGGCTCTTGGTATACTTCGCAAGGATTTTGTAAATGACAGCAGTCCGGCGATCAGGTTGAAACTGATAGCATTGGCAGCGGAGGTCGGTTCCGCTGAGGATGTAAGCTGGTTGAGTAGCAAGATTGCAAATGAGGGTGAAGGTCAGCCGGCATGGGATGCACTGATGGAAATTTTCAGACTCTCTGACGTTTCGGTTCTCGAAGGGTGGCTGCCTAATCTCAGTAATAATAATGGCAATATTCAGTTCAGTGATTCGCAAAAAAGAGCTTTCCTCGAACTTGCAGAAAAGAAGCTGAAAATCGCAGATAAAAGTGAGCTTCTCAATAAGGTGCAGAGCGATCTTGCAGATATATATTTGAATACCGACTCATTCAAATTGGCGGCTGAATATTATGGTCAGCTGGCAAGCCGCCCCGAAAATGCCAATAGGAAGGATGAGTTGCTGGCTAATTTGGTCAAGGCTCACTTACTAAATGACAACATTGAATCCGCTGGTAATGTGTTGGAATTTTATCTGCAGGGGGCAGACATAGCAGGTGATAACCCGATAATGGTTACTTTGAACGATTGTCTTACTAATCAGGTAAGCAATGTGAAATCCAGGCAGATTGTAGAGGCTCTCTCGAAAATAAAGACCGAAAATAATCGGCCTAACTGGCAGAACCAGATCAATAAATTACTGCCTCTTGAGCCGGTTGAAAAAACACACCAGACAGATCCAAATGCCAGCTAATCGGGCGGGATTGGCAAACATGGTTTTTATTTGAGACTATTAGCTGTTTTTGTTGTGGGGGTGTTTTCTGCGGCTGAGAGTTTTAGTTGTTGGCTTTTGAGTTTATCATTGCAGCCAGCAGTATATGCCTGAGCTTATCGGCAGAAGATTTTTCAAGATATTCTTCTGTAAAATCGAGTTTGAATCGGCCTTTGTAGTTTTTGATCTTTTTTTTCAGCTGAAGCTTATTCAGACTTGCTATTGAGACGGTTGTTTTTTCAAAACGATTCCGGGGTATCATATTTACTGCCTTTTGCTAAAATCAAAAAACTGGTTAAATCAACAATGCTTTTATCGCTAAAAAGTCGAACCGGCTTTGTCAGTTTTTAATAAAATATTTACAAGCCTGTAAAATAGCTTATTATCGGGGAATATTTTTTTTGTGATTTTTTAAAGGTCTTATAATTTTATGCGAACCGATGAGCTTGATTACAATTTACCCCACGAGCTGATAGCTCAAGAACCCTCAGCCGATCGCAGCCAGTCACGTTTGATGGTATTAGACAAAAAAAACGGAGAAATCGTTGATAGCAGTTTTTCCATGCTTTGTTCTTTTCTTAAACAGGGCGATCTGCTCGTAATTAATGATACAAAGGTTTTACCGGCAAGGTTTTTTGCCAGACGCAAAAGTGGTGCGAGGCTTGAGGGGCTTTTTTTGCACCAGACCCACGACAACCTCTGGCAGGTAATGCTAAAGGGCGTTCGCAAGCTGAAGACGGGTGAGAAGTTCTGGCTCTTAGACAAACATGCCGAGGTCTTTTGCGAGGCTCAGCTTTCTTCGCGCGATGCCAACGCCTGTCTTTTTGAGATTGATACTAAAGATTCTGCCAGTGTGGTTTTGAAAAAAATCGGCTTTGCGCCATTGCCCCCTTATATAAAACGTGATGACGACCTTGACGTTGCCAGCCAGGATATCCAGCGTTATCAGACGATTTACGCAAAAAAAGATGGCGCGGTTGCTGCTCCTACTGCAGGGCTGCATTTTAGCGAGGAAATTTTTGACCAGCTTAAAAAAAATGATATATCCATCGCAAAGGTAACACTTCATGTAGGAGCTGGCACTTTCAAACCGGTAACTGAAGAAAACCTTGAAAATCATCAGATTCACCATGAATATTATAGTATAGACCAGTCAAATGCTGAAATTATCAACAACGCCAAAAGTCAAAGCCGCCGAATCATCGCTGTAGGGACCACAAGTGTTCGCACATTGGAGACGGTCGGCACCAGCGGATTAGTAAAACCTGCCTGCGGAATGACCGACCTTTTCATCCTGCCGGGCTTTGAATTCAAAATTATAGATGCCATGATAACCAATTTCCATCTGCCCAAATCGACATTGCTCGCTCTTGTTGGTGCATTTGCGGGGATGGATAAAATGCAAAAAGCGTACAGACATGCCATAGAACAGCAGTATCGGTTCTATTCGTATGGAGATGCGATGCTTATATCGTAATTTTTATAGTCGGGAGAGCCGTTTTTTTAGTGCTTGTTAAAATAGGTAATTTAAGGGGGTTGCAATTTTAAAATAAAAAACTATAATACCTCGTTTCTAAGTTAAAATTTATTATTTTGTTATTAAATTTGTCATGGAGTGCGAATTTATGGAAGACATGGTTCAAAGTCAAGTCGATCTTTTCTCAGAGAATATCCCGTCCCTGGAAGATATTACTCAATTGTCCGCTTATGTGAATTCGAGCGAAAACGCAAGAAACGCATTTTCAAACCAGGTTGAAGAAAAACTTTCAGCCAAGGACAAGAAAACCCTTCTCTCAACAGGTCTCGGTCTTTGCATACTCGCCAAATACAGCGATGCTATAGAAAAACTTGAAAAGGCACCGGATTGTGTGCAAAAGTTTGTTTATCTTTCTTTCGCTCTGAGAAGTGAAGGTAACTTTGATTCTGCGATAAAGAATCTTGACAAGGCCCAGTCTGCCGGTGCAGCCGGTGAATTTGTTGGTTTACAAAAAGCTGCAACATACAGGCTTGCAAAGGATTCAGACAAAGCTTCAGCCGAACTTGAGAGCCTCAAGAGTCTTGAGAATCTTAATGCCGAATACCATTATCAGCTGGGCAGGGTCAACGAATTTCTGGGAGAATATAAAGCCGCTAAGAAAAATTACTTGAAGGCCGTAGAACTTGATCCCGACAACCAGCAAGCCCTCTTCCATCTTGCCTGCCGATATGATATGGAAGGCAATGAGTCAGCTGCGATTGATTATTACAAAAGAATAGTCAGTGAAAATCCCGTATATGTTAATGCACTGCTCAATCTTGCGGTGCTTTATGAAGATGCGATTAAATATGATCTGGCTTCAAAGTGCATTGAAAAGGTACTTAAGTTCCATCCGAATCACAAAAGGGCTTTGCTGTTCAAAAAGGACGTTGAAAGTTCAAAGACCATGTTCTATGACGAGGAAAAGGAGATCAAAAAGACCAGGACAAATAAGATACTCGAAACACCGATCTCAGACTTCGAGTTATCTGTCAGGAGTAGAAATTGCCTCAGGAAAATGAAGATGAATACCGTCGGCGACCTGCTCAATATTACAGAAGCAGAGCTGCTCTCTTACAAGAATTTCGGTGAGACTTCACTTACTGAAATAAAGGAGATACTCGAATCTAAGGGACTTCGTTTGGGAATGGCAGTGGAGAGTGGTGGAGATTTTGGAATTTCTCCTATTGAACAGACCGTTGAAGAAGGAGAAAATTCTGAACTTCTTTCAAAACCAGTAGAAGATCTTCAGCTTTCGGTGCGGGCAAGAAAATGCATAGAGAAGCTTAATCTCAGGACTATCGGAGAGCTTGTAAAGAGGACCGAAGCCGAGCTTCTCGGCTGTAAGAATTTCGGAGTCACAAGTCTAAACGAGATCAAGGCTGCTTTGACGAATTTTGGTTTGTCGCTTCGAACTTTAGATCACTAATGGCCACCCGAATCTGCACAGGTGTCATTTAATTGACGGGTTTTGATTTGAAATTTTGTTTGAACTTGACTTTGAATACTTTTATTTGGCGGCCCGTTGTTTAAATATTTAAATTATTTGATTGTTTTTTGTGTTCTTCTGGTTTTTTCGGGCTGTCGAAAAAGCAAGGATACAGTTGAATTTTATCAGTTGGAAGATAGCTGTCCGCCGATAGTGCGGGTTTTGCTGTTGAGCGAGGCAAACGGCTGTGAATTTGCCAGTGACGGCCAGATTTCGATATATGATTGTAACGAAAGCTTCCTAAGTGGGCAGGAAATTTCCGATTTCAACAAAGCGACAAGCGATTTCTCTGTCAATCTTACAGATGGCAAGATAAGTCTTGATAGTAATTCAATAGATTCCCGGAACCTGCTCCTTGTATCGCAAAACCAGACAATAGGCCTCAACGGCGATGAGTATCGCGGCAAGATGGTAATCTCGCTCGCACAGGATAATAACAGCTTCGATGTCATGAATATTTTGTCGCTTGAAGACTATCTAAAAGGTGTCGTAGGTGCCGAGATGTATAGTTACTGGGAAATGGAGGCCCTGAAGGCTCAAGCCGTAGCGTCAAGGACTTATTGTTTGTATATCAAAAAGCGTTTCGCTACTAATCGCAACTGGGATATGAAAAAGAGCCAGGCTCACCAGGTATATTCCGGCATAGCCGCTGAGACAAAACGGGTAAGATCAGCCGTCGAACAGACAGCCGGCGAGGTTCTAACTTACAAAAACGAAGCGAAGCTGGATATTTTCCCAACCTATTATGCCAGCAACTGCGGCGGACACACCCAGAACAGTGTCGATGTATTCGGCGGAGATAACATCAAGCCTCTGAATGGTGTAAAGTGTCCCTTTTGTAAGGACATAGCCAAAAAGAGATTTTTTAATTGGGAACCGGTCAGCTTTAAAAAAAGCTTCGTCCAGAACCGGTTGATGGAAAGGTATCCGTCTCTGGCCCGGCTTGGTGATATTCAAAGAATCGAGACGGTGCGAAAAAGCGATTACGCCGATTTTACAAGAGCCACTTTTATAAAGCTGATATCAAGCAGCGGCGAAGGCGATTTTTTGCGGGCCGAGGACTTTCGCCTTGCCATAGATCGTTCAGGCCTTAAGATCAAAAGCACCGGCTTTGAGCTAACAGATGCAAATGACAGCTGGGTTTTTTCAAACGGCACAGGTTACGGCCATGGCGTTGGGCTTTGCCAGTGCGGAGCCGAACACATAGCAAGATGCGGAAAAGACTATAAACAAATATTAAGTTATTATTATCCTGATTCAAAATTGGTGAAGATATTTAAAGATGACTAAATTTGAGTTGATACAGACAGACGGCTGTACGAAAGCCCGCAGAGGGCTTTTGAATACGGCACACGGACAGGTCCAAACTCCGGTATTTATGCCCGTCGGAACAGCCGGAGCAGTAAAGGGAATTACACCCCTACACCTCGAACAAACAGGCGCAACTATAATATTGGCAAATACATATCATATGCTCCTGAGGCCCGGAGTCGATGTCGTCGAAAAATTAGGCGGCTTGCACAAAATCATGAACTGGGATAAGCCGATACTCACAGACAGCGGCGGTTACCAGGTCTTTTCACTCAGCAGTTTGAACAAGATCGATGACGAGGGCGTCACCTTTGCCAGCCATATCGACGGGGCAAAAATTCACCTCAACGCCCAGATCGCCACCAACATACAAAATCGTCTCGGCGCTGATATTATTATGTGCTTTGACCAGTGCACTCCTTTCCCATGCGAAAAAGATCAGCTCCAAAAAGCGGTTGACAGGACGATCAAATGGGCAAGCCAGTGCAAACAGGCCCACGCCAACGCCGACCAGCTGCTTTTCGGCATTGTTCAGGGCGGCGTAAACCTTGAAATGAGAAGTTGTTGTGCAAAGGCGCTGGTAGATATGGATTTTGACGGCTATTCGATCGGGGGATTGAGTGTCGGCGAGGGCCATGAGAATATGATAAAAACAGTTGAACACACCACCGATTATCTACCTGCCGACAAGCCTCGTTATCTTATGGGAGTCGGCACACCACCGGATATTATCGCAGCCGTTCGCGCCGGCGTTGATATGTTCGATTGCGTAATGCCCACTCGAAATGGAAGAAATGCCTACGCTTTCACCGAATCCGGTCCGATAAGACTTCGCAACAGCGTTCATATAGATGATAATGAGCCTATTGAGAAAGATTGTGACTGCTACTGCTGCCGCAATTTTTCCAGGGGTGTTCTCAGGCATTTTTTCAACGTTGGCGAGATGCTTGCACCCATTCTTGTATCTATCCACAACATAAGCTTTTACCAGCGATTGATAGCTGAGATCAAAGAAAATATAGAAAACGGGGAGTTTGACAAATGGTCGAGCCGCAAACTTGCCGATTATGAGGTCTTTAAGAACTAAAAAACAAAAAATAAACAACAAATTTACTGTAAATTTACACTAAATTCGGTTATATATAATTTTTTCTGTATTCAGCAATAAACATAGAAAGGAAGATACGATGAATAATAATTGGATATTGGCACAGGCGAATCCTAATTTGCCCGACGGTATAGAAGCACAAGGTATTGATCAGCAGCAGACATTGGTGATCACAAAAGCGGATGACCCTAATCTGGCCACCGAAAAGGGATCTAAAACTTCGCCGCTAATGAGCCTGCTGCCGATGATACTTATCTTTGTATTGATTTATTTTATGATGTTCCGCGGACCGAAGAAACAGCAGAAGGAGCACAAGAAAATGGTACAGAAGCTGTCAAAAAATGACAGGATTCGTACTATAGGCGGCATAATGGGTACGGTCGTTGACATTAAGGATGATGAGATCGTTCTTAAAGTTGACGAATCAAACAACACAAAGATACGGATTACAAAAAATGCGATAGGCAAGAACTTGTCGCAGGAAAAATAATTTTAATTGGTAATTAGATTTGATCGGGAAAAATAGTATGACTAAGAATTTGTTTTGGAAGAATATTCTGATAGTAGCTTTTGCGGTAGTGGCAGCTTATACGCTCTTTCCGCCGGAAAAGAAACTCAAACCCGGTATCGACCTCGCTGGCGGTACGAGCCTCATCTACGAGATCGATGCATCCGGCCTTACTTCAAGCAAGAAAAGCGGTCTCTCGGAAAGTATGATAACGATTCTGAGAAGAAGGATCGATCCGGCCAACGTACAGAACCTCGTCTGGAGGCCTCAGGGTGACACTCGCTTTGAGATACAGATGCCGCTGGCCAATGTCGAAGCCAGAGAAAAAAGATCACAGTACGAGCTGGCCTTAACAGCCGTCCTTGAAGGAAACATCAACAAGGCAGCAATATTGCGTTCACTTTCCGCAGACGCTCAGCAAAGGCTCGAAGACTTCGAAAGATTCTCCGGCGGTTCCGAAAAGCTTGCCAAGGTGCTTGACGATCTTGCAGTGGTATACAACGAAAGACAAGACGTACGCAAGCAAAGGGACGATTTCGAAAGACAGCTCGATATGCCGCGGAACATTGTCAAAATAGCCGGGCTAAACAGCGAAGAAATTGAAGCGAATCTTAACAAATGGTCAAAGCTCGACCCTAACAGCCTCAAAGATGAGCTGCTCAACTACCTCGGCTCCGAAGGCAACCTGGATATGCTTACAAAATATGTCAATATCTATTCCTCCTGGGCACAGACAGTCAACGAGCTTACCGAGCCTGAAACTGGTCTTAATGACCGATATGCGGTTGCGGTTAATGAGCTTGATAAGTTCACTCTAAGCCAGGAGCAGCTGGAATTCGTCCTCAGCCTGCCATCAGAAAGTTCCAGCAGACAGGAAGCGATTGATAAACTGCTCGAAACATTCCAGCAAAGACAGCAAGAGTTAGCCGGCCTGATAGCTGCTTACGATGATTACGCACCTTTCAGGGGCAACCTCGACGACCCAAAAGACCTTCAGCGTATGCTAAAAGGTGCCGGAATACTTGAGTTCAGAATACTGCCCACCACCGACCGCAGTGAACTAAGCAAAGATGTCATGGAAGAATATGTAGCTTCACTAAAGGAAAAAGGACCTCAATACGCCTCCGACGATGATTACGTCTGGGTCGAGCTTGAGGCAAAAGATGAAAAGGAAGTGGTAAGCTGGATATACCAGACAAAAGCGGTCGTCGGTACATTTGGCAATAAATATTACGTATTAGCAAGTGACCAGCAAGAGGAAGATGAAGCCATACTTCACACTGGGGACAAGCAATGGAAACTCAAAGAAGCTTCCGCCGGAAGGGACCAATCAGGAAGAAGGGCTATTGATTTTGTCCTCGATGAAAGAGGCGGAAAACTGTTCGGCAAGGTAACTTCAAAAAATATCCAGAGGCCGCTTTGCATATTACTCGACGGCATTGCGATTTCAGCCCCGAATATCAATAGCCAGATATACAGCCATGGCCAGATAACAGGCAGCTACAGCGAAGATCAGGTAAACGACATGGTTAACAAACTAAACGCCGGATCACTTCCTGCTATGCTCATAGAACAGCCGATCAGCGTAAAGACAATCGGACCTTCTATTGGTGCCGACAACAGGGACAAAGGTATCAAAGCCGGTATCATTGGATTTATTATCGTCGTTGCTTTCATGATGGTTTATTACACTCTCGCTGGTTCAATTGCCGATGTGGCCCTGTTCCTTAACCTGCTTTTTGTTCTTGCCATTATGGTTTTCCTCCGAGCCACGTTTACGCTCCCGGGTATCGCCGGTATCATACTTACTATCGGTATGAGCGTTGATGCAAACGTGCTCATTTTTGAGAGAATAAGGGAAGAACAGGGAAAGGGTTCTTCGCTTTTGATTGCGGTAAAGAACGGATACGAACGTGCTTTCAGTACTATTTTCGATGCCAACCTGACCACATTCATCACAGCTGCGATTCTTTACTGGGTTGCTTCTGAGGAGATAAAGGGTTTTGCGATTGTCTTGATGCTCGGTATAGCCTCAAGTATGTTCACCTCACTTTTTGTTACAAGACTCATCTTTGATACGCTTATAAAAAATAAGCTCATAACAAAGCATTTGTTCATGCTCAGAATTATTGGCAAACCAAAGATCAACTGGATGAAGGCCAGAGGCGTATTTTTGACGGTTTCCTCCATTTTGATCGTAGCTGGTTTATTTGTTTTCTTTAACCGGAACAGCAAATATGATATCGAGTTTACCGGTGGAACTTCGGTTCAGATAAATTTCAAAGAAGGAGTACAATTAAACAGACAGCAGGTAGAAGACATGATTTGCGGCAAAGGCAAGGAGCTTGAAAATTCCGCACTTGCATCCGCAAATGTTTACAGTGTCGGCGAAACAGGTCTTCAATACGAGATAACTACCACAGCAACAAACAAGACCAGTGCGAACATAACTTTCGAGGGCCAGGCACCTGCAATCGAAACTATGGTTGCCGCCTTAAGTGAAAAACTCGATAACGTTTATGTTACAGGACAGGGACAGACTTTCGAGCTGGTAACAAGCACTACCAACAAGTCACTGGTAAAGCTAACTGTTAATAATGCCTTTGAAAATGTCCAGATCACCGAGCCGCAGGTTGATGAGCTTGTGAATAATGCCATACTTGAAGCATTTGGCGATCGGCTTGCTATCCAACGTAATCTTATCCCCAGCATAGCAGAAACCCAGAAAATTTCAGACGAAGTTATCGGCAAGTATCCTGAGCTTTCTGATTTCGTTGGCGGTATAATGATTAAATGCACCCTGCAAAGAAAAGCCACAGCCGAGCAGGTCGATAGACGGCTAAAGGACCTCAGGTTCAAGCCTGATATGAGAGACCTGAAATGGTATTCATACAAAATATTTGATGACAATATAGAAGAACCTAAAGAAAACCAACTGGAAAGCTTTGTTTATGTTTCCGCTGACCCCGAAGCCGGTTTAAGGGAATTTGACCAAAGTGAGTGGAATAAGTTCAAAGAAAATGAAGTAAGCAGGGTCACGGCTGCAACTTCATTAGAGACATCACTGCCTCGCGTTACACAAATCAGCCCATCAATTGGTGACGAGGCAAAGACAAAAGCCTTGATAGCCATAGTTCTTTCGCTCTTTGCGATCGTTACTTACGTATGGGTAAGATTTGGCGATGCTCGGTACGGCTTTGCTGCGATTGCGGCTTTGGTTCACGATGTATGTATAACGCTCGGTGTTGTAGTTTCGTGTGCATATCTTGCCAAAACAGCTATCGGCCAGATGCTCTTGATAGGCGACTTCAAGATCGACCTTGCCATGATAGCCGCGTTTTTGACCCTTATCGGTTATTCACTTAACGACACGATTGTTGTCTTCGACCGCATACGTGAAAACCGCCACAAGGGCCTGCTGAGCAAGAGTATTATCAATGACAGTATCAACCAGACGATATCAAGAACTATTATAACTTCCTTTACAACATTCATTGTTGTGCTGATAATGTATATCTTCGGCGGACAGGGCCTGAGGGGCTTCACATTTGCTATAGGAATCGGCATTATCGTTGGTACTTACTCTTCGATAGCGATAGCCGCTCCGATACTCCTGATCGGCCACAAGGCCATAAATAGAAAGAAAAAAGATAAACTTTCTAAGAGTTGAAGCAGGAAGTTAAAAATTTAATCTACATAAAAAGCTGTCGGCCTAAAAGTCGGCAGCTTTTTTCTATTGCATACTCGATTCACAACAAGCCTCTCGTCAGGAATTGCTGTCTTTATACGGATCGTATTGCGGATTTCGAACGGTTGGTATGGGGGCATTGACTTTTTTCTGCCTGAGATAATGCAAAAGGCTTAATTCGTGGACAGTAAAAAATGCGGATGAGAGGAGTCGAACCTCCACGGGGTTGCCCCCACAGGCACCTGAAGCCTGCGCGTCTGCCAATTCCGCCACATCCGCAACGGAATGAAAAATCTACCAATATTTTCAGTCCCCGTCAAGACTAATCACAGCACCATTGGAAATATATCTAAAAGGATTGCTCTTCGATAAGTTCTTCGAGTATTGGCTGTAATTTTTTTATGGCTTGGCCGCGGTGCGATATTGCGTTTTTAGTTTCAGCACTCAATTGCCCCGCCGTCTTGCCCATCTGTGGAATAAAAAATATCGGGTCGTAGCCAAACCCCCCGTCGCCGATCTCCTTTTCGGAGATAACCCCCTCGAATCTGCCCTCGACTTCTGCCAAAACTCTGCCCGGCATTGCAAGGCACAGGCTGCATATAAATCTCGCGGTTCTTTGCTCTTGCGAAATATCTTTCATCAGCTCAAGTACCTTTGCTATATTGCGGTGATCGAGCAGACCCCTTTGGTCACCTTCGATTTTTTCGCCGCTGAATCTGGCACTTTTGACTCCCGGCTGCCCTCCTAAAGCGTCGATCTCTAAACCCGAATCATCGGCAATAGTCCACAAGCCCGTCGCTTCAGCATAACCGAGTGCTTTTTTGCGTGCGTTTTCCGCAAAGGTCGCCCCATCCTCGACAACTTCCGGGATAACCCCAAAGTCACCGAGTCCGAGCCACTCGATATCCAAATCCAGCATCGCCCGCAATTCCGCCAGCTTCCCCGGATTAGTTGATGCGACTACAATCTTGTGCATTTTCGCCCCTGCTATCAACTCATGAGTTTTTTGAGTAGTGCCCGCTGGAAGTGCAGCCGGTTCTCGGCCTGGTCAAATATTATCGAATTCACGCCCTCAGCAACCTCATCGCTTATTTCCAGACCACGGTAAGCCGGCAGACAATGCATTACCTTAACATCCGCACCAGCCGCAGCCATCAAATCGCTATCAACCGCAAAACCCTCAAACTCTTTAATCCGTTTCTGCTTTTCCTCCTCCTGACCCATACTTACCCAGGTATCCGTATAGATAACATCAGCATCCGATACTGCTTCCTTAGGATCACTCATCTGCTCGACACAGCCGCTGCTGATAGCATTGGCTTTTTCTATCGAACCAGCGTCAAGCTCATACCCAGCCGGTGAAGCAACCGTTAGCTTCATACCCAGCTTCGCAGCCGCAAAGGCCAACGACCTTGCCACGTTATTACCATCACCGATGAAAGCAATCTTAACCCCCTCGATGCGGCCTGTATGTTCGAGTATCGTAAGCACATCCGCCATCGACTGGCAAGGATGCGACCAGTCCGTAAGTGCGTTGATCACCGGCACAGATGCCCACTTCGCAAGCTCCAAAACGGTATCATGTCTGAAAGTCCTGGCCATTATCCCGTGCACATAGCCGCTGAAAACTCTCGCCATATCCTTAATTGGCTCACGCTCGCCGACCAGCCCGCCTATGTCACTTGGCTTGACATAAATCGGGTTGCCGCCAAGATCCGTCATCGCGATATGAAAACTGATACGAGTACGAAGGCTCGGCTTTTCGAAAAGCATCACAAGGTTCTTGCCTGCAAGGCAAAGATCCCTTTCGCCGGCCTTATAAGCTTTTTTCAGCTCAACGCTCAGTTCTATCAATTCATTTAATTCTTCCGTCGAACAACTATTTATCGAAATAAAGTCTTTCATTTTCCACTCTCTGCCAAAACGTTATCAAGAATTTCAATCGCCGTATCGATTTGCTCTTTCGTCGCGATCATCGGCGGCATAAAACGAATTACCGTCTCGTGCGTACAGTTAATCCTCAGCCCTTTAGCGAGACACTTACTTACGATCTCAGAACCGCTCTGGCTCAGTTCGACACCTATCATCAAGCCGACCCCGCGAACCTCTTCGATTATCGAGTACTTTTCCTTAAGCTCGTTAAGCTTCCCACGCGTATATTCCCCCAATTCAACTGCCGTTTGCAGCATCCCCTCCTCGTCAATAGCTTCTATTACCGCAATAGCCGCCGCACACGCCAGGCAGTTACCGCCGAATGTAGATGCATGCTTACCCGGCACGAGTGCCGCAGCAACTTCTTCCTTTCCCATCATGGCCCCGATAGCTACTCCGCCGCCAAGCGTCTTTGCCATCGTAATAATATCCGGCTCAACGTCACTATGCTGATACCCGAACCATTTACCCGTCCTGCCGATACCCGTCTGAACCTCATCGAGAATCATAACCGCACCGTTCTCGTCGCAGAGCCGGCGTATCGTCGCTAAGTATTCGTCACTTGCTATATTAATACCGCCCTCGCCCTGAATAGGCTCTACCATAACAGCTGCAACCTCATCATCAAACGCCGCCTCAAGAGCTTCGATATCGTTATAAGGCACATATACAAATCCCGGCAGCAAGGGCCGAAAACCTTCATGATATTTCGGCTGGGCTGTGGCTGTAACTGTAGCAAACGTCCTTCCGTGAAAGCTGCCCTCGGCTGTGATGAACTTATACTTCTCAGGTGCCGTATACAGCCGTGCCAGTTTCAAAGCCGCTTCGTTGGCCTCCGCTCCGCTGTTACAGAAAAAACTTTTGCCGCCGAATGCCCGCTCACTCAAAAGCTTTGCCAAAATACCCTGCGGCTCGGAGTAGAACGTATTATCAATATGCAAAAGCTGCTCGGCCTGACTCTTCAACGCTTCGACCACCTTCGGATGACAATGCCCTATTCCGCTGACCGCCCAGCCGGGAAACATATCAAGTATCTCGTTACCATCGGCGTCATAAATATAGCAGCCCTTACCTTTGACGATCACCTTCGGCAGCCTGCTGTAATTTGCTATAACATATTTATCAAACATTTCTATTGTTTCTTGCGTTTCCATTTTTCTGAGTTCTTTCAATTAATTTTTCAGTATTTCTGTTCCGATTCCTTTGTCGGTATATATTTCCAGTAAAAGCGAGTGCGGTATTCTGCCATCGATGATATGCGCCTTTTTGACACCGGCCTTAAGTGCTGTAATGCACGCATCCACTTTCGGCAGCATAGCCGACCCTATTATACCCTCGTCGATCATCTCATCGATCTGCTTCTCATCCAGACTCGAGAACCACGAATCAGGATCATTTATATCCTTGCGTATCCCATGAGTATCACTAACTATCACGAGCTTCTCGGCTTTGACTATAGCTGCCACCATACCGGCTACACTATCGGCATTGACGTTAAGTTTGCCGCCGGATTTATCCAATGCCACCGGCGCTATTACCGCAATCGTTCCTGCCCGGCAAAGCTTGTCCAGCAGTTCTCCATTAACACTGCTCACCTTGCCTACGAGTCCGAGGTTTATCTTTCTGCCATCCTCACCTTCCAGCCGCAAAATCTCCGCTGTCAATACACAGCTGCTCAAAGAATGCAGCCCCATCGCCACGCATCCCAATCCACCGAGTGTCTGGCATATAGGGGTATTAACCTTATGCACGAGACTATGCTCAGCAATATTCAAAGTCCGCTGGTCGGTATATCTTCGCCCCTGAACCCATTCAACCTCGATACCGGCCTCGTCCATTGCCTTTGTTATTGCCTTACCGCCGCCGTGAACCACAATCGGTAAGATGCCCACCGTCGACATGAATGCTATGTCGGTAAGCATTTTCTTCTGCAAATCCACGTTATCCAGAACACTCCCGCCCAGCTTTACAACCACTATTTTACCCTTAAACCGGCGAATATACTCCATCGCCTCGATAAGACCTGCTGCTTTTGCTATAGCCTGTTCCACGCTTATTTTTTCTCCTCAAACAAAAATCGTCAAACGGTCAGTTTATTGACACAGCCGCCCTTAGTCAAGCCAAACTTACTATTTTCAAAACTGCCAGCGTATTTACTGCAAATTCTGAATAAAAAGATTTGAAAAATCCCAACTTGATTGTAAACTTAGGGCGTTTATAGACTTGATTAATTATGAATGGATAATAATATGCCGGATTTTAATATCGAACCAGCACAAAGAATAAAACGTCTGCCTCCATATCTCTTTGGCAGACTAAACGCCTTAAAACTCCAGATGCGCCAGCAGGGTGCAGACATCATAGACCTTGGCATGGGCAATCCCTCGGACCCGGCCCCGCCAATCGTAATAGAAAAGCTCTGCGAAGCCGCGCATGACCCCCGAAATCACCGATATTCTGCCTCAAAGGGTATAAAAAACCTCCGCCGCGAAGTCGCAATAAAATACGAAAAGAAATGGAACGTAAAGCTTGACCCGGATACCGAGGTACTTGCATGCCTCGGCTCAAAGGAAGGTTTCAGCCACTTATGCCTGGCAATGCTCCAGTCAGGCGATACCGCTATAGTACCCGATCCGGCATTTCCAATACACAATTACGGCGTAGCCTTAGCCGGAGGAAACGTCATCTCCGTACCGCTCGGCTGTGACGATAAGTTTATCGATACCATTGCAGAGGTCTGCGAGCACCTCTATCCCAAGCCGAAAATGCTAATACTCAACTATCCGCATAACCCGACGGCTATGACCGTCGATGAAGGTTTTTTCGAAATGGTCGTGGATCTCGCAAAAAAATTCAAAATAGCAGTAGTACACGATTTTGCTTATGGAGAGACAAATTTTGACGGCTATGAACCGCCAAGTTTCTTGTCTGCGAAAGGCGCCAAAGACGTCGGCGTAGAGATGATAACCATGAGCAAACCATATAATATGGCTGGTTTTAGGGTGGGATTCATGGTCGGAAATAAGCAGATGATAAATTATTTAGCCACCATAAAAGGCTACTACGATTACGGTATCTTTCAGGCCATACAGATTGCAAGCATCATAGGATTGCGGCACTGCGAGGATTTCAGAATAAAGCAAAACGCCATTTATCAAACGAGAAGGGACGTAGTTTGCGACGCCCTGTCAAAGATCGGCTGGGAAGTAGAAAAGCCGAGAGCAAGCATGTTCGTATGGGCAAAATATCCCCAGCAGCATTCGCGCGGCCTGGGAAGCATTGATTTTGCTATGGAACTAATGGAACATGCAGAAGTATCTATGGCTCCGGGGAGGGCATTTGGCGAAAACGGCGAGGGATATATGAGGATCGCACTGGTCGAAAACGAGCAGCGGCTGAGACAAGCCATAAGGAATATAGACAGATACGCAAAACAGAAACCGATACGAAAAGGAAAGGCTATTATAAAATAACAAAAATCAACAGCCTTTGCTTTTATGAAGAAAAATCATATTTTTGATTTGCTAATTATTTTTTTAAATATTATCAAACTTCCGATAAAACCTTTTTTTTGAGGCGGAAAACAGCTTATTTTGGGTATTATAATAGACCATTTCAATCTTTTTTCGTAAATTTTCAAAATTATTCTTGACTTTAAATTACAAATATGTTCTAATCCCACTATCAGCTTGGGGGCTGAAGAGAAAACTCAAAGGCTTTACTTTTTTTGCACCATGATTTTTTATTAGTGGTGCTGTATTTTCAGGGGATAGAAGAAAACTCAAAATAGTTACCGCGCAGATTCTGCGCCTGCAGTTTGTATATTTGAAAATTTAGTTGTTGTATTTTTATCTATCAGGGGTGGTAGAAAACTCACAAGACCGGGTGAAAGCTTAATTGAAAAAATCAATAGCGTTCAGCTTGGAGGCAGGAAAACTCATATTGGCGTTGTTTGCAGATTTGTCTGGCAGATATAGCCGGGCAATTTTGCAAACAGAAATATGTGAATTCAAAATAGTAAATTTGGAGTAGGATGATGATTAAAAATGTTATGAGTGTGGCTGTAATTATTGTTTTCGCGATACTTTTTTCCTCCGCATTTGGCCAGCGGCAGAATTTCGAGAGTAGCGATGTTGGTTTGTACACCTTCCAGTTAAACGAAAAACCGCAACTGACTTCCAGCAGCAATCTTGCCGCAAATTACAACCAGGGTATCTCAAATCAGGTATTTGCCGATTGTTACCCCGAGGCTGTCGCCATAGATTCTTTTGATGACAACAACACCGGCCAGAGCAGCTGTGCAATTATCGGCTTTCAAGTACCAGAACCTGCCACTATTGTTATTCCGTGTCTCGGTGGTTTGGTTGCGTTGTTTTTGGGCGGCTTAATAAGAAACAAAAAAGAGTAATTAAAAGTTATTTTTAAGAAGATTTGGAGGTCTAAAGAAGATGAAGAAAAAATGGATTTATTTTTTATTGTTGGTTGCATTGGGCATACCGACAGCATATGGCAGCTTAGCCACTGACCCCGCTGCTTTAATGAAAAGCTCCACGCCTACATTCAGCACGTCAATTACATTCGGATCGACCACTTACGATTTTGAAGGATATGTTGACTATGCTGTGTATGCTCCAGGTGCATATTCAGGCTTGTTGACATTGCCTACTGATGAGTATGTCTATGCCTACCAGCTTTTCAACAGCAGCAATTCCGATGTCTCGATGGATTCGTTGACGATTGGCCTCAGCCCTGGTATTACCGCAAGCAATGCCTTTTCAGATCCCTCTATAGGGACAACCGGAGGAGCAATGAGTGCCGGCGCCGGCTTCACCATGAGTCAATCTGTTATGTACATGTTCTTTCAGCCTGTTACAGCCGGCAGCAAGAGTACAGCTTTGGTATTTACAAGCGAATATGGCCCCCAAATGGGTGGTGCCGTCGTTAGCGGCGGAATCTCCGGAGGAGCCGTTATAAGCCTGCCGACGCCGAGCGTACCGGAACCGGCTACAATTGCACTACTTGGGTTTGGTGCAGCTGCACTCTTACGTAGAAAAAGAAAAGCGTAAATTTACTTAAAATTTTGGGAGTTATTATGAGTAGTTCAGTTTTTAAAATTCTGACATCAGTGCTGTTGATTGTTTCAATCACTGGCTTAGCTGATGCCGGAACAGTAGAAATTTTGCCGGGCGGAGGAATCTATCAGGGTACAAGCTATTTTTCTCAGCCTACCACAGCCGGAGGAATAGCCGGTAAAATTGACTTTGCCGTTTACGATACACAGCAGGCCTCGCCATCCGGAATTGCTAATCCGGGATCAGGACAATACATCTACGCTTATCAGATATTTTGTGACCAGGTAAATACTGACCCTATCTCTTTCTTCTCGATCTTCAATATAGGCGAAAACGCAATCGCAAACTACAACGATATAGATTCGCAGAACGACGGCTCCGGAGACAATGTTGATACCACTGACGAATATTTCAACCCGTCTTTTTCAAAGGCTACATGGGTATTTGATAATGGTTTGCTGGTTGCCGGAGAGCATTCATATTTTCTGGTTTTAAGCAGCGACCATAACTGGACTGCCGGTTCGTACAGTTTTTCTCAGCCTGCTGATGGACAGGCTCCGATACCGAACCCTGAGCCAGCTACGATCGCTTTGATGACAACGGGAGTGGTTCTACTTTTGAGAAAGAAAAAGCGTCAATCGTAGATGCTAAGAAATTAACAAGAAATGGTAATGAATGACGAGGAATGGTGATGAAAAGGTTCAATAAAGGTCTAAATACAATGCTTATTGCCATTGTATTTAGTACAATGATGATATCTGCAGGGCTTTCTGCGCAGGTCGGGAGCAACGCTATTATGCTACAGCAGTCGCCCCCCGATGGAGGAACTATCACCCCGGGAACGGGAGTGCATAATTTTGATACAGGCTCGCAAGTCACTCTTAACGCGGTGCCAAAGCCTGGATATCAATTTGTTTATTGGATTGGCGATGTATCGGATACGACATCTAATTCAACGGTAGCTTACCTGGATTCGCCCAAGATAATCATAGCCGTCTATCAGAGAGTCGGATACGATTACCTTGCTGCATCAAAGGTCATAAGGAGTTCCCCTGTCGGTGGTCTTTATGGAAAAGCCGTTGATTATTCGAACACTTCTTACACTGGCGGTGGCGGTGGTGATGATGGCGGAGGCGGCGAAGAAGAATTTCCAGAAGATGATCCTTTCCCTGTGCCAGAAGTTCCAGAGCCTGCAACGATAATCCTCCTTTCCGCAGCCGCCTTAATGGCAAGGTACAAAAGAAAAGTTTAATCTCAGTATGTAGTTTTGGAGATATTAAAAAACTAAATTTTAATTTTGACAATTTTCCCCCTTAGCGGCCATAATATATATGGCAAATTAAAAACCCGGTGATAGTTTATCGTCGGGTTTTTTGATTATCAGCAAAACCCCCTATACCAAAAACAGAAACTACCCTTATATACACACCCAAAGCAGCATATTATCATCACAAAAGAATTACATTACAGTGTCTGTCCCTCATGGGGAAATCACTATGACAATACGCATAAAAAAATTAGGAGAAAAAAATGGAAATCACTATTGAAAAACTTATCGATTTATTGAACGTAGATTTGAAGCTCGAATACTCTGCCGGCATACAATACATCAACCACGCCTCCGTTATGAGCGGAGCCGCATACGGCAGCATTATAAAAGAGCTAAAGATACACGCTACCGAGGAGTTCGGCCATGCACAGGTACTCGCCGACCAGATTGACTATCTCGGAGGCTCGCCGTCCGTAGATGTCGGGGCGATTCACATCTCGAACGACAACATCGAAATGCTCGATCAGGACCTCGCCGGGGAAAACGATGCAATAAACAGGTACAAAATGCGGACAGAACAAGCCGAGCAGCTAAAGGAATATGCCCTCGCTGAACAGATAAGAAAAATTCTCGCCGTCGAACAGGAGCACGCCATGGACCTCACCGAGGCACTCGGGAAATAAAATCCCTTCGGCAATTGTAGTAATCTGAAATTTTCTTAAATCTCACTAAGGCTCGCCATCGCCTTATCTGCATCCTCATTTGAATCAAATGCGATATGGAATACCACTTTGTTGCCGACCTTAACGCCAGAAAATCCACGCAGATTAATCCCTGCCTTAGCAATACATTCGGTAACGCTCGCACCAAGACCGCTCCGGTCATCGCTTATAACCCGCAAAGCCGCAAGAGACTCTGTCTCCTTAAAGCCGGCATTCTCAGCCGCTCTTTCCTGTTCCGCCCCCGAAATACCAGCAACAAAAGCTACTGCTTCTCCCGGGATATCATGACATCGCCGAGCTATGCCAAATTCAATATCTATACCAACCTCCGCCAAAGACCTAAACTTGCACGCCAAACTGCCGCAACTATCAGAAATACTTGCCGCCCATATATCTACTCGATTAATTTCTGTCCCCATTTTTTAAAACCCCCAAATAAATAATATTATGTAATCCTTATTACATCTTAAACTTTTCCCATACCATTGCAAACTTTTTTACCCACAAATTATTCCGAAGAGCCAGAATTATTATATCATCCCAGCCCCACTTCTTCCAGATGTACTTGATCGGGAAGAAGGCCCCGAATCCAGTATTTCCGTCACCCTGAGCGCAGCCGAATGGGTCTATTAAATTTGTTCCCGATGTAGTTGATTGAAGCGAGGCAATCTAAAACCTTTCTAACTTCTTTTATAGTTTTCCCTTTACTCTTTATCCCCATTCCGTCATAATGCCAACAATTAAAATACTTAGCCAAAAGAGATGACAGGACAAAACATGCCGATCAGTTGGAATGAAATTAAACATCGCGCGATGGATTTTAGTAGAGACTGGGAAAACGAGAACCGAGAACGCTCTGAGGCTCAATCTTTCTGGAACGCATTCTTCAATATCTTTGGTATCACCCGCAGACGTGTTGCAAGTTTTGAAGAACCGGTAAAAAAAGTAGACGACAATTATGGATTCATAGACCTATTCTGGAAAGGTATGCTGCTCGTAGAGCATAAGTCCAGAGGTGAAAACCTTAACAAGGCATATTCGCAGGCTCTGAATTATTTTAGTGGCTTAAAAGAGCATGAGCTTCCCAAGTATGTGCTGGTTTCTGATTTCGCCCGCTTCCGATTATATAATCTCGATGACAATACACAGAATGAGTTTAACCTTGCTCAACTGCACAATAACGTAAGTCTGTTTGGATTCATAGCCGGATATACCAAAAAGAAATATAAAGAAGAATCGCCGGTAAATATAAAAGCCGCCGAGCAGATGGGCAGACTGCATGATGAACTTTTAGAAAGTGGCTATACCGGCCATGAATTAGAAGTCCTTTTGATGCGTATGCTCTTTTGCATGTTTGCAGATGACACAGCAATATTTGATAAAAACATCTTTACCGATTACATAAGAGACAAAACCAACGAGGACGGCAGCGATCTTGGCACTCATTTGACATCCATTTTCCAAACCCTTAATACTGAAATAGCAGATCGTCAGAAAAACATCGATGAATCGCTAAACGATTTTCCATATGTCAACGGCGGGCTGTTTGAAGAGAATCTTCGGACGGTATATTTCAACAGCAGGATGCGGGGAGTGCTTTTAGAATGCTGTGATTTTGAATGGAGCAACATTTCACCCGCTATATTCGGCTCGATGTTCCAATCGGTAATGAACACAAAACAGCGAAGAGAGATCGGAGCCCATTACACAACCGAAAAAAACATCCTCAAACTTATCGAACCATTGTTCCTCGATGACCTTCGCACAGAATTTGAGCACATAAAAAACCTCAAGAGCGGCAAAGACAAACGCCTCACAGAATTTCACAAAAAACTCGCAAACCTCAAATTCTTCGACCCCGCCTGCGGTTGCGGCAACTTCCTCGTTGTAACATACAGAGAGCTTCGCCGGCTCGAAATCGAAATTCTAAAACAAATCCACCGGCGCCAACACGTAATGGGCGAATTATTGTCGCTAATAAATGTCGAACAGTTCCACGGCATCGAGATCGAAGAATTCCCCGCCAGAATAGCCGAAACCGCCATGTGGCTCGTTGACCACCAGATGAACGTCGAACTCTCAGTCGCAATCGACCTGCAAAGACCATCACTGCCGCTCATCAAATCCGCACACATACTAAACGACAACGCCTTGCAGGTTGACTGGGAAGAATTCACGCCCAAAGAAGAGATAAACTATATCTTGGGCAATCCTCCGTTTATTGGTTCAAAGTTTCAGGACACAAAACAAAGAGACGAAATCAAACAAATCTTTGATAGTGTTAAAGGTTGTGGTGTTCTGGATTATGTCTCAGCATGGTACTTAAAAGCTGCACAGTATATTCAGGGAACGCAAAAGAAAGTCGCCTTCGTCTCCACCAATTCAATCACAATGGGTGAGCAGGTAGGAATACTCTGGAACGAATTATTTAACAAGTATAACATTAAGATACATTTTGCGCACCGCACGTTTAGCTGGAGCAGCGAGGCAAAAGGAAAAGCCGCCGTTCATGTTGTTATAATAGGATTTGCGGCGTTTGATGCAGAAGAAAAAACAATCTTTGAATACGAAGATATAAAAGGGGAACCACATCAAGTCTTAGCGAAGAACATCAACCCTTATTTGGTCGATTCAGACGATGTTATTGTAGGTTCAAGAAGTAATCCGATATCTAATGTCCCGCAAATTAGATTTGGTAATCAACCTATAGATGGTGGGCATCTTCTTTTGGATGAACACGAGAAAAGCGAATTTTTGAAACGAAATTCCAGCGCTGAAAAGTTTCTTAGAAAATATGTTGGGAGTCGGGAACTAATTAACAATATTCAGAGGTGGTGCCTATGGCTTAAAAATGTAAATCCAAGGGAATTGCGAGAATATCCAGATATTGTTAAGCGTTTAGAAATGGTTAGGGAGTTTCGACTGAGTAGTCCCAGAAAGGTAACCAATGAATTAGCTACATGCCCTTCTCTTTTTGCCTATATATCACATACGGAGAAAAAATACATAATTATCCCTAGTGTCTCCTCCGAGCGGAGGCAATATATCCCAATTGGTTTTATGCCGCCCAATGTTATTGCAAGTAATCTATGCTTAATTATCACAGACGCTACCTTGTATCACTTTGGCGTTTTGACATCACAAATGCACATGGCGTGGGTGAAATATACTTGCGGTCGATTGAAAAGTGACTACCGATATTCAAATAACATCGTTTACAATAATTATCCGTGGCCGAAAAACCCGACCAGCAAGCAAATGTCAGCCGTAGAGTCAACCGCCCAAGCCGTTCTCAACACTCGAAAAAAATACCCCGACTCCTCTCTTGCCGACCTTTACGACCCTCTCACGATGCCGCCCGATCTGGTCAAAACGCATAATGCCTTAGACTCAGCCGTAGATAAATGCTATCGACCCATAGCTTTCAAAACCGAAACCGAACGCCTTGAATACCTCTTCACCCTCTACAGCCAATACACTCAGCCGTTAATCCTGAACAAAAAAACCAAAAAGAAAAAACAATCAAAAAGAATTTAGTGCAAGTCACTCATCCCCGCACTTGCCGTCAAAGATTATATTGTATTAATCCCGCAAATCCATATAATTACAACACAAGAGATTGGACGAGTCCGCCATAGAGTCTGCCCTGAGCGAAGTCGAACGGGCGGATAAATATTGACCAATCAACGGGAATAATAACTTTGTGCCTCTGCACCTTTGCGGGATAAAAAAGTTTTTTAAAATTCGTGATAATTTGTGTCAATTCGTGGTTCAAGTTTTTTATCTTTTCTTTTTAAAAATCCTGTTCAATCCTGTTCCCCGATAAATCGGGACTGTCAAAATCTTTTTTGTCTTTTTCTGATATCTGATTTCTGACCTCTGACTTCTAACCAATTCGTGGCTAATCTTTTTTGTCTTTTTCTAACCTCTGAAATCTCTCTTTTTTTCTCCGTGCTCTTCGTATGCTTCGTGGTTCAATATGTTTTTTAAAATCCTGTCCAATCCTGTTAT
>JADHXY010000073.1 GCA_016782755.1 Phycisphaerae bacterium | reverse complement strand
GTGGGATTTTACCGATGGTAATCATACAGCTTCCTTGTGTATAAGTAATTGCTTTCACAATACTTATCGGCAAGAGAAGCTGTTTTTGTTGAATTATCATTACCATCAAAATTCCCTTAATCGGTCAGTTTGAGTTATTTAATACAAATGCCAGTTTTTCAGGATCTCTTTTTTTATCAGACTTATAAGGTGGATTTAAAAAGCCAACGGTCGGATTAAATTTTTTGACTTTTTCGATCACTTTCTCATCAAAACAGTCTCCATGAATCATATTGCTTTTACCATCTTGATGGATATACATATTGGAGCAAGCCAACGCAAAAATACTAGAGGAATATTCAACACCAATTAACTGCTTTTCTTTTATCTTCTCTATGGCTTTCAAGTTGCCTTGAGTATCTTTTACCATTTTGCTCATCGCGCTGATCAAAAATCCACCAGTTCCCGCGCAATTGTCATACACTACACTATCTTTATTGACAGCGGCCAGATCAGCAAATAATTCTGTTATATGTGGCGGGGTTAAGACAATGCCAAGACCTTTATCGCTATTGGCATATCGCAAAAACTCAATATAGAGCTGTCCTAAAAAATCATAAAACTCATGCGTTTTTTTAAAATCGTTTATATTTTCATCGATGCTTTTGATTAAGTCCCTCAAGACATGCTTTTTGTTTGCCAAAGACGCTTCTGTTTTTATGAAACTGTATTGTATTCTTAAATTATCTAATTTTTTATCATGGATATTTGCTTTCTTTAGTTCTCTGGTTACTGTATCGACCAGAGTTTCCGCTAAATCTTCTGGTTCATTATCTGCATAGGATCTTTTGAAAGCTTTATTTTCCAATGCAATTAAGACACCGCTAATTAAAAGACATCTTTTCGACTCTGCTATCTTATGTAAGTGAAGCTCTTCATTCAGATGCCTCGAAAAATCGAGCAATTTATCATAGTCTTGATTCACTTTTTGTGGAGTCTGCAAGTATCCTTTTAGGTAGCTTTTTAAATCTAAAAGTATGTTACCAAATATCTCTTTGGCCTTATGTTCAGAAATCAATTGAAGGTAGTGGGAAATTTTAAGTTCTTCTTTATTTTCGCCGCTTACAGCGATTGATAGAACATCAAATTCTTTTGATAAAAACGAGGAATATAACAGCGAACCATCTACGGCGTAATCAGCATATTTATCTCTTGTCCCGCTTTCGTGCTTTGATGGATTGGCCTTACATTCAACAACAATCAAAAAATCAGGATAATCACTGAATGAAATGATGAACTCTGGATAACCTGCTCCATTTCCTTTTTTTGAAGCGTTTTTTAAAAGCTTGTCGATCTTAGGATTGTCTGACTTTTGTTCTTCAATCAGACAACCTTTTTCGAATTTCGAAAAATGCTTTCTCACAATATTTTCAGTCTTTCTTTCGTTAGCCATTCTCACTCCCTTGCATCCTTTCCAAGCCGGCAGGTTTATCTAACCATAAACGTATCAGTGTGTCGGTATTTTGTGAGTTTATCATACCAAACAGCCGTCTCTTTCTACTTCCTGATGGATCAGCATTTGTGAGACGAGTCCGTTATTCCATTCATTCTCCTGAACTTTGACGGATGTTAAAACAACATCATCTTTCAAGTCGATGTCGAAAAGGATGTCCTCGATTTTGTCTTTAATGTCACTTGTAACAGGGCAGGTTGTCAAAACGAGCAGGTCAATGTCCGGATCCGGTGCGGCCTGTCCGCGGGCTTGCGAGCCGAATAAAATCACTTTACTGACCGGCAATTCGCTCTTTAGACGGCCGGAGGCCTCCTGTACAGCCGACCGAATGCGAACCGGTAACTGTATGGAATCCAATGTTTTCATAATAACAACCTTATTCCAGCCGACATTATAGCTCCTTATTTACAATCAGGCAAATATTTTTCCTTCGATGCTGTTATTCCGTTTTCTTATCTTCCGTATCCGCTTGGAACAACTCGCTCAGCAGCCGGGGCACTTTGCCTTCGTCATCAAAATGCCCCATTTTCAGCACGTTTTCCAGTTCCCCCGCATCGAACCACAGGCCGTGCTGTTTTTTGCATCGGTCAATCAATTCCGACTTGCCTGCGCCGCCCACCAGCACCTTCTCCATCTTTTTCAGACAGATGGGACATTTACGGGCCGCTTCTCGCGTCTCGGCAGGGTTAAAGGACTGCAAAACCTCTTTGGATTGGCCCGCTCCCCCCAGCAAAAGCTCCAACTCCCCCGAATCCAGCCAGATGCCTCGACAGTCCGTACAATAATCAATCTCGACCTCGTCAAGTTCCAGAACAATCATTGCACTTTTACACACCGGGCAATCCATACCTTGTCTCCGAAAATAAAAATACCGAATCACACCTCATGGTATTGCCCCATAAGGCCTTTGTCAAGCACTCCTTTGCCTGGCATATTTGCCCTTGACAAGTCCTTTTCTATTGGACTATCATGCCCCCAATGGGTACAATATTCCGAAAATTGATGAAAAACCGGAAAAAAGGAAGATGAAGGTTTTACTATGATAGTTGATTGTCATACACATTTACACTGTCCGCAGCGGGGCCTGCTGACCGACGAACACGCCGCGGTCTGCGAAAAAGTCGATGCCTGTTTTGTCTTGGCCGGAGTTGGAATGGACCGTCCCGCCGCCAATGAGGAACTGGCCGAATATGTCAGCAATAAGCCGAAGGCCTACGGCTTTGCCGTCATCAATCCTGCCGAGGACCCGGTAACGCAAAAAGCCGTCAAAAATATGACGCTGGATAAAGGTCTCGGCGGGCTGGTGCTCTATTGTGCCGAGGACGGCTTCCACCCCACCCACAGCCGGGCATTGCGATTGTATGAAGCCGCACAGCAGTTGGGCCTGGTGGTTTATTTTCATAATTGCCCCCCGTATTCGCCGCCGGCTGTGCTGGACTATGCCCGTCCGTGGCTCATCGACGAGGTTGCCCGCACGTTTGACGGTCTGAAGATTATCGTTGGACGCATGGGAGCGCCGTTCCTCGAACAAACCAACAGCCTGCTGGTCAAACACGCCAACGTCTATGCCGACTTAAGCATCCATCCGCAGCGCGTCTGGCAGGTGTATAACCTGGTGATGAAGGCGTACGAAGCGGGTGTCATGGACAAATTGCTCTTCGGCAGCGGTTTTCCCTTTGCCGACCCCGGCGCCTGCATCGAAACATTGCTGGGTTTCAATAAATTATTAGCCGACACCCACTTGCCGCAGGTGCCCCGCGAAAAACTCCGTAGTGTAGTCGAACGTGATTCTCTGGCACTCTTTGGATTGAAATAGAATCGAACATGATTTTCCGGTTTTAAACGTCTGGCAGATGCAACTACTCGAAGAACAAAGAGAGACATGGGGCACCCGTGGCGGCTTTGTCTTGGCCGCGATTGGATCGGCGGTTGGACTGGGGAATCTCTGGGGCTTTCCCTACAAACTGTACAGCTACGGCGGCGGAGCGTTTTTGATCCCCTATATTATCGCGATGTTCTGTATTGGGATACCGCTGCTGATTCTTGAATTTAGCCTGGGCCATTTCACGCAGCGTGCTGCGCCAGACGCATTTCGGCGCGCCAATAAGCGGCTTGAGTTCGTAGGCTGGTGGGGTATCATTCTCGGTTTTGTCATCATTACTTATTACCCGACGATTCTGGCCTATTGCTTCAGCTATATGGGCGACAGCCTTGCCGCGATATTCACTGGTGCTGCACTTCCCTGGGCCGGGGAAGGTGCCGAGGGTGTCCGGAATGCCTCCAAATATTTCTTTGAAGACTATCTGGCCGGCGGCGAATATATCGGCCCGTTTCGCGGCGAAATTCTTTTCATGTTAATTCTCGCCTGGATATTGATGTATTTCTGTATCTTCCGGGGCGTCAAACTTGTCGGTAAGATTGTCTGGCTGACCGTCCCGCTGCCGTGGATTATGCTGTTGATTCTTGCCATTCGCGGCCTGACGCTGGAAGGCAGCATGAAAGGTCTTGCGTTCTATCTCGACCCCGACTGGACACAACTGGCCAAGCCGTCAACGTGGCGGTTCGCTTTTGGACAGGTCTTTTTCTCGTTGTCGCTGGCCTTCGGTGTCATGCTGACCTATGCCAGCTTTCTCCATCGCAAAAGCGACATTAACAACAATGCCGCGATCATCGGAATTGCCGATTTTGCGACCAGCTTCATCGGCGGCATTGCAATTTTCGCCACGATTGGGGGGATGGCCCATGTGACCAGTCAGGCCGGACAGCCCGTGCCGGTTAACGAAGTGATCAAAGGCGGACCGGGACTGGCGTTTGTAGCATTTCCCTATGCACTGGCTCAACTACCCGGTGCGGCGTGGTGGAGTTTGATTTTCTTCTTTATGTTGATAACATTGGGAATTGATTCAGCGTTTTCGATTACCGAATCGGTACTGGCCGGCATCGTTGACAAAACCGGCTGGCGGCGTGATATTGTCCTGCCCGTAATGAGCCTCGTCGGCATTGGAACCGGGCTGATGTATGTGACGATTGACGGGCTGAGCTTTTTGGGAACGATAGATGGTTTTGTCAATGGTACGTGGGGGATTGCGTTCATTGGCTTGATCGAATGTGTGGCCTTGGGTTGGTTCAGTCGGCTGGACGTCCTTCGCGACCATGCCAACGAACGAAGCGACTGGCGGCTGGGCCGCTGGTGGAATCTTTTAATTCGTGTGATGATCCCCGTCGTGCTCGGCACGCTGTTTTTCTGGAGCCTGTACGACAATGTTCAGGAATATAACGCCGGCAAGTTTTTGCGAGACATCAACGGCCAATGGATCATCAACGACTGTGTCGGTATGGGAATCATGGTTCTGGCCTGCGTTCTGGCCGTGACCATGAGCCTGATTCGAAGTCCGCATGACAAGACCGAAAAGCAGGCCCGCCAGCAGCGAATCGAAATCGCTTCGGCTCGGTCATGGGGCATTGCCGGTTTTGTGCTGGCATGTTTGGCGGGGCTGATTTTTATTCCGATATTCTTATTTGTAAATACGAATGCGAAAGAGGAAGCATTTTTGTTTGCATCATTCCTATTAGGTGCAGCTTCACTGCTCATGTGTCATGGGCTGTTGGAACGCTTTGACAACGGCGTTTCACGTCCCAGCGGTTTTGCCCGCCTCGGCGGAGTGATGGCGATTGTTGACATCAGTGTGTGCCTGCTGGTGATTTTGGTTGCACTGTCGGGAAAAGTTGCCGATACTCAAAAAACCCCCGTCGAGCACGCCGATCACTTAAGCCAGACGTCCTATATTATTCTTGGCGTCGTGTTTGTATTAATCGTTTTCGGACTGGGCTGGTGCTTCTGGAAAGCTATCGGCGCTGTGGCTAAAAACGAGCCGGAGCAGCAATCCGAAGAAGAACCACTCTCGTAGGCACAAAAAAAGCGAGCCTTTCAAGCCCACTTTTTGATAACGAAAGATGAAGAACTCAAAACTATTTAAATCCCTCAACCCGCCCTTCGTCAATGTATTTTTCGCACGCCTTTTCAATGTCCACATCGTTAATATTAGCCAGCGTACACAGCCACGCAAACACATCGGCAAATTCTTCTTCCTTATTCGCCTGGTCCTCGCCGTGCAGGGCGGTCGCCAGCTCGCCGACTTCCTCAATAAACCACATAAACGTCCCCGGCGTGCCGCGCTCTCTGTCCCGCTTGCCGTAACGCTGCTCAATCAGTTGCTGAAATGCGCCGATATCCATCGTATCTGCTTAAAATTGCTTAGTCGTGGCCGCCTTCGCCTAATACCTCAGACAGCTTCGCCGCCGCAAAAATATCCCGTACCTTGGCGGTTGCCTGCCGGCAGACATTTTCCATCTTGAGACTGAACGCGGCGTTATTGGTCTGTTCGGCCAGATGCAAATGGCTCATCAGCGGCCCGTCCACCGCCTCAATGACTTCCAGCAACGTAATGCTCTCCGACGGACGTGCCAGGAAAAAGCCCCCGCGCGGACCGCGCTTGCTGCGAAGCACATTGGCACGGACCAACTGCTGCAGGATTTTCAAAAGATATTCCAGCGGGATGCTATACTCTTTAGAGATACGGGCTGCCAGAACGGCGCCTTCTTTGTAGTTCTGAGCGATGTATCCGACAGCCACAAGTGCGTAACCGGTTGATCTGCTAATCTTCATTTTAAACCTCCTTTTCGCTAAGGTTTATCATAAGGTTTTATTGTTCGGTTGTTTTCATAATAACGGGACGCAGCAAAAACCGCTCATACGGCCATCATTGAAGTTATCATAGTGCCTCGATAGAGTCTTGTTTGCAGGATTCATCCAATTATTACCACAATGACTCTCTATACTACGATTATCAGGAAATTGTTCAAGAGTTGCAAGAGAATATTTGTCGAAAAATAAATTTTCCAAAAAACCGCGTTTTTACATCAAAAATGCGTATCTCGCCGTTTTTACCCCAAAAACACTTCTAATATCCATGAATCCCTAAAAATCGGTTGAAAAATATCCAGTAATCCCCCAAACAACCCCCGCCCCGGCCAATGCCGCCGCCTCAACTCAAAACCAAGAGCTCAAAAACTCTCTTTTACCCAAACAATCGTTTGATGTCTTCGTCGGTGATGGTTTCATCGGGCCGGATGGATTCGCCGTGCTGTCGGCGGATGTGGTCGAAGAACTGGCGAACGTTTTCCGGGGCCGATTTCAGCATTAACCCCAGTGCATAGCGCATCAGGGAAATATCCGGTCCGGCCATCAGGCCCTTGACCAGTCCCGTATCCGTATCCTCATGCTCTCTCAGCGTCTCATTCAGTTGATCGATCACCACCTGCAGTCGTCCGTACTCAATCTCATCGTGGGCCTGTTGCTTATTTGTGATTTCCGAATACGGCAGCCCCATCGACCGCATCACATACACCGCATCGGCCGGAAGGGCGTCTGAATGCTCAAACCCGTCTTTAAATGCCGGCCCGTGAGACTGTCCCGGTACGACAATATTGGGTTTTTGAATATAAACAATCCCTCGCCGAACCAGCGTCCGGTCCGGGTACGCCTCATGCTCAGCCACAAAGATATACGGCAGCGTCATATCCCCGAATGTGTACAGCATCCTTTCATATTCCCGAATCACTTCGGTCTTCTGCCAGCACGTTTTAAATTGTTCCTCGCCAAATTCTCTCATAAAACTCATTATACTGAAAAATAAGGATAAATAAAAGCCCGGCGAATTCGGTTGCGCGGCTTTTGTTTATTTGGGTTCGTTTGGGTTCGTTTTTTGGTCAGTCAGCAGTCGGCAGTTATCAGTAAGCAGTTGTGGAAAAATCACTTATGGTGATTTTGGTGAATTTGAAATTGGGTTCGTTTGTCATAAAAAGGTGTCCACAGATTGCACAGATTTCATTGATTTAAGGTAAATAATAACCACTGAAAACATGGAAATACACGGAAAAAGAGCGAGGGTTGGGTTGGCATTTTGGCCGGGCAACGCTGGGCGTTTGCTCTCGTATTTAGTTGTCAGTTCGCCGTTATTTTTCAGGATGCTTGCTGTTCGTCGGCTTTTCGGCGGTTTTGCAGGCGCTGGAGTTCGAGGTGGGATTTGTAGAGTGAGTTTTCGACCCTGCGCTCGTACATCAATAAACGCTCCAGAACGCGGGTGTCTGAGAAGTCGCGGACGGCCATCCGGCCGAGGGACAAAGGTCCCTGGTCGCTTTTATCGTTTGCCGCAGGTTCCGGGGTGCTGTATTCTTCGTGCTCTTCGTAAAATTCGTCTAATTCTTTCGGGTGGTCGGTGATCCAATCTCTTATGTACTTTTCCAACACATTCTCATCGGTCATTGCCTCATATTTTTTCTGCGATAATCCAATTTTGCGGATGAAATTATCATCCCAAAACATCCAATCCGGTAATCGCTCAAGCGGCGGCTGGTGCGGGGCATTCGTTTCTTCGCCGGCGAGTGTATTGATTGATTCGGACTGGAGGCGCACCGCACGCGTTAAGTGCCACGTGAGGATTACGATGCGATTGGCGAGAAAGGCTTCCATGGGGCCGACGGGGGCAAGTTCGGCCAGCAGGGCGGTGCGGTGGGCGGCGAACTCGGCGGGGTCGTCGGAGGTGATGAGGATTCGGTTTGAACGCAGGCCGTGGGTGGTGGAATTTTGTGAAGCGACGGCCTTGCCGAGGGGGGTTCTGGGACCGGTGGATTTTTGTGCGTTTTTGCGGTTTGCTTTGATTTGGGCGGGTGTTGCCATAATAAACTCCTTCGGGTTAAATACCAATTTCCAAACTCTAAATTCCAAGGGTGGGGGAATTTCCTTCTTTTAAAGTCCTTTATGATGTTATTCAATTTTGCGTATTATAGGGCCTCACAGGCCCGGGGGCTGGAATCGACAAAAGCGCCTACGGCTGTTGTCGATTCGAAAGGTAACCTATTTGTGTAAGGTAACCCAAGCGTCCTTCACTCAATCAATCTATATTATCAACTTTATATTTACAATTATACTAATTGTTTGATAACTATCAAACAAAATTTTGAATTTTTAATTATAAATTATGAATTGCGGATTTCTTCCAGATGGCTTGTTTTATGAGACAGAAGGCAGAAGGCAGTAGGCAGGGAATAAGGACTTTAGGTGTCTTATATTTAGGGTCAAATTCGGTTTTTTTTATTTTCTATTGTTTTCGGGGGGAAATGGAGGGTATAATTTGGGGGCAACATTGAAGAAGGAAAGGGAAAATATAAGGACTCAAGGACACATGAACTCAAGCACCCAAGAATATTGCCGCGGTGAGCTTTTATTTTTCCATTCCAGAAGGCATGAATTTAATTTTTAATTCTTAATTTTGAATTTTGAATTGTGGAATCATGACGGATAGCTGATTTTAAATAAGGAGAGAAACAGGAGAAAATAAAACGGTGGAATTTAGGGAGAAAAAGATTACGAACACCTTTAATTTTCCAGGGAAGGAAAAGATTCCGGACACCTTTATTTTTCCCCGTTCTGACTAAAACAGAGTAAACATCTTTTACAAAATCACGCAATTAATTGCAGCAAAAGGAGTACGATAATGGTAATAGGTATTAGATCATTTGTCGATGGTTTTGCATATGTAATTTTGGACGGCACCCAATCTGAGCCAGAGATATTATCGACGGACAGGATAAGTCTTCCTGAGAATCATAGCTGGCCCGCATGTTTAGCATGGATTAGAAAGCAAATTGCTGAAATTCTACAAAAATACGACATCGAAGCGGCTTGCATTAAAGCAATCGAATCAATGGCAAAGAAAAAATCATCCGAACGCTACCAAATCGAAGCCGTATTACAAGAATATATATATTTTGCGAAATCGATAAACTGCAATACAAGAATAAAATCTCAATTAAAACGCGACATTTTAGGATTTAACGATTCAGCACGTTATTTAGATCGAGTTTTGAAAAAGAATCGTGCTTTAGCGAATTTGAATTCACCTCAATATCAAGAAGCTACTCTTGCCGCAATCTCAGAACTTCCGGGGAAAAAATAAATGGCTGATTACGAACGATTAGAGCGATTGGGCGCCGGTAACTTTGGTGAAGTTTGGTTGGTTTTCGACCGTGCTCTCGCAGTTAAACGAGCGGTAAAGTATATACCTAAATCAAGAATCTTAGATCCAACCAATTTGTATAATGAACCTAGGATATTAATGAAGTTACAACATGAAAATATTGTGCGTGTTCATGACGCAGGAAAACTGCAAGATGGCACATTATATGTGGCTATGGAGTATTTGCAACGAGGATCTGTAGAAGATATTTTTAACGGAAGACCGATTCCTTTAACAAAGGCTTTTGCAATACTTGAAGATACTTGCTGGGCTTTGGAATATGCACATCAAAAGAATTATATTCACCGTGACATAAAACCTGCAAATATCCTTTTAGATCAGAGAAATAAGGCAAAACTTTCAGATTTTGGACTTGCAACAAGAGTACCCAGAGGGGGAACAGCGTCTCCTTATGGGTACCTTACGCATGTGGCGCCCGAAGTCTTAAGAACAAGCAAAACGTCAAAATCTTCAGATATTTACGCTCTCGGAGTCACTGCTTATAGACTAATAAACGGTGATGCATTTCTTCCAGATGTAACTGAACCTTCTGGTATACAAGACTTAATTTTAACGCGTTGTGCGAGTTTTAATTTACCAGTAACCTGAGCTTTAATGGCTCAACATTACGCATTATATTGATACACACACCAATCGTATGCGACAGGATTTTACGAATAATTCGATTCATAAGATGCCACAAATCTC
>JADHXY010000072.1 GCA_016782755.1 Phycisphaerae bacterium | reverse complement strand
TGGTCTGGAATATAATAAGTAAGGAAATTCCTATTCTCAGAGATGCCATTCGTAACATGATATAACTTTTTAGTCAGGTCATTTCTATGGTTTATTTTTTTTCGGTGCTACTTATATTTCTTAATTCGGTTTGGCTTGGATTGGTGTTTTTTGCTTTGCCGGGTAATTGGCTTATCGTAATTGGAACGGCTGTATTTGCGTGGTGGCGGTGGGATGATGGTGTCATCTCGATATATACGCTTATCTTGATTGCGGTTATAGCTGTTCTTGGTGAGGTTGCGGAGTTTTTTGGCAGTTTTGCAGGTGCTAAAAAGACCGGGGCTTCTCTTCTGGGTTCGATATCGGCAATCGTGGGAGCAGTTGGCGGGGCGATAGTCGGTACGTTTTTGATACCAATCCCATTTCTTGGCACGATAATGGGGGCATGTATTGGGGCTGGGATATTGACATGGTCAGTTGAATTTTTAGGGGGTCGTCATCCGGTTCATTCGCTTCGTAGTGGATTCGGGGCTGGATTTGGAGAGCTGATTGGTATTTTGAGTAAATTCGTTGCCGGCTGTCTTATCTGGCTTATAGTTGCGATTGCAGTTTTCTGGCCTTAGGACGTGTAAATAAATTATCTTTCATTTTGGCCGGCTGTCATTTCATTTCAATTATTAATGCCATTTTGTTGTGCTTGTTGTTATTGCCTTACAGACTCGATTCTGATCTTGCTTTTTACGCTTTTTTGGCGGTTTTGATTTTCTCCTTTTTTTGGGTTCTTTTGGTAATTGCAGCTGTTTTTGTGAGAAAGAGCTTAAGAAAAGAAGCTGTGGAACAAACAGTATCTAAAGAATTAGTTGATCGCTTTGCTAAAGTAAGTTCCAAAATTAAGTTTGCGGCTATACCTTTAGTATTTCTTTCGTTCTGGGGTGCCGCATTTTGGGTTTTAAGAGTTGACCCTCTAATTAAAGAATTAAGATGCGTGATGAATATGACAACAATACGGCGAGCAACTTATGACCTTAAAGGAGATATCGTATTTGATTCTAATTTTCTTTCAAATCTAAATTTTGATGAAAAAACGCTTACTTGTCCCAGCTGTGGAAAAAGATATATTTATAATCCAGTGCCTGCTTCAGGAAATAGAGTGCAATACGGTGATGCGAATTCATTTATATTGTGGTGTCCTGAAAGTTGCCATAGAGATCGACGAGTATTTTTGGATGGGGATCTCTATACGGTGATAGAAGACGATGATGAAATTTGTTGGTATTTTCAGAAATTTATCAAAAGGTTAATAAATAAAAATTTCAACTAAATGAGTTATTCCAAAATTAGCAATGATAGTTTCGTTTAGTAGGGTGAGGTGGGTAACTTGCTGAAAGCTCCGACCCTTAGGGGCTCGCCCACGCGGTTTCTAAAATCTTTTTTGTCTCTCGCTTCTAACTTCTGAAATCTGACTTCTTCATCCTGTCAAAATGGAGCGAAGCGACATCCCGATTCATCGGGAATCAATTATCACAACGTGACAATTTCCGGGTGGATGCTCATTTTATTGAGTGTGTTTTTTACCTCATTTTGATATATCGGGTTCATTATTATTATAATATCCGGCTGATATTTTCTCAAAAATTCCGGGCCGACTATCTCCTGGCCCGTACCCGCCATGAACGTTCCCCACATGTGATGATTTATGTCAACTGCATACTCAATCTCCTCTCTCAGCCGAAGAGTATTAAGAAATGAAACCGCTTTCGAACCCGCTCCCCACACCACAATTTGCCTGTCTTTTTCTACCGATTTTGCTGCGAAATTTCTCCATTTTTCCTTGCTTTTTTTGAAATTTTGCACCGTTTTTTCCAAATTATTCGTAAAAATTCCAAAAGATTCCAAATTTTTCCCGTCCACTTTTGGTAAATCCCTTGCCTTTTCCGCCCTTTTCGCCTCGATCATCAAATACTGACCCTCATAACCTCGCCACAAATCCAGAACCTCAAAGCCGCTTATCTCAAACAATCTTCGCAGCGAATCCTCTGTAAAATACGAACAATGCTCATAATAAATATCCCAGAAAGCACCCACCTGCGACACATGCCCAAAGTCCGGTACCTGAAAAAACAATACAACCTCCGGCCTATTATAAGTTATTGTCCTCACAGTACTTAAAAAAATATGCACATCGTGAATATGCTCCAGCGTCATCTTGCAGCAGACAAAATCACAGCTCACATCAGCGTATTTTTCGCAATAAAAATCCTCAACAAACCTCAACCTCTCATCTTCGCCCCCCTCGTCCCAGCCGCTAACATACGCCGGATCAAAACCCACCCCCCTGTTGTCTCCAAGCTCACACAAAAGCCGCAAAAACTCACCCTTGCCACAGCCGATCTCAACAATGTCCTTATTATGCAAATCATACTTGTCTAAGAGCTTATTAGCTAAAGACTTATGGAATTTTGTGAACGTCAGAGAAAACCCCTGGCTCTCTTCGCAATTATGCGAATATTCAAGCAATTCCGGCTCATAACCATAATTAGAAACAAAGCCGCAGCCGCTGCAAAAACCGAGGTAAATATCGCCCCGAGGGTAGTTTACGGCAATTCGATACGTCGGCATCAGCAGCACGCTATGGGCCGGAACGCTCTCAAGCCAATAGAAAATCGAAATATCTCCCCCGCCGCACGATGGGCAATTCCGATATCGCAATTTCACGCTTTTAGATTTTTCAAATTCATCGATATTAAAGAGAACTTTTCTATTTTCGCTCTGAGAAACTTTCATCGCAAACCCCGTTAAAATATGAACTTAGCTTATTTTTAATTCCAGAGCACAAACCGTATCAAAAGGTTTTATACGATCATCGGCTCCGGTATCGGTATTATGAACTTGCCGCCCTGCCGGCGATAATTTGACTGCTGAGCGAGTATCTCCTTCTTGAAATTCCACGGCAGCAGCAAAACATAATCCGGCATCTCCTCAAGCAGTTTTTCGGGCGAATATATCGGCTGATGCATCCCTGTCATGTATTTGCCCTGCTTGTGCGGATTGAGATCAACCACAAATTCTACCAGCTGTTTGTCTATGCCGACATAGTTAAGCAGAGTACAGCCCTTTGCGGCAGCCCCGTAGGCGGCGATTTTCTTGCCTTGCGATTTTAATTCTCTGAGCATGTTATAAAGTGAGTTTTTGACTTTTAAGACGTGTTTTGCAAAGTCTTTGTAATATTCAAATTTATCCATTTTAAGCGATTTTTCGAGCTTTATGAGGTTTTTTACAGAATCCTGGACGTTTTCTGTCGGTTCGATGTATAGCCTCAAAGACCCGCCGTGAATTTCGAGATGCTTTACGTCATTGAGGAAAAGCTGATGCGATCTGAATAGGAAATCAACGGCTGAGACTGAGAAATAACAGAGGTGCTGATGGTAGATCGTATCGAATTCACCGTTTTCTATAAGGTCTTTTAGATAAGGGACTTCGATAACTACAACGCCTGTCGGCTTGAGTAAAGTTTTGATCCCTTCGACAAAGCCGTTAGTATCAGCAACATGTGCGAGGACGTTGTTGGCATGGATGACATCCGCGGTTTTTTGTTCGGCTTTTAGTTTTTCGGCAAGCTGGTTTGTGAAAAAAGTGCATAGAGTATTTACGCCAGATTTTTGTGCGGTGTCGGCTGGGCCTTGTGCGGGGTCTATGCCGAGGCACGGAATGGAGTTTTCTACGTAGTTTTTGAGCAGATAGCCGTCATTGCTGGCAAGTTCGACGATGAAACTTTTGGAATTGAGGTCTCTTTTTTTTATCAAATCCATGACGTTTTCTTTTGAATGTTCGAGCAAATGTTGCGAAACAGATGAATAATAAGGGTAGTCGTTACAGAAGAGCACTTCGGGCGGAACTGTCTGGAGTATTTGTACGAGTGAGCAGTTTTGGCAGAAGCCGACCTGGAGTGGGAATCTGGGTTCGGGCGCTGAGAGCTGTTTTTCGGTGAGTATCCTGTCAGCAATAGGTGAATGTCCTAAATCGAGAAATGTCTGTACTTGTTTTTTGCGGCATGATCTGCATTCAAAATCGGCAAAATTCATCGTTTTTTCCTCAACAGATTGTATTTTCATTTTCGTATTTCATATAGATATACATACAGCCATTAGATCAGCTGGCTGAAAAATTTCGGAAATCAAACATAGCTGAGTTTTTCTGCTGCTATCCATCTGAGGGAATTATTGATCAATTGCTTTTTTAACAGGAATTTGATGTGTCCGATCCTTTGATATTTGGGTCCTTCAAAATCTTCTAATTTTAAGCCGATTTTTTTGTATGATTGATACAGCTGGGCCGCTCCTTTTTTGGCATTCCACTTCGGTTTGAATGAAGGGATGGTATTGGGCAGCTTTGAGCAGTCGACACGATAGCATCTTTTATCGGCAGATGCGCCCGGAGCGAACTTCAGGCTGCAGCCGGGAACGGTTTCTTTGACGATCTGGGCAATCTGTTTGATCTGGTAGTTGTCGCTGTTAGTTCCGACGTTGAAGACCTGGTTGTGAACGATGCTTTTTTCGGCTTTTAGTACGGCTATGAATGCTCTTGAGATGTCTTCGACGTGAACAATAGGTCGCCATGAAGAGCCATCGCTTTTTAAGTAAACCATGCCGGTGGTGAATGCCCATGCGACGAGATTGTTGAGGACGAGGTCGAACCTTATCCTTGGAGAAAATCCGTACGCGGTGGCGTTTCGCAGGAAAACGGGGGTGAAGTTTTCGTCGGCAAGACTATAGACGGCTTTTTCGACCATTACCTTTGAAATGCCGTATGGTGTGACTGGGTTGAGTTTCGCTTTTTCATTTATCATTTTTGTTCCACCGGCACCATAGTTGCTGCATGACGACGAGAAAATGAATCTTCGGACACCGGCGGCTTTGGCTGATTTTGCGAGATTTACCGATGCTTTGTAGTTGATATCAAAAGTGAGCTTGCGGTCGAGGTTTCCGAGCGGGTCATTTGATAATCCGGCAAGATGGAGTATGGCATCGTAGCCGACACAATCGTTTTTCACAACATCCCTGATATCTTTATTAATGAATGGGACATTTGGGATATTGCTGCCGAAAGTGCAACTTTTGTAAAGGTCGCTGTCGAGTCCTGTAACCTCGAAACCCTGCTCTAACAACATAGTGCTCAGTACCATTCCGATATAGCCTTGTGAACCTGTAAGAAGTATCTTCATGTTTTTATAAATCCCCCTACTTGCTGATATTGGTTTGTGTTAGTTTTATGTTGGAAATTATTTGCGGATTTTTTGGCTTGATTGTCCTCCCATATTTTCCATGGAGGTTTTGGGTTTTGCCATAATGTCTCGAGCATTTTTTTGTCCCTGAGTGTGTCCATGCATTGCCAGAATCCGTTGTGTTTGTATGCCATAAGCTGAGAATCTTTTGCGAGCCTTTCGAGTGGTTCTTTTTCCCATTGCGTCGCGTCGCCGTCGATATAATCGAATGCACCGGGTTCGAGTACGAAAAATGCGCCGTTGATCCAGCCCTCTGAGGTCTGGGGTTTTTCGGAAAACTCGATTATCTTGCTGCCATCGAGTTCAAGGTGTCCGAAACGCGCGGTAGGTCTCACGGCAGTTAGCGTAGCCAATTTGCCGTGAGACCTGTGAAATCTCAACAAATCGTCGAGATTAACGTCTGAGACGCCGTCACCCCAGGTCAACATGAAAGTTGTGTTGCCCAAGTATGGCGCCAACCGCTTGATACGCCCCCCCGTAAGCGTATCAAGCCCGGTATCTATCAGTTGAACTTTCCAATCCGAGTTGTCTGCATTTTTGTGAACTTTTACGTCTCCATTGTGCAGATCGACGGTTAGATCGTTTTTGAGACGAAAATAATTTATCATGTAATTTTTAATCATCTCGCCCTTGTAGCCGAGAGCTATGACAAAATCCTTGAAGCCGTAGAAACCGTAATGTTTCATAATATGGTAGAGGATGGGCTGGGAGCCGATTTCGACCATTGGTTTTGGTTTTAGTTTCGTTTCTTCGCTCAGACGAGAACCAACACCGCCGGCGAGAATTGCTACTTTTTCGGCTCTTCGCATTTAAAGGGAATCCCTTAATTAAAAGAACAATCGATTTGAAGCGACAATGGTATATTGACTTAAAATTAAAGGTAAATCAATCGGGGTAGAGTCTGTTTGTGGTATAGTATTTTCACGTATGGCGGTTATAAGACAAATTAAGGGCACTTGCATTAATTCATTCTGGCGGACAAGAAAGTTTTGTTGCCGGCGAGCAAAAACCTTCTACATGCCGTCCAAAAGCTATTTTAGAAGTACCCTTAATTTTATGTTATCAAATTATACTGACTGCGAGTTAGTTAATGTTTTTTTTAGCGTATGCGAACTTAGAACTTCGACGGTAGAAGCCTGGGGTCCTTTTTCGCCGAGGGATTCGCTGAACCTGACGGCAGTTCCTATTTTAAGGTCATCAAAGCTGCTGTGAACAATGCTGTTTTTGTGGAAGTAAATTTCCCTCATATCAGTGGCAGTTTTAAGGAAGCCGTAGCCTTCTTGCGGAAATATTCTTTCAATAAATGCGACGTCTGGGGCGATCGTATATCTTCTGTTGTGTTGGTTTTGTTTTTCTACGAAATTTTTGAGCTTTACCGCGGCTGCATCAAAGGCTTCTCTGATCATTTTGGTAAGGTATTCTGTGGTATCTTTGAAATCGGTTTTTCTTTTTATTACTATTTCGTGGTTGTGGGGGATTCTCATATCTATCTGGACAATGAAGCGATTGGCAGACCTTTGGTTTTTCTGACATAACTCGACATGCACTCTACAGCTGATCATGTAATCGCATATTTTTTCGAGATTTTTGACTTTACGGCGTATGAGGGAATCAATTTCATCGTTTTTTGCAAAACCTTTGATCGTTATTTCCAATGGCATCTTCATAATGGGAAACCTTTCGCGAAATAAATAGTAAGACTTTTGAGGATTTTTACAGAAATGAACTTGCGAATCGAAAGCAATATCACAATTATCACCCTTAACTGATAATTTTTCAATTTCACAACGGGCTTTTATGTTTTTATGCACGCAAGCCCCATTCGTATTATGCTCAATCAGGCGGGAATGTTCAATGGTAGTTATTCTTTTTTTAGGGTAAGCAAATAACCCAAGCCTGATATTTTATTGTTCTTTAAGATGGCGCAAGCCATTTATTCAGGCTGGCTGGCGATGTTAAAATAGGAAAGAGAGATACGATTTAATAAAATGTAAAATATTAAATAAGTCTGTCAAGTTGGCAATAGATGGGGCTTTCTATGTGCCAAAAAGTGTTTTAACTTGTAATTGGCGGCAGGTCGAAAAAACAAAGCTTGGGCGATTATTTTATATAAGTGGTTTTCTTAAATATATTTACATTCAAAGAGCCAGGGCTGGTTTTGTATTTGTGGGCGGCTGGTACAAGATTTGCTTAGATGTTGTGGGAGTAATGCGCGGGGTATTTTTCGTGCATTCTTTTGTGTTGAGTAAAAGCGATTTTGATATAACTAATTAGGAGAAGAAGCGTTATGGCAGCAAAAAATCTGGCATTCGAAACCGATGCACGGTCTGCTCTTTTGGCGGGAGTTGAAAAGCTTTCATCGGCAGTGAAGTCAACTCTTGGACCTCGGGGCAGAAATGTCGTGATCGATAAAGGCTGGGGCGGACCGACAGTAACTAAGGATGGAGTTACGGTTGCAGAAGAGATCGATTTGGTCAATAAGGAGGAGAATCTCGGAGCCAAGCTGGTTCGTGAGGCGGCGAGCAAGACATCAAAGGTGGCTGGCGACGGGACTACGACAGCGACGGTATTGACGGAAGCTATGTTCAAGGAGGCTTATCGCAATTTGGCGGCTGGCGCTGATGCGATGGCTCTTAATCGCGGGATGCAGAAGGCTTGTAAGGCAGTTGCAACGCAGTTGGTATCGATCGCAAAGCCGATAGATATCACTAAGAAAGATGATATTGTGAATATCGCAGCGATCTCAGCCAACAACGATTATGAGATCGGCAAGATAATGGCAGAGGCCTTTCAGCGGGTTGGCAAAGATGGTGTTATTACGGTTGAAGAAGGTAAAGGGCTTGATACTACGGTCGATTTTGTAGAGGGTATGCAGTTTGATCGGGGTTATCTTTCACCGCATTTTGTTACCGATCAGGATAACATGGCTTGTGAACTTGAAAAACCTTATATACTGGTTTACGAGGAGAAGATTGGCGTAATTAATAAGCTTATCCCGATTCTTGAGGCGGTTGCAAAGAGCAAAAGGCCGTTATTGATTATTGCCGAAGATATTGAGAGCGAAGTTCTTGCGACGCTGGTGGTTAATAAACTCAAAGGTGTGCTTCAAGTTGCGGCAGTGAAGGCACCGGGTTATGGTGATAAACGTAAAGCAATGCTGGGCGATATTGCAACACTTACGGGTGCAGAGGCAGTTTTTAAGGACCTTGGTATCGAACTTGACAGTTTGAGCATTTCGCAGCTTGGACAGGCGAAAAAAGTAACAATCGATAACGATACAACAACAATCGTCGAAGGTGCGGGCAGCAGCGATGCTATCGCCGGAAGGATCAGGCAGATACAGAAAGAAATTGAAGTTTCGACGAGTGATTACGATAAGGAAAAACTCCAGGAGCGGCTGGCAAAATTGACTGGCGGAGTTGCCCAGATTAATGTTGGGGCCGCAAGCGAAGCGGAGATGAAGGAGATTAAGGCAAGAGTCGAGGATGCACTTCATGCGACACGAGCTGCTATCGAGGAAGGAATCGTTCCGGGCGGCGGCGTTGCTTTGATTCGCTGTATCGAGACTGTGGAGAAGCTTAAATTAAAAGATGACGAGGCAACGGGTGCGAAGATAGTGGCTAAGGCTTTGAGTATGCCTTGTTATACTATTGCAGATAATGCGGGGCAGATAGCTGACATTATCGTTAATAAGGTTGCTGAGGGCGAGGGAGCTTTTGGTTATAATGCGAATACTGATAAATTTGAGGATCTTTTTGAGACGGGGATAATCGATCCGGTGAAAGTTACTCGTATAGCGATTCAAAATGCTGTGAGTATCGCAGGGCTATTATTGACCACCGACTGTATAATAAGCGATAAGCCTACGGAAAAGGGTGAAATGGCTGGCGGTATGCCCGGTGGAATGGGCGGCATGGGCGGAGGCATGGGAGGAATGGGCGGCGGCATGGGTATGCCCGGAATGATGTAATGCCGGCAGTTAAAAAGTCACTATGTAAATAATTATAAAATTAAGAATAAACAAAGAGGATATAAAAGGAGCAAGAAATGAAACTGAGGCCATTGAATGACGGGATAGTTATCAAGCAGCTGGAAGCAAAGGAAAAGACGGCGGGCGGTATCCTTTTGCCGGATTCAGCCAAAGAGAAGCCACAGATAGGTAAGGTGATAAGTGTTGGGCCGGGAAGAACTCTTGATAATGGAAAAGTTGTTCCGCTGGAATTGAAAAAAGGCGATAAGGTTTATTACTCTAAGTACATGGGTAATGAAGTGGAAGTTAAGGGTGATAAGTATGTTATCCTCAAAGAGAAAGACGTTTTAGCGATAATTGAAGATTAAATCTGCAGCGGAAGCTGTTTATAAATTACGAGGTGATCAAGATGGCAAAGCAAATGATGTTTAATGATCTTGCAAGAACTGAATTCAAGAAAGGTCTTAGCAAGCTCGCAGAAGCTGTAAAAATTACATTGGGGCCGACGGGTAAGAATGTTCTTCTTCAAAGGAGCTATGGCTCTCCTAAGATGACAAAAGACGGGGTGTCGGTGAGTAAGGAGATCGAGCTTCCTGAGCCGTTTGAGAATATGGGCGCTAAGATGCTCAATCAGGTGGCAAGTAGGACAAGCGACATAGTTGGTGACGGAACGACGACATCTACAGTTTTAGCAGAATGTATTTATAAGGAGGGGCTTAAGTATGTTGCGGCGGGTGTGAATCCGATGTCCGTTCAGAGAGGCATTGCTAAGGCAGTGAAGGCGACGACGGAATTTATTGAGTCGGAAAGTGTTCCGGTTAAGGGGCATGAGGATATTGCTAAGGTTGCGGCTATAAGCGCTAATAATAATGCTGAGGTCGGCGAGATAATTGCTGATGCATTCGATAAGGTTGGCAAAAACGGCGTTATCGAGATCGAAGAGGGCAAGGGGATGACCAATGAACTGAGTGTGGTAGAAGGTATGCAGTTCGATAAGGGTTATATATCTCCTTACTTTATGACGGATGCAAGTTCGCTTGAGGCGGTTCTTGAGGACTGCTATATTTTGCTGCATGAAAAGAAGATATCAAATCTTCGCGAAATGGTTCCTTTGCTTGAGAAGGTGGCACAGGTGGGCAAGCCGCTTTTGATCATATCAGAGGATG
>JADHXY010000071.1 GCA_016782755.1 Phycisphaerae bacterium | reverse complement strand
GATCAGCGTTTGAAACTGGGTATGGGCGAATGTTGGGAGCCGGTTCCTGTTAGCGGTGTTGAAGATGCGGCTTATTATTATTCGACGTACAATGCTCCTGATAAAGTGGAAACTACGACTAATAAAAAGATCATGGTATTAGGGGGCGGGCCTAACAGGATAGGTCAGGGTATCGAATTTGATTACTGTTGTGTTCATGCGGCGTTTACGATTCGTGATCTTGGATATGAATCCATCATGGTAAACTGCAACCCTGAAACCGTATCGACCGATTACGATACCAGTGACAGACTCTATTTTGAGCCGTTGACTGTTGAAGATGTTTTGAGCATTTATGAAAAGGAAAAACCTGAAGGTGTTATTGTTCAGTTTGGCGGTCAGACTCCTCTTAATATAGCGTCGCAACTTGAAAAGGCTGGTGTGAAAATTATTGGCACTTCGCCCGATAAGATTGATCTGGCAGAAGACCGTGATCTTTTCAGGGCAATGATGGATAAGCTTGAAATTCCTATGCCGGAGTCAGGTATGGCAAGTAACCTTGAGCAGGCCCTTGAAGCAGCAAATAGTATTGGTTACCCGGTAATGGTCAGGCCGTCATATGTTCTTGGTGGACGTGGTATGGAAGTTGTTCACGATGAGCAGATGCTTCGCGAATATGTTGCTGCGGCAGTTGAAATTGACCCGAAGCGACCGATATTGATCGACAGGTTTTTGAGTAATGCTATCGAGGCAGAAGCGGACGCTATCTCTGACGGGACAGATGCATTTGTTCCTGCGGTGATGGAGCATATTGAACTTGCGGGGATACATTCCGGTGATTCAGCTTGTGTGATACCTCCGGTAACGATACCGCAAAAGCATATTGATACAATTTGTGATTACACCAGGAAAATCGCGAAAGAATTAAGTGTAGTAGGCCTTATGAATATTCAGTATGCGATATCGGATGACAGGGTTTATGTGCTTGAGGCAAATCCACGAGCATCGAGAACCGTTCCTATTGTCTCAAAGGTTGCCAACATATCGATGGCAAGGATTGCAACACAAGTTATGCTTGGGAAAAAATTGTCGGATATGGATCTTAAGCAGAAAAAGATACCTCACTTTGGTGTAAAAGAATCTGTATTTCCGTTCAATATGTTCCATGAGGTTGACCCTGTGCTTGGTCCGGAGATGCGGTCAACCGGTGAGGTTCTTGGGCTTGCGGATTCTTTTGGGATGGCATATTTTAAGGCTCAGGAAGCTACAAAACAGCCGCTTCCTACGAGTGGAACAGTGCTGATGACACTTTCTGATGAAACTAAAGAACTTGCTGTTGAAGCGGCGAAGGCTTTGAGCGAACTTGGATTTGGGATTCTTGCGACGGCTGGAACTTGTGATTTTTTGAATAAACAAGGGATTAAAGCCAAAAGAGTTTTGAAGATGCATGAGGGCAGGCCGAATATTGTCGATGCTGTTAAGAATGGCGACGTTCAGCTTATCATTAATACGCCGGCTGGCAAGCAAAGTAAGCATGACGACTCTTATATACGTAAGACAGCGATAGAGTATCAACTTCCTTATATAACTACTGCAGCAGCGGCAGTGGCGGCGGCTAAGGGGATTGCGGCCTTTCTGAAAAGTACAGAGGCGGTTAGTTCTTTGCAGTCTTATCATTCAAAGATAAAGTAGAAGTGGTATTAAAGTTGTGTTTTTTGGCCTTCCATCCGTCTTGGGAGGCCTTTTTTGTATAATGAAAAAGTAGTCAGGTACCATTGAGGGTTTATGTTTTAATTATTTCTTAATTGAACTATATTGATATTTTGTTTAGTATTCTGGCTTGATTTTTTATATTAACTATTAGAATGGAAACTATGGGACGAAGTATAATTAATTTATTGTCGCCGGATAATACATATGTTGTTGAAGTTTTGCAGGAAGATTCCGAAATAATAGAGGATTTCTTGAATAGAGACTGCAGCAAGAGAGAGCGTAAAAGTAAAACTAAATCTTTTAACGAACTCAAGGCACTGGATATCTTGCCCATAAGAAATGCGGTTGTTTATCCGGGTACCGTAATGCCTTTGGCAATCGGCAGGGACAAAAGCAAGGTTTTATTCAAAGAAGTTACTCCTAACGAGTCAATAATCGGGCTTGTAACTCAAAAAAAATCTGATACAGAAAATCCTGAGTTTGGTGATTTATATTCTGTAGGTACAGCCGCTTCGATATTGAAAGTTATAAGACTTCCGCAGGGTGCGATGCATGTGATAGTTCATGGTGTAAAAAGGTTTAAGATAGTAAAGCCTGCATCAACCGAACCTTATCTTAAAGCGTATATTAAGCTTCTTGATTCAAAGGTAAGGGTTACAAAAAAGGTAAAAGCCCTGATTTTTAATGTTCGCCAGAATGCACAACGTGTGGTGTCTCTTAGTCCTAATGTGCCGGAAGAAGCGGCTGTTCTTATTGAGAATATTGACGATCCTTCGTCTCTTGCAGATTTTCTTGCTGCTAATCTGAATATCGAGATACATGAAAAGCAAAAACTTCTTGAAGAGCTTGATTCATACCAGAGGCTTGAGAGGATATCAGTTGTTCTTGCCAATCAGCTTGAAGTGCTTGAGATGAGCAGTAAGATACAGGGTAAGGTTCGCGAGTCTATAGAAAAGAATCAACGTGAATATTTTTTGCAGGAACAGCTGAAGGCTATACAAACCGAACTTGGCAAAGGTGACAAAAAGAGCGAAGAGATCGCCGAGCTTACTGAGAGGATAAAAAAAGCGAAGATGCCTAAAGTGGTAGAAACCGAGGCATTCAGGGAGCTTGATCGGCTATCAAAGACACCGCTGATGTCTCCTGATTACAGTGTGATAAGGACATACCTTGACTGGATATGTCAGCTCCCATGGGCGATAGAGACCAAGGATCAGCTTGATATCAGAAAGGCAGAGCGGATACTTAATAAAGATCATTACGGCCTCGAAAAGATAAAAAAGAGGGTACTCGAATTTCTTGCGGTAAGAAAGCTCAACCCTTCAGGCAAAAGCCCGATTTTGTGTTTTGTAGGCCCTCCGGGGGTTGGAAAGACATCTCTGGGCAAATCGATAGCGAGGGCGATGAGGCGGAAGTTTATCCGTATTTCACTCGGTGGGATTCGAGACGAGGCGGATATACGCGGTCATAGAAGGACTTATATCGGGGCATTGCCCGGAAGGGTGCTGCAGGAATTGCGAAAATGCGGGGCGAAGAATCCTGTTTTCATGCTCGATGAGCTTGATAAGATAGGGGCGGATTTCAGGGGAGACCCTGCCAGTGCGCTGCTTGAGGTTTTGGATCCTGAGCAGAATTTTAGTTTTACGGATCATTATCTCGATCAGCCGTTTAATCTCTCGCATGTAATGTTTATCGGCACGGCTAATTATATGGAACCGGTCCCTCCGGCACTCAGGGACAGGATGGAAGTTATAGAACTGCCCGGCTATACGGAGCTTGAAAAACTTAATATCGCAAAAAAATATTTAGTTCCCCGTCAGATAAAAGAACATGGGCTTACAAAAAAACAGCTTACGATCAAGGATGAGGCCGTAAGCGAGATCATTACAAAATATACGCGTGAGGCCGGTGTAAGGAATCTTGAACGGCTGATAGCTTCTTTGTGCAGGGCGGTTGCTACAGATGTCGCAAAGGATCAGAAGAGAAGCGCGACGATAGGAAAACGCAATCTTTATAAGATTCTTGGTGCGGCTAAGTTTGAATCGGAGCTTGCGCTGAGGGCGGGTATTGCTGGTGTGGCTACAGGTTTGGCTTATACCCCTGTTGGCGGGGAGATACTTTTTATAGAGTCTGCGCGGATGCCGGGTAAGGGCAAATTGCAGCTTACCGGTCAGATCGGTGACGTTATGAAAGAAAGTGCGCAGGCGGCGTTTTCTATACTCAAGGCAAATGCAAAAGAAATGGGTATGGATCAGGAGCAGTTTGCGACATATGATTATCATATACATGTCCCGGCTGGCGCGGTGCCGAAGGATGGGCCGAGCGCGGGCGTGGCGATGTTTATCTCGTTGGTGTCTCTGGTGCTGGATAAGTTTGTCCGTCCGGATGTCGCAATGACAGGCGAGATAACGCTTCGCGGGCTTGTGTTGCCGATAGGGGGGTTGAAGGAAAAGATATTGGCGGCAAAGCAGGCGGGCATAAAAACGGTTTTATTGCCTGCGAGAAACAAAAAGGATATAGCAGAAGTTCCCGCCGAGGCAAAGAAGGGGCTGGAATTTGTGTTTGTTAAAAACGTAAACCAGGCACTAAAGGTCGCTCTTGGATAAGGGTTTTTTGGGGAATAATACGAAGTACGAATTGTTTGTTCGCTGAGATTATTCGATATTAAAGAATTAGCTGATAGCGGGCCGTGGGATGGCGGTTTAAAACTTTTGCTTGGCTACGAATTTTTAGGCGTTAGGGACTACAAACAGGCCGGCAATTACCTTGAGAAAGCAAAAGAGGATTTTTCTTACAAGCGGGCAGTACAGGTACTCATTGATGCTCTGGGGCAGTCCACAAAATAAAAATCTATGAATTACCGTAGATTTGATTGGGCCCGGTAGGATTCGAACCTACGACCAATGGATTATGAGTCCACTGCTCTAACCGCTGAGCTACGGGCCCGGAAAGCAGACTGATAATTTACAAGGAAGCCTCGTTCATTGCAAGCAAAATTACCGCTTATATTTTGATTTTTTGCAGGTGTCTTTCCGTTCCAGCAATGCAGCGAATAGTATCAATTATACGAATTACGGTCGGGTAATGCGTTCATGTGTCGTTTCGAGCGAGCCATAGGCGAGTAGTAGAGACTCGGATGGAAGATTGATTGTTTGGTTGAGATTGCCGCGTCCCGATAAACTATATCGGGAACGGTGGGGGGTAAAAAGTTAGATTTAGTCCGTGAACGGTTGCAATTATATTAAGTATGCGTCTAATTGAGCCGATAATTTGAATTGACGGTGAAAGTTTTGTTACTTATTATTATCGTTGAAGTTATAAACGAAAAGCTGAGAAATTTAAGTTTAGTCAGGTTTTATGAAAATATTAATTACTTGTGTGGGCAGAAGGGTTTCTCTTGTCAGGAGTTTTCAAGGTGCGGCGAGAGAGCTTGGTATGCAGGTCGAGTTGTTGGGGACTGACACAACAGGTCTTAGTCCGGCATTGCGGGTGTGCGATAAGGGCTTTATTGTTAAGCCAACGAATCATCGGGGATATGTAAATCAGCTGCTTTCGATAGTGAAAAAAAATGGTGTGAGGCTGCTTATACCGACGGTTGATCTCGATCTGATGGTGCTTGCGGAGAAGAAGGGGCTTTTCGAGAAGGCCGGCTGTAAGGTTTTGGTTTCGGAGCCGGGGATTGTCAGGATATGTCAGGATAAGCGAAAAACCTATCGTTTTCTTGTTAAGCATGAATTTGATACTCCGGCTACGCTGTCTGCTGGGACGGTACTTTCTAAAAAGAAAATCAAGTGGCCGTATTTTGTTAAGCCGTGGGATGGTTATGCGAGCAGGGGTACGGCAAAGGTTCGAAACCGTCGGGAGCTTTTGTTTTATTCGAAACATATTCCAAATCCGATCTGTCAGGAGTTTATCGAAGGTCCGGAATTTACCTGTGATGTTTATGTTGATTTTGATATGGATGTCCGGTGTGTGGTTCCTCGCAAGCGGATAGAGGTTCGCGGCGGTGAGGTAAGTAAGGGTCAGATCATAAAAGACGAGAGGATAATGGGAGAATGTGCGAGGCTGGTGAAGGAGCTTGGTGCGGGGCCGGGAGTTATAACTATCCAGCTGATATTGAGTAAAGATGGTGCGATTAAATTTATTGAAGTGAATCCGCGGTTCGGCGGTGGTGCTCCGTTGTCGATCAAGGCTGGAGCTGATTTTCCTAAGTGGTTGTTACAGGAGGTTGCGGGAGAGAGGCCGGAAATCGCTTTTGACGGTTTTAAGGACAGGTTAGTGATGCTTCGCTATGACGGCGAGGTGTGGTTGTCGGATTCAGATGATGGGGGGCTGATCTTAGATGTTTAGCGAGCTAATAGGAGACGAAAGGCCGATAAGCTGGGTGTTGCAGTTCTGGCCTGTTTTGCTTGTGTCTTTTACGGTTTCGCTGATAGCGACGTCACTTTGCAAGAAGATAGCTATTCGCTTTGGTATAGTTGATAAGCCAGACGATCTTGTGAAGACACACAAAGGACCTATAGCTTATCTTGGCGGTCTTGGAATGATGGCTGGGCTGGCGGCGGGGATAATGATAAGTATAGGGGTTTATTCGATTCATGAGGGTTCGTATAGGGTCGTAAGTATGCTGTTTGGTATTCTTGCGGGAGCAGTTATAGCGTGCGGTATAGGTTTGGTAGATGACTTGATGGAAATTAAACCGTTTCAAAAGGTGCTTGGTCAGTTGATTGCTGCTTTGATGCTTGTAATGGTTGGGATAGTGCCGAATCTTGAGATGTTTATCAAGCCGTTTGATATTTATGTGCCGCATCAAATCATATTGGCCCTGGAAGTGATTATGGTTTTTGTGTTTGTTTTGGGAGCGACAAATTCACTGAATCTTCTTGATGGTCTCGATGGATTGTGTGGAGGAGTGACGGCGATAATAACGGTTGGTATGCTTTTGCTTGCTGTTCATCTTGCGACGTGGAGTTTTAGTGACACCGGCGATCCTGTTCGTATAATAGTCTGTTTTGCTTTGATCGGATGTGTGTGCGGATTTTTGCCTTTTAACCGGTATCCGGCAAAGATATTTATGGGAGATGCGGGGAGTATGCTTCTTGGGTTTGTTGCGGCAGCGATCATGATATTGTTTGGTGAAAACAATCCGAGGTGGTTAATGGCTTCTATTGTGTTGTTCGGTTTGCCGATACTTGATACGGCGGTTGCGCTTGTTAGAAGGCTTATTAACCGGCATCCGTTGTTTGTATCAGATAGAGGGCATATTTATGACCAGATGATAGATCGGGGAATGTCTTTGAAGAAAACGGTTCTGATATGCTATTTGCTGGCTTTGCTTTATGCTGTGATCGGGCTTTTGATGAGTCAGATCAGGACGCGTTATGCGGCTGTGGTTTATGTTATTGTTTTTACGGTTTCGGGGCTGGTTGTTTGGAAGAAGGGGTATCTTAAGATGGAAGGGTTGCGGGGAGCGGTGAAGAAGAAAACGGATGATGCCTGATAGGGTATTGGGGGTTAGTTAAGTGTTATCGTAAGGAATTGGGTGTCATCTTCGGAATACATGACGCCTTCGTAGTCGGAGGGGATGAGCAGGCAATCACCGGCGGAAAAATCCACTCTTAATTTTTCGTCAGATATTTTTCCGTGACCGCTAATACAGAGAATAACTTTCATTTTACCTTTAGATAAAAGTGCCTGGCAGCCATTAAGTTGGTGGCCTTTGTGTATTTTGAAATACTGGCAATCTACGAGTCTTCCTACTTCTGTGAAGGTGAGGTTGTCCGGGGTCTGGTTAAAATTTATGCTCTCCAGTGCCTGGCGGATATGTAACTGCCTTGGTTTTCCTGAGTCGTCGGTTCGGTTCCAGTCGAAGAGTCGGTATGTGGTGTCAGATGGGGTTTGGATTTCCGCGATTAAAAGGCCTTTGCCTATTGCATGTGGGGTTCCGGCGGGGAGGAAATGGCATTGTCCGGTTTTTACGCTGATTTTATTGAGGAGTTGATCAACGGTTTTGTTTTTTATTGCAGATTCGAGCATTTGTTTTGTTGTCGAATGTTTTAGGCCCTTATAAATAACGGCGTCAGGTTGTGCGGAGATGATGTACCAGCATTCGGTTTTTGGTTGACCTTCATTGAGGCGTTGGCATGCTTGCTGGTCGGGGTGGACCTGGATGCTTAGGGTATCGTTTGCATCGAGGAATTTTATCAGGAGCGGAAACTGGCCGGAGAAATTTTCGCTGCCAATTATTTGTTCGGGGTAGGTGTTTGTTATCCAGTTGAGGGTTTCTCCTTTGAATTGGCCGTTTGAAATAATAGATTGTCCGTTTGGCAGGTCGGCGAGTTCCCAGCTTTCTCCTATTTTTGTTTGAGGGGGTAATTTCTTGTTAAAAATTTGTTCGAGTTTGCGGCTTCCCCATATTCGTTCTTTGAGGACAGGTTCGAATTTTAGAGGATAAGTTTTCATTCTGCGTACCCCGAAACAGTTTGGTTAACTATTATTGATTTTATTAGAACATTCCGGACATAAACCTTCAAGTCTTAATTGCTGACGGTGTGTAATAAATCCTTTGTCCAGACCCTTGATATCTGGAAATGATACTTTATAAAGGCAAAAGAGGTTCTGGCAATTGATGCATTTGAAATGGGGGTGGCACTTTGTTTTTCCGCAGTTGTGTGCAGGCTCAAAATGCCAGCTTCGCTGGTGAGTGTACGCTTTGTGTAATACGTCAGATTTGCAAAGGCTTTCGAGGGTACGGTAAATGGTGGTTTTGTCTGGATGTTTTTTGCCGAGTTTGTTTGTGATTTGTTTTGTTGAGAGTGGTTTTTTGGCCTTGAGCAGGGTTTCGAGTATGGCAAGTCGTGAGGCTGTGCAGTAAAGATTTGCTTTTTTTAGGATGTCTTTTGCCTGTTGGATCGAATTTTTCATATTGATTCCTAATGGTGATGTTCAATTCGGGAGTTAGAATTTACGAAAAGAAGCGGAAAGATGATGTCACTTATACAGCAGGGCAGCCATACCGCCAGGAAGAGAAAAGCAAAACACATGATAGCTTTTGGTGTTGTGAAGTTTCCGTTTAATGCTATTAGCATGTGGAATGCTGAGGCCCAGGTGCTTAGCAGGACGTGTGCGGCGTGTGGGAATTTTGTTTTTGGCAGGAAATAGGCAATTATTACACCTAATATTGCAGCTGGATTGACGATATACCATTTTTCGATGAAGCCAATGTGTGCGTGAGGGTGGAATCCAATTAATTTTTCGCCTAAAAAGGGTATGATAGAATCGCTCAAAGTAGCGATTCCGATGGCACCGACATAGCCCACGAGAAGGACGGTGATGAATTTTGCCTTTTTCATGTACAGAGAAAACATGGCGGCTGTGACGAGTGCGCTGAGGACGACGTGTGCGGGATGGAAGATGTAGAATAGAGTTTCACTGGTTTGTGGTTCGATGTTTTTGAAGAAGAACATTAATATTAGTCCTGTTAGTGCACCGAGCGAGGTGAAAGGGGCGTGGTTTTTTAGTTCTTTATACATTATAGTAATTTTTTTGGCCATTTGGCGTCTCCGGTTGGATCGTGAAAATATTTTTTTAAGTTTTGTTATTATATAATATTTGCAACAAAGTTGCAAATGTAGATTTTGATATTTGCGTGATTTTTATAAAATCATAGTATCAATCCGGCGGTTTATGTTGGCAGAATTGTTGTAAGTTGCTATTATTTCGATATGGGCAAGATAAAGCGGACAAATTTGTTTGTTTACGGGTCATTGAGGGATACTAAGGTATTTAAGTCTGTCAGCGGATTGACTTTTACGAGGAAGCTTTCGAGGGCAAAGGACGGAGTTATTTATTCAGAGCCGGCATTGCTGGATGGTTATCGTAAGGTTAGTCCTGATAATGTTTATTTTTATGCAGTTGAGGATAAGCTTTCACGTATAAACGGTCTTGTGATCTATAACGTTCCCGATTGGGCGATGGCAGAGATTGATAAGTATGAGGGTAAGCGTTACGAAAGCCAGGAAGTTCATGTTAATTCAGGTTCCGGTCTTGTTAAGGCGGTAGCTTATCTGGGGTGTCAGGCATCGCTTAAAAAAGATTTTGGTGATCGTTTTCATGTTAACCTTATTCATGAGCTTTGGCTGAGAAAGCGTATAGAAAAGTTTTTTAACAGGCATACCCGGCCCGGGGACAGGACTCAGGATGCTAAGCTTGAAAGACGGGCGGAAAGGGAGCTGCGTGCTACAACAGAGAGAGACCTTGTAATAAGTCACTATCATTCGGATGCTGTGAGCGATTATTTTTTAAATCGCGAATTAGATCGGCCCCGCCGGAGTATCAGGCAACTTTTTGATGATAAGCATGCCGAAAAGTATTCTTATAATTATCTATCTATGGTGATAAAGCAGACGCTTCTCAATCAGCTCGAGGAGAAGGTATTGTCTTTATATAGATTTGAGCTTGATCATTTGCGCAGTTCTGAGAGGTATTTTAAGCGATCAGTAAGTTTATTGATAGCACTTCAGATGATTAACTCGAGTTATTCGGCTGTAACAACGATCGTAACGAGACTTTTAGAATCTATGCCCTTTGGCAAGCATGATCTGATAGATTATGTGAAGGCGGCGGCGCATGCTTCTGATAGTTTTTTTGACCGAAGGGTAGCTGGGGCTTATCTTCAGCGTATCAGGTGGAATTTTAGTCCTGGTTTGATACCTCTTGGAGCTGAGGTGGAACTGAGTAATTTGGGTGCGGATGCTGTGGAGCCTTTCATGGCTGTGTCTGATAAAGAAGATATTGCTTATGACGGTTTTCGCTATTTTAGTGATTTCGGTCTTGAT
>JADHXY010000070.1 GCA_016782755.1 Phycisphaerae bacterium | reverse complement strand
AAAGCCGAGAGTATAAAAGAAAATGAGCGGATGAAAATCGCGGATTATGTACTTCTCTTTCATACGATACAAAAAACCCTTGACCAGCAAGTGTGATATCGTCAGCATGACCTTTCGTATCTTAATATGCGACTGTTCGCCGATATTGTAAACCGGCTTGATCGGAATGTCACGGACGCGCATATTGTAAATATTGAGTTTCACCAGAATATCGTTGGGCATGCCGTATCTTTTATAAATTCCGTCTATATCAAGAAGCTGCAAAGCCTTAAGATTTATCACGGTATAGCCGGTTTGCGAATCTGCAACATGCCAGTATCCAGAGGCGATTTTAGTCAGCAGCGAAAGCGTCGAATTGCCAAGATACCTCACCTTTGGAATTATGTTCCATGCGTTTCCTGTAAAAAGTCGGTTCCCTTTTGAATAGTCAACTTCTCCGTTAACGACAGGCTCGACAAGAGCAGGAAGGTCTTCAGGATCCATCTGGGCATCGCCGGCCATAACAACCGTCGCATCCATTTTATTATCACGAGCCCATTTGTAACCGGTTATAATGGCACCGCCTACGCCCTGGTTAATTTCATGCTCGATCAGGATAACCCTCTCCGGCTGCTGCTGACAATAGCCCTTTACAATATCGACTGTAGTATCGGTACTCTTATCATCGACGATCACTATCTTATCGACGAAGGCAGGCATAGTATCAACAACTCTTGCAATAAGCTTTTCCTCGTTATAAGCAGGAACCACTACACAAATCGTTTTATCTTTATACATATATTTAATCCAACTCAGTTAAAAAATGACAATATTTTTTCAACAACATAATCCTTCATTTCATCAGTCAATTCCGGATAGATCGGGATTGCCAGAACCTCATCAGCGGCCTTTTCCGCCTGAGGAAAATCTCCCTTTTTATAGCCGAGATTTTCAAAACATTTTTGCAAATGCATCGGAACCGGATAATAAACCTCACAGCCGATCTGGTTCTGACGCAAATATTTTACCAACTCATCCCTTTTGGGAACCCTTATTACATATTGATTATAAATGCTCTGGCAATCATTCGAGATATATGGCGTGTTTACGATAGTGTAAGCAAACTTGCTGTTATAATATTCGGCATTGCAACGGCGAGCCTGCGACCACTGGTCTAAAAATGGAAGTTTTACTATCAATGCCGCAGCTTGAATAGGGTCGAGACGAAAATTCCCGCCAATAAAATCATGATAGTATTTCGGGTTGCTGCCATGATTTCGCATAATAACAAGACGGTCATAAAAATCCTTGTCGTTTGTCACTACCATCCCGCCGTCACCTATTCCGCCAAGGTTCTTACTGGGGAAAAAGCTAAAACATCCAGCATTGCCAATGCTTCCGGCCTTTTTGCCTTTATAGGCACTCGAAATAGACTGGGCTGCATCCTCTATGACAGGTAATTTGTATTTTTGGGCTATCTGCATTATGCTGTCCATGTCTGCCACTTGGCCATACAAATGAACCGGTATTATGGCACGTGTTTTTTTAGTTATTGCAGATTCAATTTCAGATGCGTCTATATTGTATGTCAAAGGGTCGATGTCAATAAAAACGGGCTTGGCCCCGACCCGGGCAATACTTCCAGCCGTCGCAAAAAAGGTAAACGGCGTAGTAATAACCTCGTCACCATAGCCGACATCAAGGCTCATCAGGCTTAATAAAAGAGCGTCTGTGCCGCTTGAAACTCCCACTGCGTATTTGCAGTCACTTACGGCTGCAATTTTTTTCTCAAATTCCGCAACCTTAGGCCCGCCAATGCAACGCTGTGAGCTTAAGACCTCTGAAACAGCGGCTAAAACGTCTTTCTCAATTTTTGCATATTGCGATTTAAGATCAAGCAAAGGAACCTGCATAAAACAACTCCTGCTCAGTTATTTATTCTTGTAATAATCATAAGGCTTTTTTCCAACAGACATATCAGATGGCAACGGAGCATTTTCATCCAGATCCAGACACCGCAAAACACCCGCATCCACTTCCTTGTAGCGATAGCCGCTTTCAGGGCAAACCATAATACCATCAGAACCCGCCTCCAACCGAATCCCATGCCTGCTCATCCAGCCGGCCTGTTTGGCAGGGACTCCAACCATAAGCGCATAATCGCAAACATCTTTAGTTACCACTGCACCGGCTGAAATAAAACTATAATATCCCAGTTCGACGCCGCAAACAATTGTCGCATTTGCTCCAACGGTTGTACCTCTGCGAAAGATCGTTTTCTCATAAAGACTATGCCGAACTACCTGCGAACGAGGATTGGTAACATTTGTTAAAACGCATGATGGCCCTAAAAACACATCGTCTTCTATCACCGTACCGGTATAAACAGAAACGTTGTTCTGGATTTTTACATTATTGCCAATAACAACACCACCGGCGATGAAAACGTTCTGGCCCAGAATGCAATTTTTGCCGAGCTTTGCATCTTTGCTAATATGAGAAAAATGCCATATCTTCGATCCTTCGCCAATCTCGGCACCCTGATCAATAAAACTGGACTCATGGGCAAAATATTTTTCCGGCTGTTCATTTTGCTGGGGCACTACGATCTCCTTAACTGTCCTGTGTCATTTACCGTTATTTAAAAACGGATGATAATCGCCCTTCAAACCTACAGGTTCAAGATTCCTAATATCGTAAACGGTCTGAATAGACGGCAAAACTTCATCAAGCCCGAAACCTTTGCCTGCCAGTATCTGTCTATAGCTTTCGGTATGAAGTTCAGTAAATCCCGATGAAAATTCGACATCTTCACCATCGACTGTTATTGAACGGTATGTCATCGGCTCTCCCTGTTCGGGTTCAAAGGGAAGGTCATTTCTTCTCAACGACAAAAACCATCTCACCCTTGCATTCTCAAGCTCAAGAAAACCTGCCGCCCTGTCACGCTCATATACATTGACGACATTTTTTTCAACTTTGCCGAAAATATAAGTAAGCATGTCAAAAAAATGTATCCCTATGTTATTTGCGATCCCGCCCGACTTGGCCACATCGCCTTTCCATGACACCATATACCAATGACCGCGACTTGTAATATACGTTAGATCAATATCGTGTTTTTTATCACTTTTTACCGATGCGATCCTTTCCTTAAGAGCCACAATTGCCGGATGAAGTCTCAGCTGTAAAATCGTATTTACCTTGCAATTTGCCTCCTTTGATATTTCCCTCAACCCCTCAACATTCCAGGGATTTATAACCAGCGGTTTTTCACAAATTGCATCTGCGCCGATACGCATAGCAAATCTGACGTGTGCGTCATGGAGGTAGTTGGGCGAGCAGATAGAAACGTAATCGACGGCTTTATCTTTACGCCTGAGTTTTTCGAGGTGCCTGTCAAAACGCTCAAATTCAGTAAAAAAATCCGCATCAGGAAAATAAGAATCAAGTACCCCAACTGAATCACTTTTATCCAGAGCAGCTACCAGAACATTACCCGTGTCCTTGATAGCACGTAAATGACGCGGTGCTATATACCCCCCTGCCCCGATAAGAGCAAATTTTTTCATCATAAATTCCCTTGTAAAATTACAACTTAAAGAACCATTAAGGATTAAAAAAACCGGAATTTAGACTTCGTACTCGCCTGATTACCGAAGTCCTGACCTGTTCATCCAATTTATAGCTTTTAACTGAAACAATTTCGACATTTCCAAGCACTTCTTTGATAATATCTGAGATCAGGCTAATTTGTTCAGCCCCCATACCGTTTTTAGTAATTATCGGAGTACCAAGACGTATCCCGCTTGTAACCGAAACCGGCTTTGTATCATATGGGAGCTTATTCATATTCACAACTATTCCGCAATCTTCGAGAGCATGCTGGGCGATATAACCATTGAGACCTTCTCTATAATTCGCCACATTTATCAATACCATATGATTGTCGGTGCCGTCCGTAATAACATCAAAACCGTGATCGGCCATTTCCGAAGCAAGCAGCTGTGCGTTTTTAATGATTTTGCGCTGACGCTCTGTATATTCCTCAGCTAACATCTCACCAAAGAAAACCGCCTTAGCCGCAATATTATTGGCATAAGGAGTCCCCTGCACTCCCGGGAACGTGGCCTTATCAATGAGCTTTGACAATTCTATCTCTTTTTCACCTAAAGCAAATTTAGTATCAAAATCCCTGCCCATGAGAATCAAGCCGCCTCTTGGGCCGCCGGGTTTGTAAGTACTGGTCGTTGTGAAATGGGCATGGTCAATACAGCCCGGATGAACTCCTGCGGCTATCAATCCGGATACATGCGAAATATCTGCTAACAAATAAGCTCCGCATTCATCTGCGATCTGCCTGAATTTCGCAAAATCAATAACCCTTGAATAAGCACTGCAGCCGCAAATAATAAGTTTCGGCTTGAGCATCATAGCTTTGTGTCTGACAGATTCATAATCAAGTAAGAATGTCTTTGGATCAACGCAGTAATTTTCCACATTAAAAAATTTACCGCTAAATGAAACATCGGCACCATGAGAAACATGACCACCCTGATCCATACCCAAACTCAGAACAACATCACCCCGACCAAGCACAGCCGTCATTACTATCTGATTGGCTTGTGTCCCCGAATGCGGCTGAACGTTAGCGTATTCGGCCTTAAAAACTCTTTTCGCCCGCTCTATAGCAAGACATTCCAGCGAATCAATTACACCGCTGCCTCCGTGATATCTTTTGCCCGCAAAACCTTCGATGGTTTTGTTCTGAATTATTGACCCCAAAGCCGCAAGGACTGATCTCGAACACTGATTCTCGGCTGCGATCAACTGGATAGTGTCGCGTACACGTTCGTATTCATCTGATAATAATTTATATACCTTTTCGTCGGTTTTACAAAGGTCTGAGAAAAGCCCTGAATGGAAACCCGCAAAATTTTCAACCCTTTTTTTCTCGGCAGCAATAAGTTCATATGCCCTGCTTCTCTTCGCACTTAGTTTTGACTTGTCGCATCCTGCTTTATCAATTATCATTTCAGACCCTGCCTATTACTGAAAGAACCCTCGAACTATATCATTAAAAGTTACATAAAGAAAAAACAACCCGACTAAAACAAGGCCGGCATTGGTAACTACCGCCTGAATTTTCTCGTTTATGGGCGAACCTTTGATTTTTTCGACCAAAAGAACAACCAGCACGCCGCCGTCAAACGGAAGCAGCGGCAGAAGATTCATCACCGCAATACAGGCATTAATCAAGCCGAGAAAATAAACATAATAAATAAACGGCTGCTGAGCGACAATTTTATAACTGAAGGTCAGTATTCCAACAGGGCCCATCAAGAGCTTCGGGCTAACCAGACCGCTTATCACACTCTTAAGAGTAAGATAACTTTGTGTGATAAACATAACCGTTTTCCTCACTCCCATAACTATAGCATCAATCGGGCCAGTCGCCTTATAAAGTTTTTTATAATTATCAAATGGTACAAAAACCGCAAAGCTGGATTCTGCATCTATTTCCAAACCGTTCTCGCCCGGCACAAAAACTACAGAACCCGCCACTTCATCACTTACACGATAATCAACATTTATTTTCTGTCCGGCATTTTTTCGCAATTGAGCGATCACATCGTAAAAATTCGAAACCTCAACTCCGTCAACTCTCGTTATCTTAGACCCTGCCGGTATTTTTAGCTTATTATCTCCTATGGTTGCTGCGACAACTGCACTTCTGTCATCAAGAACTGTCATTATGCCTAAAACAACCCTGCCTACCTCGTTCATTTTCGGAACACCGGTAATAGCAACTACTTTCGGAGTTCCATCAACAACCCTCTCAATTTTTAAAGTTAATTCTTCATTTACATGTTCGATGGTTACTTTTCGCAGCTGTACATAAGTCGGATTTTCAACACCACCTGCCGAGATTATTACATCGCCCCTCTTAACCCAGCTGCTTTGCTGCTGCAGCTGAGATTTTTTGCCGAATATACGATCAAAAAACGACTGAGCAGGTGCCGGCTTATTAGCATCTGCTGCGATCATCAGCCTCGGAACCATAGAGCATATATCATGTAATTGTGATTCCTTGTTGGCATCGGCAACTTTGGTTGCACTAAGATACAGCGGTAATTTCGCCTCAACAAACCCTTCAGTATTATCAGCATCTTTACGAACAGCCAGAACAGTTACATGAGGAGTAAGGGCATTTTTGACTATTTCCATTAAATCCCAATGATACTCAACATCCTTGCCGTTTACCGACTTAATCTTATCAAAAGGAAGAAGCCCGATGTCCCTCAATAGTTCATTCGGATCTGAGACCTGTGCGATTTGTAAACTCAAAGGCTGATAAACACCTACAACCCGAAGGTCACCATTCTTTTGCTTCCTTGATTTTATGGAAAATTCTTTCAACTCGCCATTACGCTTCACCGTCAGATTAATCGATTCATTGACATCACAAAGAGCTGCTGCGATACCTATATTGCTGAAGTCAAGATCTTTGGTCTTACCGTTTATCTCAACAATTTCATCACCAGCCATAATCCCTGCTCGCGCCGCTGGCGAATCAAAAACCACATCACCAACGATAGGAGGCGAAAAATGTATACCTACAAGGAATGCAACCATAAATATTACAACAGCACTGATAGCATTAAATGTTACACCCGCAACTATGATAGCCGCTCTGGCACCGACGGTTTTATTAATAAATGAACGCGGATCATCAGAAACCTCAGCCGTGCCTGTATCCTCCTGGCCGAGCATTTTTACAAAACCGCCAAAGGGAATAAGACCCACCCGATATTCTGTTTCGCCGGCTTTACCTTTCTTCGGTATCGTGAAACTTATAATACTTCCATCCGATTCACTGCCCTCTTCGCTCTTGACCACACCCGGAAGGACTCTTATCCTGAACCCCTTTTCGGTGCGCAAAACACCAAAAAATACGGGCGAAAAACCTATCGAAAACGCTTCTACCTTAACCCCCGACATCTTAGCGACTATAAAGTGCCCGAATTCATGGACAAGCACAACCGCACCAAATCCAAGGATAACCAGCAAAATTTTACCAAAAACGCCAATATTGGTCGCTATGAGATAAATAATCACAGCCGCAACTATAAACAGTACAATAGCTCGTGAATATTTTTTTAACATACCTTTCGGTTCAGACATCTATCGACCTCTTTTCTTGCCCACTTATCAACCTCCAACAGTGCCGGCAGGTCTAAGGCGGCTACAATTTCATGTTTATTTAGACAATCTTCAATAAGTTCAACAATGTTAACAAATTTTATTCTCCCTGCCAAGAAATAACCAACCGCAGCTTCATTAGCAGCATTAAACACAACAGACGCCGAACCTCCGGTTTTGGCGACCTGGTAAGCTAATTGCAGCGACCTGAAAGTCTCAAAATCAGGCTTTTCAAAAGTCAGCTTGCCCATCTCAGCAAGCTGCAAATGCTCGGCAATACCAGCCACCCTCTCTGGATACGTCAGGGCATATTGAATCGGCAGACACATATCAGGCGTTCCCAACTGTGCTAAAACCGAGCCATCCACAAACTCAACCAGAGAATGAACTATCGACTCCGGATGCACCAGAACCTCGACATCATCGACCGAGACATCGAAAAGCCAGCGAGCTTCGATAATCTCAAGAGCCTTATTCATCATAGTCGCTGAATCTACGGTTATCTTCGGCCCCATGTTCCACACAGGATGCGAAAGTGCCTGCTCAAGGCTAACGTCGGCTATCTGATCAGCCCGCATCCCCCTGAAAGGCCCGCCGGAAGTCGTAAGGATTATCTTACGCACCTCATCCGACCGCCCTGCCTGCATCGATTGAAATATCGCCGAATGCTCGCTGTCAATCGGCAATACAGCAGCATTATTCTCCTTAGCCGTCTTCATCAAAAGCTCACCGGCTATTACCAGAGGCTCTTTGTTGGCGATTGCCAGAGTTTTGCCTTTTTCCGCCGCTGCCAATACCGCCGGCAAACCCGCCGCACCAACTACAGCTGTTAAAACTATATCAACCTCATCAAGGCAAGCCAGAGCCACCATACTTTCGGCACCGGATAGCACTTTAACTGATGTGCCTGAAACCAAATCAGCAAAAGAAGCTGCTGCCCCTGGATTGGTTATAGCCGCGAAAGATGGCTTATACCGCTTAACCTGTTCAGCTAATAGCTCCACGCTATTGTGAGCCGTAAGAGCTACCACCTCATAATCACTGCCGAGAGCGTCAATAACACGTAACGCATTTTTCCCTATCGAACCTGTAGAACCGAGTATCGCAATCCGTTTTGACATAGGTTATATATCTTTAAAATAATCCCGCAATAATCGCCATTAATTTCTTGTAAACAAGGATTTTACGCAAATATCACCAACCTGTCAAGTTAAGAGTTCTGCCCCAAAATACTATCTTAATACCGCCTTTTTACCCTTGACATAATATTATAAATAATCCATATATGCTATGATAAATTATCCATTAAAAAACAGGAGATTTATGAAAAAACCATACGATGCACATGAAATCATCTATCAGAGAATGAAAAAGAAAGGTATTTCTGTATGGGGTCAGAAAGGAAGCGGATCAACTGGTAAATCATGCCATCCTGAAACTAACAACTTCCTAAAAGATGTTCTTTCCCAGCCATGGGTACCCAAAAGCGGCAGAGTCATTGAACTTGGTTGTGGAACGGGGCCGATATTGAGACGAGTTTGCAAAAGAGGATTTAGCGGGGTCGGCATAGATGTAAGCAGGACGGCTATCGCTATGGCAAAGGAACAATCCAAAGGCCTTGATATCAAATTCAGGCAAGGAGATGTGTGCAATCTGAACACCAAAGCAATCGGTAAGTTCGACGTTGTAATAGACGGCCTGTGCCTGCATTGTATAACTGATGTCAGGGATAGGAAGGCGTATTTGGATAACGTATTAAAGATTTTGAAAGATAACGGCCTGTTTATTCTCAATACCATGTGCGGGCCGATGGACAGAAAGAGGCTGTCAGAAGCATGTAAAGGCCACAAAATTATCAAAAAGGTAGTTTACGTCCCGTTCGAGGACGATAGCTATGGCAGTTTATCCAGCTTCGGCGGCAAAAGTTACCTGCCGACCCGCTATATAAGCCACTGGAAAGATATCCTAAGCGAAGTTCGCAAAGCCGGGTTTGAAGTAAAATTAATGAGGTACAAAGCAAATAACAGCAAAGACTTCTGCGGAACACTCACCGTCGGAGCATTGAAATGGAATTGAAGGAAGATGCAGGTAATATGAAACTCATAGAGCCTACTTTGGAATTGGAATCAGAATTTTTTGCAATGGTCAAAGAATTCAAGGATGAAGGTAGGGATATAATTGATGGCATTGGTAGCATAGATTTAGAAAACTTTAAAGAGTCAATAAAACAAGCGGAAAAGCATGCCAAAGGCTTAGAATTGCCAGAGGGTTGGGTTCCTGCCAGTACTTACTGGCTCATCTGTCAAAATCGTATTGTTGGAACATGTAATCTGCGGCATGAGCTTAATGATTTTTTAAGAGAATTTGGCGGTCATGTCGGCTATGCCGCACGGCCTTCGGAACGCAAAAAGGGATTCGGTACTCTAATGCTCAGGCTTTTGTTGGAAAAAGCCCAGGGATTAGGCATCGAACGTTTACTTGCTACTTGCGATGATAATAATATTGCTTCCGCACGGGTTATAGAAAAGAATGGCGGCAAATTCGCTGATAAAGTTCAAACCGAATATTCTGAAAAATTAACTCGAAGATATTGGATTGAATTAGCAAATGGAGAATGAAATAATGGGAAAGATTGAACCACGGCAGTTTGTTTTAAAGGATGGCAGGAAAGGGATTATCCGTACGGCTGAGGAAGCGGATGCGGAAAAGGTTTTAAGGCAAATAATTTCTGTGTTAGAAGAAGCGGAGTATACAATCACAACATATCCTGAAGATGGAGCGGATTTTACCGTTGCGAAGGAAAGGGAATGGGTTAAAAATCATATGGAGGGAGATGGGAAGCTATTGGTAGTTGCAGAGATTAACGGTGAAATAGTAGGTTCTGCTGATTTGCATAACAGGGATAACCGTTCTTAAAGAATTCCGAAGTCTTGGTGTTGGCAAAGCGTTGATGGATGCCCCAATTGAATGGGCATCAGCACATCCAGTTATTGAAAAAATTGGCCTTGGAGTTTTTTCGAATAACGCTGGAGCTATCAATTTGTATAAGAAACTGGGTTTTGTTGAAGAGGGCCGCCGTGTGCGGGAAATCAAAATCGGCACTGATGATTATGTCGACAGTATTTTGATGTATAAATTAGTAAAATGAGCGAAGAAAAAAGTTTCGTTATAGCTTGCTATATTCCGGGTAAATTGATACACTCTGGCAAAAATATAAAGTCACAGGTTATATAATTTTATGAAGATTATTTTAGATTCCAAACAAATTGAGCAAATCATCAGCGAACTGGCGGAAAAGATCGCCGCCGGTATTGACGAAAAGCTTTTCGACGACATCGTTACAATAGGCATCAGAAGCCGTGGTGAGATATTAGCTCAGCGATTAGCGGCCCAATTATCTAAGAAGTTAGACAGGGACGTGCCCTGCGGAACTTTGGATATAACGCTTTACC
>JADHXY010000069.1 GCA_016782755.1 Phycisphaerae bacterium | reverse complement strand
TTTGGTTGTTGATGCAACTCAGGGCGTTGAGGCGCAGACGGTTGCGAATGCTTATCTTGCAGCGGGTGCGGGTGCAGAGATTTTAGGCGTGATAAACAAAGTTGACCTGCCGGCGGCTCAGCCGGACGTGGTTGGAGAAGAAATCGAAAATGTACTTGGTATCCGCAAGAACGAGTGTTTCCATATCAGCGCAAAGAGCGGTGTCGGCGTTAAGGAATTGCTGGATGCGGTTGTAGCTTTTCTTCCGGCACCTGAGGACAGAAGTGACGAAGCGACAGCGGCATTGATCTTTGATAGTCATTGCGACGAGTATCGGGGCGTTATCTGTTATGTTCGAGTTTTTTCAGGTTCGCTTCGGGTCAAGCAGAAGATAAGGTTTATGGGTTCGGGTAACAGCTATATTATAACCGAGCTTGGTAAGTTTATGCCGAAAATGATGGCGGTCGATGAGCTTGGTACAGGTGAGGTTGGTTATCTTATAGCAAACATCAAGCGGCTTGCGGATGTTACGGTTGGTGATACGATAACCGATGAGTATGAACCGGCGGCAAAACCGCTGACCGGATATGAGCCTCCGATGCAGATGGTATTTTCTGATTTTTACCCTGGTAACGATACGGAATACTCTAAGCTTAGGGCGGCGTTCGATAAACTGGCACTCAACGATTCGAGTTTTTCTTTTGTGCCTCAGAATTCTCCTGCGTTGGGGTTTGGGTTCCGGTGCGGTTTTCTTGGGCTTTTACATATGGAGATCATCCAGGAGCGTTTGGAGAGGGAGAATAATATCGAGGTTATCCAGACGGCACCAACGGTAAGTTATGAGGTGGTGATTAGGGGCGGGGGTGTTAAAAGGATAGATTCGCCGAGCGAGCTGCCTGATGTTACGAAGATTGAAGAACTTCGCGAGCCGTTTGTGAAGCTTGAGATAATTACCAATGCCGACAGTATCGGCGGGATAATGAAGCTTTCCGAATCGAGGCGATGCAAGCTTATCAAGACCGATTACCTGAGTACAACGCGTGTGATGATGGAATACAAGGCACCTCTGGCTGAGATTGTTTATGACTTTTACGATCAGCTCAAGGGGATAAGTCACGGTTATGCTACGATGGATTACGAGTTTACCAATTTCGAAGCGAGCGATCTTGTTAAGATAGATTTTCTGGTTAATAAAGTGGCTGTGGACGCACTTTCGGTGATTGTGCACCGTGAGAACGCAGAGGCTCGCGGGCGGAAACTTTTGATAAAACTTCGTCGTGCGATACCTCGTCATCAATTCGAGATACCCCTTCAGGTTGCTATCGGTGGTAAAATTATAGCACGGGAGACTATCAAAGCCTTTCGCAAAGACGTTACAGCCAAGCTTTACGGCGGCGATGTTACCCGTAAGATGAAGCTGCTCAAAAAGCAGCGTGACGGTAAGAGGCGTATGAAGAGCATTGGCTCTGTCGAGATACCGCAGAAGGCATTTATGAGTATCCTCGATACCAGCGAATAGATTTTTCTAATACACGATTGAGGCGTATCCGACGCTTTCGGAGCTTTTTGAAGCCATTTTTTCGAGCATAACTTCATAGCTTGTTGTGTGGGCGAGCAACATTCCGCTGGTTTTTCCGAGTTTTTTTGCGGCTTGTATCACCGCAGCAGCTGCGCCGGGGCCGCAGGCATTTGAATTTGCTACAGCATTTTCAAGAAGTTTTTCCGAGTCCATTGCAAGGGCAAGCTCGATAAATTTTGCATCGTTGACATTCTTGGCCCATTCTATTCCCTCATCGTCGGAAGCTTTTATCGTGAATCCGTATCTTGGCCCGTAGTGTGTCAGGTCTGTTGAGCCGATGCAGATTATTGTTTTGTCGCTTTGTTCGGCGATGATCTTTCCAGCAGCGTCGCCGAGTGTTATCGATTCCTCGCAGGGAGGAGTTATAACGGGAACTATTTTTGCGCCGGGGAACATGTACTGGATAAAAGGTACCTGCACTTCAATACTGTGCTCGTTGCTGTGTACCGATGGATCGCTGATGGCGGTTCCGGTTTTGATTATTGCTTCGGCGATGTCCTGATCGATGGGGATTTCTCCTAAGGGTGTTCGCCAGAAACCTTTTTCATAAACGGCAGGTTCCCTGTGAAGATAAGAATGAGCGGCACCGAAGACAATAAATGTATTAACTCGCGGATTTTTTTCCTTTATAGCGGCAAAGGTTGCAGCCGCTACATTTCCGCTGAAAAGCCATCCGGCATGCGGTACGATACCTGCACAGATTGTGTCAGGAAGTTTTGCAGCGGCTGGACAACTCTGGATGTGATCGTTGAGTTCCTCTATGCAAGCGTCGTTTTGTGCCGGATAAAACTGGCCGGCTACAATCGGTTTTCTTGTTTGCATTTTCCCCACCTATATACTTGAAATTAATTGCAAAATTTATTACTATCCGTATCTATTGTTAATTTTAGCTTTTTAGGAAAGAAATGCAAATGGTATCTGAAAATAAAACTCCGGTGGCTGTGGTGATGGGTTCTGATAGTGATCTTGGCGTTATGCAGAGTTGTATCGACCAGCTTGCCGAATTCGGCATAAAGCCGCAGGTAAGGATAATCTCTGCTCACCGTACACCGAATATGGCGGCTGATTTTGCCGATAATGCAGCATCTAAGGGCATAAAAGTCATAATCGCAGCCGCTGGCATGGCTGCACATCTTGCCGGTTCAATCGCCGGCAGGACGAGTTTGCCCGTAATCGGTGTTCCGATGGCTGCGAAAGAGGGAATGGCGGGGCTTGATGCCCTTTTGAGTACTGTCCAGATGCCGCCGGGGGTTCCGGTTGCCACGGTGGCTATTGGCAAAGCCGGGGCGAAAAATGCAGCGGTATTGGCCGTTCAGATACTTGCACTTTCTGATACTTCGCTGGCCGAGAAGTTAGAGAAGTTCAAGAAGGATCAGGAAAAAAAGGTGATCGAGAAGGACTCAGCTTTGCAGTAAGATTAGTGTCGAAAAAGATCGCTTTTGAGTTTTCCTGTGCGGCTGGTTTTTGCCTGATTGCCGGTAATTTTTACGTTTTGTAATTTACCATTACACTCTCGGCTACGGCCTGGGTGATTATTTGTTTTTCAAGAAGAGTGTTAACCGATTCTGACATCGACACCATTCCGAATTTTTTGCCAGTTTCGATTATGGTTCTGAGGAAAAAACTGCCTCTTCTTCTTATGATATTTTTTACCGCGGAAGTTACTACCATCACTTCGCATGCGACTCTCTGGTTTGAGTCCACAGTCGGTACAAGTTCCTGATGTATCATTCCCTGCAAAGATTCTGCGAGTAAAAACCGCAGTTGTCGCTCGTCGCCTGATGGTGCGTAACTGAGCAATCTTTCGAGTATCTTGTCTATCGAAATCACATGCAGCGTCGAGAGTACCAGCACGCCGGTCTCGGCAGCAGTGAGTGCGATCTTAATGGTTTCGTAATCTCGCATCTCGCCAATAGCGATGACATCGGGATCCTGGCGAAGGGCGGCACGCAGGCCCTTTGCGAAAGATTTTGTGTCCTTGCCGACTTCCCTTTGTCTGACGATACCTGTTTTGTTGGTGTGGACATACTCGATCGGGTCTTCGATGGTAATTATATGTTTTTGCGACGACTGGTTTATCTGGTCAATAATGGCTGCCATGGTCGTTGTTTTGCCCTGGCTGGTACTGCCTGTTATCAGGATTAAACCCTTTGTCCTTTTGCAAAGATTTTTGACGATTTTTGGAAGGTGTAACTGGTCAATGGTTCTGGGTTCAGTAGGCAAAATCCTTATTATCGAGCCGACCTGGCCGTTGAAATAGCCGATGTTGATCCTGTATCTTCCATCTTCAGTTGCCAGCATAAGATCAAAATCCAGTTCGTCCTCAAATTTTGACCCCTGTTCTTGCGTTAGCAACTCCATTGAGATTTCACGGCTTTGCTGTGGTGTGAGTCTTTCTTTGGTGATAGGTACCAGCTGGCCGCCGATTCTGAAAAGCACGGGTGCATCGGCGCAGATATGGATGTCAGTCGCATTTTTATCTTTAGCGTGTTTGAGCAATTGCTGGCTGTTAAACATGATTTTTCTCCCTTTAGATACGATTTAGTTTCTTTCTGGGATTATTTCTGAACAATATTATCGTGCCAGCCGCCAACAAAAAAATGCTTGCCGGTTCGGGGTTTGTAATAGTGATAGCAAGATATTCCAGCTGGCCGGAGTTGTAATATAAACAATCGTATATTCTCAGCTGCCATGTTCCCTCTACATCGTAACCGTTGAAGTCGCTAAGTTGGCAGCCTTGTGAAGGTTTGTAAATACCTGTTATGTCATTTCCGGATGGTTCTATAAAGGATTGGGCCTGGTCATCGAAAATTACATCCATCTGCTCATAGCCGCCTTCGGATATGAGCAGATAGTCGAACATGAACAAACGGACACTTTTCCCAAATGGACTGTCGAGATATATTTGCAGATCGCCTATATTTGAGTGTGTAAGTTTTATTGCAACATCGATATCGTGGATGATGTGAGACTGGTCAATCTGGATGACAGCACAGTTTGCCTGGTCTTTTATGTCAGGTATGTTGTGATTGTCAAATTGGCGGGCGAAAGTGATAACCTCACAATCTGCCCCTGCTGCTAAAAGCAAGGCCGACAAAACAACTGCAACGATCCATCGTTTCAGTACGAACATTTATCCTATCCAAATCCGTTCCTGTTTTTTGGACATATTATAGTATAGTTATTGTTTCGGCCAGAAAAATTTTTATTCGAATGGATATTTTAGTTTCCACTGTTTCCTGATCTTGTCTGTAGTTTTCATAATCGCTAAGGTTTCTTCGTGGCTTATGATGTCGTTGTCTGTCTTTCCATCAAGAACGCATTTTGCGAAAAAGTCCGCTTCGTAACGAAACCCCAGCCCGCGATGGCGGAAGTTTCGTGTAATTTCTTTTTTGCCGTCACGACATAAGGTGATCTTATTGGGGTGGTAGAAGTTTTCGTGGATGCAGATAGTGCCTTTGGTTCCGTAAATCCAGCCCTGAGCGGGTATCGAGTGCCTGCTACTGCAGCCAAGCTGTGCGGTTGTTCCATCTTGATAATCAAAAAGCAAAGCGGCCTGATCATCAACACCGGTCTTTGTCATATGTACCGAGGAAGATATTTTTTTCGGCTGAGCAGATTTTACCATTGACGCAAAAGAGACAACATAAATCCCGACATCCAGCAGTGCCCCGCCGCCTAACTTGGGATCGTTGATACGGTGTTTGGGGCCTTTGTTGAAAGCGGCACAGAAGTCTGCACGTATCGAGAGTACATGGCCGATTGCTTTTTCATCGAGCCATTCTCTGACGGCTATCATTGCAGGAAAAAATCTTGTCCACATTGCTTCCATGAGGAAAACTTTTTTCTTTTTAGCGGTACGAATCATTTCGGCAGCTTGAGCGGCATTAACGGCAAATGGTTTTTCGCAAAGTACCGCTTTTCCGGCAGCGATAGCATCGAGCGTGTTTTGCATGTGGAAAGGATGAGGGGTTGCAACGTAAACAGCGTCAACGGCGGGATCGGCAAGGAGCTGGTGGTAGCTGCTGTATGCGCAGGCGGCGTTGTGGTTTTTTGCGAAGCCTTTTGCCCTTTTTTGTGACCGTGAACCGACGGCATAGAGACGGCAGTGTTTTGTGTACTTAATATCGTTGGCAAAGTGCCCGGCTATCGAGCCGCAGCCGATTATTCCCAGATTTATACGCATAATTCAAATTTTCCTCTAAAGGGTTTCGCAAGCAAGGTTTTTTTGAGAACCTTTATTATATAGTTACGTGTCAAGCGGGTTGTGTCAAGAGGATACTAACGGCGGTGTAAAACTTTCCGATGTATTGTGCAAATTATTTCGTATTTTTTTTGTACAAATTTATGCTGTCAGTGATCTTTGTATGTTTTAAAAATAACTTGCATTTTCGCTGACTTAGTTTTCTAATATCGGTTGTTTGAGGTCGATTAGGAAAAACTATTTTAGGTCACCTTGAGGTCGAAAAATGGATATAAAAGAGTTCTGGCACAAAACTAATGATTGGTTTGTCAGCCGCAGCAAGAGTAATAAGCAAACATATAAGCCTCAGATTGATAATGAGGGCTTGCTGCATCAGGACCCTGAACCAAAGCAGCAGCTTGATTCAGCAGAGGGTAGTGGTAATTTTCAAATAAAAAAGGCTGAGCTAAAAAATCGAGCTGAGACCATAGAAAAACTCGAGACGAATTTTAACCGGCTCATAGATCAACTTGGCGGTATAAATGTACATCTCAAAGACCAGGTCGGCCAGCATGAGCATCTTGTCAGTGAGCTTGAGAAGATGCCGGCTCTGCTCGAGAATTTCCCAGCTGTAGCCGCCGGACAGCAGAAAGTAACAGAAGAATTGATAGAACAGCTAAAAAAGTTAGCTGCTAAAGATCAGCAGTTTATTGAGACCGTCGAAAAAATCCCATTGGAGACATCGAAGCAGACAGATGCCCTTGTTAACATTAATCATCAGCTTGCAGCAGCAGCCGACATTGACGTTCAGATGTCAGAAAATTTTGCCCGTTTCTATTCAGCCGTCGAAAAGTTGAACGCAACCTCTGCAAATCAGAACGACAGCATATTGCAGATGAGCAAAACTTTTGCAACCAGCGACAGATATCTTAAATATCTGATGACAAAGCATAACCGCCGTTTTCTGTGGATATTTGCTATTTCGCTGGGTGTGTGCCTGTTTTCAATACTCACTTTGGCAGTAATAGTGATATATCTTATTAAATAATTTTAATTTTTCTTGCAAAGTCATTGACTTAAACTAATATCGGATTGCTCTTTGAAAAAGATATAAACTGATTTCAGGTCCCATTTTTATAAATGGGATATTAAAAGGGAATGCGGTTTAAAACCGCAACGGTCGCGCCGCTGTATGCGTCTGTTCCAAGAGATTGGAAATCCCGAAAACATTTATCCACTGTCCTACGAGCGGATGGGAAGGAGTTTTCGGGTAAGGCGTAAGTCAGAAGACCTGCCTGTTATCAGAAGTTTTGTTTGTGTTCTCGCGATATGGAGCACCGGACAATGTCGGCAAACTGTCATTTTGTGCATATTTATTGCCGGCTTCGGGTTTGTAAATATCAAAGCCGTCGTTCCTTTCGCGGGAACGGCGGCTTTTTTTATTGGCTCTTTGTCCTCGCGTCAAGGGCAGAAGAAAGGAGAACGGATGAAAGAAAATTAGAGTAGGCTGAAAAAATTGGAATAGGAACATTTTTTTAACAGAAATTTTTTAGAGGGTGAAACTAATATGAAAGTGAGAATTATATTTAACATTTTAATTTTAGCAGCTGTCTCAGTGCCAGCATTTGCATTGAGCGATTTTGAGGGTATGGGCCTTGGCGACGAATCCTATTGGAACGGCTCGGATGGAAGCGGCGGCTTCACTGACGGCGGTGTGTTTTTCAAGAATTCTTATAACAGCAGTTGGGGCAGCTATAGCGGCTGGGCGTATTCAAATGTAACTGATAATACAACAGCCGGCTGGGGCAACCAGTACAGTGCCTACGAAGGCAACGGATACAATTCCAGCAATTACGGCGTTTTTTATGCCGACGGTTTTCTTACTCCTGCATTGGATATAAGCGGTGCAGCAGATGATGGTAAATTTGGTGCGTATATTACCAATACAACATATGCAGCGTTGTCTATGCAGCAGAGCGATGATTTTGCAAAGCGGTTCGGCTATGGCAGCTGGGACCCAATCAGCGAGAGCTGGAGCAATCCGGATGGTACTGACGAAGACTGGTTTCTGCTGACTGTCACGGGCAAGGATTCGGCTGGGGATATTAGCGGAACAGTAGATTTTTACCTTGCTGATTACCGTTTTTCTGATAACGGTGATGACTACATGGTTAGCGACTGGGCGTGGGTGGATTTCAGCGGGCTTGGCAATGCATCGACGATTGATTTTGCTCTCAGCTCAAGTGACACAGGGGCGAACGGCATGAATACACCGAGTTACTTTGCCATGGATAACCTTTCTGTCCCCGAACCTGCAACGCTTGCTTTAATTGGTTTTGGTATCGCCTTTATAAAAAGGACAAAAAAATAGTTTGTATATGGCAGGGGTATTTTGAATATCCCTGTCATACGTTTTGATACTTAATTATGAAGAATTTAAAAAATATTTTCATCGTCATATATTTTTGCTTGGTTTCTGTTTCTATTGCCGGGTCTTATGCACCGCCTGCGGGACAGGCTGGTTCTACAGCAATATATAAAGACAGCAATTCCTTTGATGCATGGGCAACCAATATAATGATTGAACGTGGTTTTCAGGATATTAGCAACCAGACCAGTGAATATGCTTATTTTGGCAGTGATGCAAACGCTCTCTACATAGCGGAAGGGACATCTGATGATGTTGTTAGTCTCGGAGATGGCGGGGTTGCTACGCTTACCTTTGACGATTCAATCTATATAACAAATGGAGAAGGTTACGACTTTGCTGTCTTTGAAAATAGTTTCAACGATACATTTCTGGAACTGGCACTTGTTGAAGTAAGCAGTGATGGTGTTAACTTTTTTGGTTTTGATGCTATTTCGCTAACACCAACCAACAAACAGGTAAATGGGTTTGGCAATCTTGACACAATAAACATTCATAATCTTGCGGGTAAATACAGGCGGGGATATGGAACACCATTTGATCTGGCAGAATTAAAAGACACCAGTGAACTTCTCGATGTTAATTCGATAACACACGTTCGTATTATCGATGTTGTTGGGTATGTTGAACCGGCAGATTTTTATGGTGATGGGGTTGTGAATTTTATTGATTTTAGTATTTTTGTAGCAGCATATCCAAGCAAAGTAGGCGACGAAAATTGGAATGTAGATTGTGATATTTCAAATCCACCCAATGGCATAATTGATTTTGACGATTTTCAAATCTTTATGGATAAATGGTTGAACGAAAATGATTATTCAAGCTGTGATATTAACGGCCATCAAATAAATGATCCTTGGCCAACAGAGTTTTATACTGGTGGATTTGATTTAGATGCGGTTGGTGTTATAAATGCAAAGTTACGATAAACCAAACAAAAATACAGTAACAGCATTCACACTCGTAGAATTACTTGTGGTGATAGCTATTATAGCTTTGTTGACGTCGATATTGATGCCATCTTTGTCAGTAGCCAGATCATATGCAAGAGAGATTGTCTGTCGCAGCAATATTCGCCAGCTTAGCTTAGCTAATATCGGATATGCAATGGGAAACGATGATTGCTATGTTCCCGCCGCGAGCGATATGTATTTATCTAATGGTGGTTATCACCGCTGGCATGGTGTCCGCAAAGATGAGAACGAACTATTTGATCCGTCAAAAGGACCACTTGCATCTTTTCTAAATAATGGAGAAGTTAAAGAATGTCCACAGAGAGCAGGTTTTCGAAAAGGAGACGATTGGAACACAAATTACGAACAGGGATGCGGCGGATACGGTTATAACCAAACTTACATAGGCAGTAGAATATGGCAATTTGGTTGGAGCCCACAAGCTTTTATGAAAACTTCCCGAATAACCGAAGTTGCAAAATCGGCAGAAACAATAATGTTTGCTGATTGTGCGATGGCCAATAAAGATTCAACAGGAAACAGTTATATTCACGAGTATTCATTTGCCGAGCCGCCATTCTGGCTTAATAATGGTAAGCCTGCAACAGACTGGGGATATGCCAGTCCATCTATTCATTTTCGCCACCGATATAAAGCTAATGTTTCCTGGGTCGATGGACATGTAAGCTCAAAAAACAGGGCTGAATATGATGGTAACAATGGCTATGGTATTAAATCCGCTAATTTTAACATAGGCTGGTTTGAACCGCTGGACAATTCATTGTTCGATCTGAAATAGGGTTGCCGATTACGAGCAGAGCGATTGCAGGTCCTCGATTTTAAGCTCGTCAAGCCGAGTGACAAATTTTTCCCCGCCCCTAAATTGACTTGCATCATACGAGTTGGTGACTGCAACGATATGCATACCCGCATTTTTCGCCGCTTCTATGCCCCAGTGAGAATCTTCGATGACGACACATTCAGAGGGTTTTATTTTATCCTCTGAATTGTTATTGAGCCTTTCGAGGGCAAGCAAAAATCCCTGCGGGTCGGGTTTACCTTTCGATACCTGTTCGGCGGATACTACCGCCCTGAAGTACCGCTTAAGATCGGCATCTTCGAGGACCATTTCTATCTCAACAAGAAGAGCACCCGAGCAAATCGCCATTGGGATATTGTTTTTGCCCAGCATTTCGATAAAGGGTCGGACACCTTCGATTATCTGACCTTCGGTTTTGGCAAGCTTTTCGAAAATTACATTTTTCTTTTTTATCAAATCTTCGACGGTGAGTTCTTTGAGTCTTAGCCGTCCCTTGGAGGCAAGAAGGCTGAATAAGTCGAAATCCGAAAGGCCGAGGTAGTTCTTATAATAATCTTTGAGCGTTATTATTATTCCGAAATCTGCAAGTATTTTGTTGAAAGCCCGAAAATGCAAAACTTCCGAGTCAGTAATAACGCCGTCAAAATCAAATATAACTGCTCTGAGCATAGAGCCGTACCCCTTTGGGTTTTATTCGGTTACCAATGGATTCACCAGCGAGCTGTAGTCGGTGAA
>JADHXY010000068.1 GCA_016782755.1 Phycisphaerae bacterium | reverse complement strand
CGTCAGGGACGTATTCACCGGGCCCAGCCATGGTTGCTCCTTCCAGAAAAATCCATTTTTCCTTGATAGCTTCTGGAAGATATATCGACTCACACACTCAGATAGCATAAAAATTCCCGGTAATCACGATAGAGTCTCATTTTATCGGGATTAAGTATAGCGGCTGTCTCAGCCATAAATCTGACCCCGCAAAAAACAATGACATCGGAATCTGTATCAACGGCCTTTCTGCTAAGTTCTAAAGAGTCACCTGTAAAGTCCGCTATATCTTGAATGTCACCTACCTGATACACATGTGCCAATATAACTGCATTCCTTTCTTTTCTTAGTTTTCCTATCTTTCTTAAATAGCTGCCTTTTACGTTTTCCATTCAAGGATATTCCTTTGGTTATTTTGTCCTTTCGTTTTATACTTATATACAACCCTTAGCGAGTGACAATACCTTGGGCGATCTCAGGTTTGGGCTTTATAGTAAAGTTGTTGATTCTGTGGTCTTGTTTCGATTTTGTCTTCTGAAGATAGCTCTTCTATGTACTTAACAACTTCATTTCGATGAATACCAAGGCCTGCCGCAATATCTTCAATTGAACAAGGCCGGCGTTTCAGAAGTGTTAATATATCCTCACATCTAATAGAGAAGTCCTCCTCTTTATGAACCCCTCTGTAATCAGCAATAACCTCTGCTTTTTCATATAGCTTCTTGGTTATAGTTTCTAATTGCTTCTTTGGCACTGATTCGGCAAAGCCTTCGGCAGGTGGACGAGTAACGGTATTTACCTGAACTTTGTCGGGTTGTATAGCGGCTATACATGTTCTTAATCTGTTAACTTCTGCTTCTGGTGTTGTTACTCCTGCCAGGAGGAACACTTCCAACCAGTATTGGCCACTATAATCCCTGCGAAATTCCACAAGACCTTGAAGCATTTTGCTGAATGTTATATCTAAATGGGGTCTGTTAACATATTGAAATATCTGGCTGCTTCCGGCATCAAGTGATGGAACAACCATATCCGCAGATTTCAAGGCCTTTCTTACTTCCGGCAGCCACAACAATGAACCATTTGTAAGCACAGCTACAGGAATATCAGTAATATCTTTAATCCTGGAAACAAGCTCCTCAAGTTGCGAAAAAAGCGTTGGCTCACCTGAACCGGATAACGTTATATAATCAGGTTTGTTGGAACTGAGTTTTTCTTTGAGTTGATCTATGACAATATCAATCGGCACCCATTCTTTTCTTTGCATTGTTTTATCGGTTGTTCTCCCGAGTTGACAGTATATACAATCATATGTACATGTCTTAAATGGTACTAAATCAACTCCCAGCGAACGTCCCAATCTTCTGGAAGGGACTGGCCCGAATATGTATTCTCGTTTCTTTTCGGCAATGATTCTAGTACTCATATCACAGCTTCATTTTTAACAAAAATTATCCTATCGGTGATTTAGTATTGGGACTATCTTGAATAATGTCCTGTCTAAAGTTGACCGCATTGAACAGTTCATTTCTCTGGCATTTCTGTTTTTATATCCAGTTCTATGTCCAGTGGATTGTATCTATTCATTGTGCTCGCTTTACCAACTAAGTTTGAGCAAATCGTCCGGGGCGCAATAGCAACCTGGAATTAACTTCGTACCTAACCCACCCCCTAAATAACATATTTCATTTTTGCAGCATCTAAAAGACAGGCTTTAACACAATCACCACAACCTAAACACATATCTTGATCTACTATTGGCGCCTCAAAAGTCCCATCTATTTGTTCCATAACCCCCTTTGAGCATGCCTCTACGGCAACACAAATACCTTCATCAGGATTACACTCAGTTGGATTGCATATTCTGTAATCCACTAAAGCAACCGATTTTTTCCCTTTTATCATTTTTACACCATACTTTTTGAGTTCGCACAACTTTTTCCTAACGGGCGGTTCTTGTTGTTTTGGCCCAGGAATGGCTGCGATTGTTGTTCAGGTAAGGTCAGAATGTCCACGCCGCTTTGGGTAACCAACACAGTGTGCTCAAACTGGGCGCTGCGTTGCAGGTCGGAAGTAACCGCTGTCCAGCCATCTTTCCAAATTGTATGTTTCCAGACACCCATGTTGATCATGGGTTCAACAGTGAAAATCATGCCGGGTTTTATCTTTGTATGCTCATTTGGGTTGTAAAAATGCGGCACGGTTGGACTGGAATGAAAATGTTTGCCGATACCATGTCCACAGTAGGCGCGTACTACACTGCAACTATGTTCTTTCACATACGTTTCACTAGCACGGCCGATATCTCTAATCAGACCATTTGGTCTAATAGCAGCAATTCCACGCATCATGGACTCGTAAGCAACAGTCAAAAGGTATTGAGATGCCTGGTCGATCCTGCCTACGGGAATGGTTTCAGAGCAATCACCGTGTAGGCCGTTTAGAAAGATGGTAACATCTATATTAACAATGTCGCCATTTTCCAACGGTCGATCATCGGGAATACCATGACAGATAACCTCGTTAACGGATGTGCATACACTTTTGGGGAAACCGTTGTAGTTAAGCGGACTCGGATATCCGCCCTTGGCAACGCACGCCTCATGAACGACAGCGTCGAGATAATCGGTAGTCACACCCGGACGTACAGCTTTTGTGGCTTTGTCCAATACCCGACGTGCAGCATGGCATGTATATCGCATTTGTTCGATTTCTTGGTCGCTTAATTTGACTTTCGCCGAGGATTCTTGTTCGCCGCCACCGGTTTCAGCGTAATCAGGACACTTAATATGAGCAGGAATGACACGTACCGGACTGACTCGTCCCTTGGATACCAAATGCTTTAATGCTATTGGTACGTTGATAGATGCTTGAGATCCTTCGGTAAACCTATCCTGCTCCATATGGCATTTTTTGTATTTCTTACCACTACCACACCAGCAAAGATCATTTCGGCCAAGTTTCTTTATAAGTGGATACCCCCCTTTTCTTTATTATTGTTTTCATAATAGCTTTGCCGCAAATAGGTCACGCAAACTCGTTAATCAGGCACGGTCCGCATGCCCTGTCTCCATTGCGGGGCTCACATAGCGTCAATGCCAAAAGCAGAGCCAGGGAAAAGAGTACGAGCCCCAATACTAATAACCAAAAATATCCCATCGTGTCAGCAATCAAGCCGCCAAGCAGGGGCATAAAATAAAGCGGCAGAAGCATGGTGCCTTTGATTGCCACCAGCAGTCCACGTGTTTCAGCAGGTCCGATTTCCAATATATACCCATTGTAGCCCAGCATAAGAGCGCTGGAAGCAAGACCTGTAACAAAGAAGGCCAGTGAAAAAAAGAAGACATTATGTGCGAAAATGCTCAGCACAAGCGCTGTAATGGCTGTTATTATGCCTGCATGGATAAGGATTCTGGTGCCGATTTTATTTCCGATGGGCATCCATAACAGGTTGCTCAACATACTTCCCAGTTTCATGCAGACTATAAAAATCCCCACCCATTTCAGCGGGATATGCCGACTTTGTGTTGCATAAAGCGTCAGAAAAGGCATAAAAAGTGCGAGTTTAGATGTCAAAAGCTCAATAATAATCAGTCTCTTTATCACAGGGTAGGTTTTGAAAATGTTTAGGCATTCACGCCAGAGTGAAGGCATAACATCTGTAGAGTTGCCAGGAGGATCACTTGGAAATTTGAACATGGACATAGCTGTATAGGCAACAATCAGTGTCACAAACGCGAGCAGGAAGAGAACACCAAAGTTTTTTGGCCAAAGTATTTTGTCGCTGCCCAGTACAAGTTTAACCAGAAAACCTGCCATCATAGCCATAAAACCACCAAAAAACAGCCGCCATCCGAAAAAACTGCTTCTCTTCTCCGGTAGAATTGTTTCACTTATGATCCGGTTGAAAGGAAGTACGGCAATACCGCCGGCAAAGGAGTATAGACTTACAAGTATGACCGATGCCCAAAGAAGAGAGAGATTTTGTTCGGAACTCATAAGAGCATAAACGCCTAATATCCCCCACATGCCACAGCGCGTCCAGATTCCCACGAGCATTAGGGGTTTTGCGGTGTGCGGGCGCCGCCGCAAGAGGCGAGACATCAGCAATTGCGGCAATACCGCAGCAGCCTGCATTAATCCGACTGTCAACCCGATTATTAATTTTGATGATGTAAAACCGGACAAAAAAAGGGGAATCAGAGCAAAGGGTTCAGCAAAAGTATGCGCCATTTCGAAAAAAGTACCATGAACAATGCCAGCCAACATGTTCCTTTGCTGATATGCATGGATTTTTATTTCTTGCGTATCAGTTAAAAACATTTTGCTTTGCTTCTTGACCTACCGAATTTCCTTGCTGCTTTTTGTGGAAATTTCACCCCCATATAAGCTTCCATCTGTCGGTCATCTTCAAAATATAAGTCATAATCGTATTGGCCATCAGTAAAGTCACAATTTTCAGGACTGCATTCCCTGCAGATTCTCGGTCTTTTGTCATAGATTTGGCACTTGTAGTCTTTTTCAGAAAGATGTCTGCACTTATTTTTTACATGCAGATACCGGTGGCCATCTTCCACGAATACATCGACGTTTTTGTGAGCAAGGTACCACCTGATATCATCGTAATCATCCCAGTCTTCAGGTGCCTCTATGGGCAAAGCAAAATATCGACAGCAAAGTCCTTTACACCTTTTGCGCAAACCCATAGTTAATTGTTTTTCTTTTCGTTTTTTCGACATTTTCTCGTAGACAATTGGTCGATTATATTCGGTCCCTTATTAACTCAGCAACTTTTTTCCCTGATTTTAACATGCCCCCAAATATAGGCCCCATTCTCGGCGGGTTGAAAACAGAGCATACAGACATACCTGCAACATAAAGGCCGTGGAAAATTTCGCCTGCTTTTTCTACAACGCCGGTCTCAGCCCTTTCTACATCCATAAAACCTTCCTGTAATTGACCAGGATGAAAATCCGGTTTTTTTCTTCTTATCATATTAACCAATTCTGCCTGATGACCGGTGGCGTCGATTACATATTTTCCGGCGATACAAAAGGGATCCACCAATAACCCTGATGCTCTTATACTTGTACTGTTAACTACTACCCCCTTAACACGATCTTCTTGTAAAATAATATCTTCAACTTCTATAAGAGTGAATATTTCTGCTCCCGCTTTTTTCGCTTTATAACCCAGAGCTGTGGCAAGCTCTACAGCATCTGCTACGTATAAATCGCCTTTTTTCTGCGCAGCCACACCTATTTCATCTAAAATGCCTTTGTCTTCAACGGTAATGACATTCCAGCCTGCAGCTCCTCCCCAGATTCCTCCGCCTATTGAGAGTCTTTTTTCAAGTATGGCGGTCTTCATCCCCGATTTGGCCAAATAATAGCCAACAGTTAAGCCGGCAGGGCCCGTACCAACCACGACGACGTCATTTTCAAGATGCCCTAATAACTTTCTGCCGTATTCTTCATAAATTGCTTTGGTAATATCGATTTCTTTCATTCTTCTCCCTGACTTTTCCTGAAATTCAAGATACAACCTTGATTAAGCCCGTCATCATGGCTTATAAGCCCGCAATGTTTTTTCTCAAAGACAAAATTCGAATCTTCGATTTCCTGTTTAACGTCACTTACGCTCAATCTTCTGAATTCCTGTATGGGGTCATCTTCCAGAGTATGCTTGGGATAAACGGAAAACAGGCCATCTTGTTTCAAAACACGATAAGCTTCGACGTACAGCTTTTCTCTTTCTTTTTTTTCGTGATAATGAAGAACGTCATAGAATAAAACTGTATCAATAGAGTCGTTTTCTAAGTCTATTTGTATCTGGCCTGAAGTGTTTATTGTTCTTATATTTTTCAAGTTCAGGTGAGATGCTTTTTGTTCCAGTTCATTTAGTGCTTGTTGTTCTTTGTCCACAGCATAAACAATTCCATCGTTTCCGACAACCTCAGCTGCTGGAATAGTATAATGGCCTACTCTACAACCAAAATCTAAAACTCTTTGGCCATATTTAAGTCCAATTTCTTTCAGTAACTTTAGTCCACTGTCTCTTTCCCACCATTCCATCGGGTTATTAGCAATAGCAACTCTGGCCTCAACTCGCTTTGACAGATTAGAATTAGCTCTTTTCATGGCCCATATCCAAGTGTCTTATTCAAAGGCGTACCATTAACAACCGGGTATTTCATTTGTTATGCCCACGTTTTGCATCTCATCACTTTCCAAATATAGGTCTTCCTGTTCTAAGCGTACAGATGAGCTTTGGGTGCCATTGCCGTCTTTGGTTGCTCCGAACTAACGCGGTTTTGTAAGGTAGTAAAGTTCTCTCCAATTTCTGGAAGTTGTATTTAAGACCCTCCGAAAATAGTGAGGCTACATTATGTGCTTAAGGTTTAGCATCACGCTTGAGGTCTAAGCTCTATTGCTGATGGAAATAGTGACAAATCCGTATGTGGCAGAAATTTTGCTTTGATAAATTCGTCCATATAGTCTGGATTTCCCATCAAATCGAAATATGTCATGCTCTCTGCGATTCGCTCAGCCGTTTCAAGGGCCTTTTGGCTGCACAGGGAGGTTTTCGCTCCCGCGATTGAGGTATTGCCCACAAATTGCAGCCTGGCCGGCGGCACATCGAGCAGCATTCCAATGGTTACGGCCCTTTGGACATTTAGAAAGTTGCCGAACCCGCCGGCTATGTAAATAGTGTCGATGTCGTCCAGTTTCGTTTGTGTCGAATTCATAAGTATCCTGATAGCGGCGAATACGCCTGCCTTTGACCGAATCAGATTATTTATGTCAGCCTGTGTTATTGCAATTTCATGGTGGCCGTTTTGGGGCTCGACCAACTGAAACTGCAGACCGTCCTTTCCTTCGGTAAGCCTCGGATCGTCGGCAGCTTTGAGGCGTCCGGTACGGTCGATGATAGCGTTTACAAATAGCTCCGATAACGTATCCAGTAGACCCGAACCGCAGATCCCTATCGGATGGCTGCCGCCAATAGTCTTGAACTGGATTTCGACTCCATTGATGATATTCAGGCTCTCTATGGCACCTGACCCTGCTCGCATACCACACTTGATACCGCTTCCTTCGAAAGCCGGCCCAGCCGAGCTTGACGCGCAAATCAACCAGTCCTTATTGCCAAGGACTATTTCTCCGTTTGTGCCGATATCGACAAAAATAGAGAGCTTCTCTTTTGTGTAAATTCCTGTTGTCAGCACACCGGCCACTATGTCGCTACCGATGTATGCCGCGACAGCGGGCAGACAGTACAGAAGCCCCCGTTTGTTAATCTGTATGCCTGCTTCAGCGGCGCGGATCGGCGGTACGAAAGCCGCTGAGGCAACATAAGGTTCTCTGCGTATTCGTGTCGGGTCTAAATTCAGCAGAAAGTGGATCATTGCAGTATTGCCCGCACATGTCGCCGCTGTAATATCCTGCAAATCGATCCTCTGTCTAACCGCCATTGTCATAATAAGGTCATTCACATCGTGTACTAAGCGATCCTGAAGCTGATCAAAGGAGTTTGTTTGTTCGGCATAAATAATTCTGCGTATATAGTCCTCCCCGAAGTTCATCTGGCTGTTATATGTGGCTTCTGTATCAATGGTTTTGCCGGTCGTCAAGTCAATGAGATGGGCTACAACTGTGGTTGTACCAACGTCGACAGCCACGGCATAGTTGGTTTTACATCGTCTCCCTGGCTCAACTTCTATAACTTCGGCAGTTCCACCACGCTGGCCGATTGTTACTGCAGCTTTGTAGTTATCCTCGCGGAGCACTTTAGAAAGTTTTTGCAGAACCCGAAAGCCGGTTTGCATTATTGGCACATCAACCTGCTTGCGTATCGCAGCATAGAGCCGTTCGTGGTCCGCCGTATGGTCAACAACTGTCGGCGGTGACATCACAACACAAAGTTTCTGTACCAGAGGACTATACTCAAATAACGTCTCTCGCGTCTTGCCAGTAAGTCTGCTGAATATGTGCGCATCGATATCCATTAGTACCCGACTGGTTTCCAATGAATGGAAATTCGGCACTGTTACCGTCATGTCTGACAGCACCTTAGTCTGGCAGGCTAAAACAGTATTCTCCCGACTTTCCTCTGTAGTTAAAAGCGGGGAAGGCCTGCTGTGAAATTGGCCCTCGTTAACAATAACTTTGCATTTTCCACAGTATCCATCCCCTCCGCAGATACTGCTAAGGTATATTCCCGCTCTATGGGCTGCTTCCAACAGAGTTGTGCCAGTTGGAACTTTTACTTTTAGCCCGATGGGTTCAAACCCAACTGTACATTCTGTGCTCTCGCTATCACCCATAACTTAACTTCGACAATACTAAAAGAAACGCAAAGGACCGCTGTTACGAGTTAGAGGTCAGGACTCCAGCCTGCAAAATAGAAAAAGCGGAGAATTTTGCTTGATATCTTGTTTTAGTCCTTTGAAATTTTACGAAGCGCCAAGCTCGCTATCTTGGCCTTTTGTCTTCTCCAGCTTTTCCTCGAGTTCATCCAACCGTTGGACCATTGATAGCTTGGCCGAGTGAATGGGCAGTCTGCTTTTCAGTTCAACTATTCCAAGTCTGAAACAACACAACTGGCGAGCAGATTCTTTAGTCTGTCCAAAGTAATCTTATGAGGTTGAATTTCTATTCCCATCCAGTCAGAGAATTCAAGGATCTTCTCAGGATGCTCTTCGGAATATTTCTCCCAGAAACCTATGCCATCTAATAATACAGCACCCCCAGTATGTTGAGGAAAATTCTCATTGGCTTTGCCTTTATCCCAGTCCTGAAAGACGTTGTCTCGATACATCACCCATCCCGGCGTAAGCCACCAGACCTTTTGCCCGCTGCGTATCTTCTCTCTTTGGCTTTCACTGGCTAACATGTCTATACAATGAGTTGCATTTATTATAGAGATTGAAATTCCGGTTCCCTGCTCCTGTATCATTATATCCATAGTCTTGTAAGGGTCATCAACATTGACGTAGCAGAATTTACCACCATAAACTATTATGACTTTATTGGAGTGTTCCTTGGCGGCATCTATTTTTTGTATCAACTGGCTTTCTAGTTCCTTTGGTGCCTCGTGCCTTCCCGGCGTCGTATACAGGATTCTCCTGGCACCTAAAAACCCCTGCTTTTTCAGATAATTCAACTCTGGAGCAAGCGTCCCGCAAGCGACAATAGCATAATCTTTAAAAGATAGCCCTTCTGCCATTTTCCCCTACTTGTATTTTCTTTTTCGAAATATTGCCGTTCCGATCCTGAACATATTCGAACCTTCTGCTATCTGCAAAAGACCCATCCTTATTGTTGCTATGCATAGATTTGGATCCCAGCCTGCTGAGGGTTAAGTTTTGATCATATCAGCTCCCGCGGGTCGTGGCCCTCTTCAATTTCTATTATCTTGTTCACTCTTCTTTCGTGTCTGCCACCACCGATATCGGCATTGAGCCAGACTTCTATTATCTTATGCATAAGAACCTCACCTGTCTGATCTGCTGAAAGGCATAAAACATTTGAATAATTATGATGCCGTGAAATCTCGGCACTTAGCTCATCAATACAGAAGGTTGCCCTGATCCCCTTTACTTTGTTCGCGGCTACACACATACCCATCCCTGCAGAGCATACCAATATGGCCCTGTCAATCTGTTTCCTTGCTACGGCCATCGCCGCTGTATATGCTATATCCGGGTAGTCCACCGGATCTTCACTGTCAGATCCAAAATCGATGCACTCATGGCCCAACTGCGACAGCAGCCCCATTATTGGCTTCCTGGTGTTAAAACCTCGATGGTCGCAACCAAAACCGACTCTCATCTTAAATACACTTTCGTAGTTTATCTCAGCCTCTAGGGCGCCGAACAATTTTTCTCTCCTCGTCCAAACGCCCAAAGAACATACCCATTATTCAAGTAATTAGGTGCGTGCGGATGTTTTCTTAGAATAGATGCCAGATACATAGGAGAAATTGCCAATGCTAAGCTTCAGGCGTTTCCGTTGTTATATCCAGTTCTATATCCAAAGGATTGTATTTACGCATGGCACTGGCTTTTCCAATTAATCTTATTTCTACTTGAGAAAGTCCTTTCCTGTCTGTGTACGTTTTTGCCCTCGTCATATAACGGTATAGTACGAGCATACTGTCTAAATCCTCCTGGATTAGTTTCAGGAGCTTTTCTCCTCTGAGCCCAATATATTTATTCTTTGATCCTCTAAAAGTAAATGTTCTGCCTTCAAATTCGTTTATTAAAGATATCGCTAAATTTATTCCTTCACTCTCGTGAGTGACGATATTGTTTCTTCTTTTTATGACGTCGATGAAAGACATTTTGTTTCGCTTTTCGATCTACCCAATTTCTTTGCAGCTTGTTGAGGAAACTTTATTTCCATATGAACTTCCATGTGTTGATCATTTTCAAAATATAAGTCGTAGTCAAACTGGCCGTCAGTGAAGTCACAATTCTTAGGGCTGTACTGCCGGCATATTTTTGGTCTTTTGTCATAGACTTGACACTTGTAATCCTTTTCAGACACCGTTGCTAACCAAATCATGAGATTAGATCTCTTTCTCGTTCGCCTTAGACTCCGTCCCCGTCGGTTGCCGGAAACCGATCCATAGTGGTGTCGCTATTTTCACTGCAATAGCCGGGCAAAGAGAAAGAACGCAAGAGGCGTGCCAAGAAAGTCAATGGAGGGCCAGAGAGAATGCTAACACGTTGTATTGTAAGCAATTATGAAATCTGACAAAGTC
>JADHXY010000067.1 GCA_016782755.1 Phycisphaerae bacterium | reverse complement strand
CATTTGATGATGTTATATATTATGGTTCTGATAATAAAACCGTTGAGCAACTCTTCAGTAAAGTTGGCTCGCACGGCCTTCTTAATATAGTGCTTTGCGGCGGAAGATTCACAGCCGATGTCTGCACGCAAGTTGGCCGGGTTCACTATGGCGGAATACGCATAATCGGCACGACCGGCTCTGATCCTTCAGAATCCATGCAATATATACCTGACTCCGGCGAGATTCGCAAATCTGATAATATCAGTGTCATAGGTGCAGGCGGCCCAATGGGAGTTATGCACGTAGTTCGAAATCTATGCCAGGGAGTGGAGGATGTAACAGTCTTCGCGGGCGACCTTGACGATCAGCGTTTGGCTGCCCTGACAAAAATCGCACAACCCATCGCCCAAAAAAATAATGTTGGATACAAACCAATCAATCCTAAAAAAGATAAAGTCGAAATAAAGTTTGATTATATTTCTCTGATGGCTCCGGTTCCGGTCCTTGTTACAAATGCTGTCAAAGACGCTGCACAAAAAGCGATAATCAATATTTTTGCCGGCATCCCCGCAAACGTAACAGCCGATATTGACCTCAACAGGTATATTGAAAACCAGATGTATTTTATTGGCACAAGCGGTTCGACCCTTGAAGATATGAAAGTGGTCTTGTCAAAAGTAGAATCAGGTACTCTTGACACAAATATTTCAGTCGCAGCCGTTTGCGGGCTTGAATCTGCTGTCGAGGGCATAAGAGCCGTAGAAAACCATCTCATTCCGGGCAAGATAATAGTCTATCCGGCCTGCAAGAACCTTGCTCTCACCACACTGGATAAATTAAATGACACTTTGCCAAATGTTTACAATGGCCTTGATGACGGCCTCTGGACAGTTGAAGCTGAAAAGGCGTTAATAGATAATTACACAAACTAATTTTTACATAAAGGATACATTCGCATGGACAAAGCATTGTCTGAACTAATAAGTATTTCAAATAAACTTGGTTCTGATCCCGCAATTGTACAGGGCAGCAGCGGCAATATCTCTGCAAAAACCGATGACGCAAAGTATATGTATATCAAATCGACAGGTGTCTGCCTCAAGGATATCAGCGAAAGTTACGGCTGGAGAAAATTGGATATCGAATCCGCTTGCTCAATTATATCCGATAAGTCTCTATCAAAGCTCGAGCCTCTCAAACGAGAATCTATGGTTTCAAGCCGTCTTGCGATCTGCTGTGTTGACGGGAAAGATTGTCAGCCGCTTCCCTCGAAAGAAGCTCATTTTCACGCAATGTTAGACCGTTTCGTAATCCACCTGCACCCGGATGCGGTAGGGGCCTTTGTAAGTGCCAAAAACGGAAAAGCGGAATTGGAAAAGCTTTTCAAAGACGAAAAATTGCCGCCTCTCTGGATTCCTTATGCTGACCCCGGTTTTATGTCCGCCGCAAAGATCGCAAAATTTATGCAGGCATATGTCGCTGAATGCGGCAAAAAGCCATTTGTCATTTTTCTCCAGAAGCATGGCCTGATCGTTTCTGCTGCTTCTGCAAAAACGGCTGTTCAAATTACCCGAAAGGTTATCGATACGTGTTCAGAGAAACTCAAACAGATAAAGAAAGTCAGTTTCAAAGCCGCAAAAACAGAAGACGTAATCAACACAAAGCGGATGATTAGAAAGGCTTACTTTGATGTTACTGGCAAATATCAGCCCGTCCAGTTTTTCTTAGATGAAACGATAGCATCTTTTATGTCTGCAAAGAATGCTAAAACCCTTCTCTCGGCTGCTTCTTTGTCGCCTGAAGAAATTGCCTATGCAAATACGCCTGCTATCTGGGTAGAAAAAATTACGCAAAAATTATTAGCATCGAAAATAAAGGCCGATTACGACAAAGCTCCCAAACCATGCATCAGCTTCCTTGTCAAGGGAGTTGGTCTTTTTGTTGTTGGAAAAGACAAACCTGCTCAAAACGTTTGCGATGTCGCGAAAAGTTCATTTTTCATTCGCACAAATGCTGCTCGAATGGGCGGTTTAGACAGCCTGAACAGATGTCAGATTGAGTCAGCGAATTTATGTGAATCTATTTCCGCACCTAAAGCAATTACGAATATACTGCAAGACCGTATAGCCGTTGTCACTGGTGCCGGCAGTGGAATAGGAAGAAGCATCGCCATTGGCCTGGCAAGAGCTGGCGCAATGGTTGTCCTCGCAGATATCGACACGAATGCAGCCGAAGAAACTGCTTCATTCCTTTCAAAAGAACTGCCCGATTCATCAACATTTGTTGTCGGTTGCAATGTAACAAGCGAATCCGATGTTGACAAGGCATACCAGTCATTGCTGCAAAGGTGGGGCGGTCTTGATATCCTTGTGAACGCTGCCGGAGTTGCACCTGCGTTTCCACTGGTAGATTTTCCGGTGGACAAGTGGCGTTTTGCTCTTGAAGTAAACCTAACCGGATATTTCCTCATGGCTCGCGGAGCTGCAAGAATAATGACGAATCAGCAAATAGGCGGATCCATCATTAATATAAGCTCCAAAAGCGGCATTGAGCCAAGTAAAAATAATACGCCATACAATGCAACCAAGGCCGGTGAGCTTCACATGGCTCGCGGCTGGGCCATGGAATTGGGACCACAAAATATCCGCGTAAATTCTGTCTGCCCTGGTAATGTTTTCGAAGGCTCAAAAATATGGAATCCGGAATACATCAAGGTTTGTGCAAAAAAATACGGAATCAAACCCGAAGAGGTCATTCCGTATTATATCAGCAAAACAATGCTGAACCGTGAGATCAAAGGACAGGATATTGCCGACAGTGTAGTTTTTCTCTGTTCCGATCAGGCCAGAAGAATTACGGCGCAAACGATTGTTACCGATTCAGGCCAGGCGATTGTCAGGTAAAAGAATAAAACCGGCAACAGTTTTTGCCGTCGATTCCCATCCTGAAGCAATGGATGCCAACAAAGCATTCTTGAGTGCTAAACCTCTTTAACATTGAGGTTGTCGTGTGCCTCTGCTGTTTCTCCGTCCTCTTGTATTTGCACTAACTGCATGCCAAAGCGGTCAAGCCGTTTATCTGTCTCATCGTACTTGTTGCCCGTATTGCGAATATGATTTCCAAGAGTATTCCAGTTCGACATAAATTCTGCAAAATCGCTATTGAGCTTTCGGAGATTTTGCCTGATTTGCGCAGCCTGCTTCTCTATCTGCAAACCGTGCAGCCCCATTACTATCGTCATCAAGTAAACATAAAGCAGATTTGGCGACACTGCGATAACCTTCTTTTCCATCGCATAGCTTAGCACATCAAGATTGTCGCCATCAAATTTTATCATAGACTCATAATAAACGTTTTCTGCAGGAATATACATTAATGCAAAATCCAGCGTACCTTCTTTGGGCCTGATATATTGACTTGCGATTTTATCAACATGAGCCGTGACATCCCTCAAAAATTGTCGCCGCACTTTAACTCGCTGTTCGTCGTTTTCGGCATTGGCTATCCTCTCAAAGCCCGGAAGCGGAAACTTGGCATCCACCGGAACTGAATAATCGCTTGTTTTTATTAACGCATCGACAATTTTACCGTCCTTAAAACTATGCTGCAAACTGTAACTTCCAGCCGGTAAAACAGTCTCCAAAATATTCTTCAGCGACCATTCGCCCATATTACCCCGAAGCTTCGGACTGCTGAGTATATCCTGAAGTCGCCTAACGTCATTCCCCATCTGGAGCATCTGCTTATTCGTTCCATGAAGCTCGCCTATCTGGTTGTTCAAAATGCTCAGGACTTTCTGGCTCGACTGCATATTTGTGCTAATGCTTTCCTGGCTGTTTTGAAGGGACTTTTCCATAGCGTCTTTGCCGGCATCCTGCGAGGCTTTCAGTGCCTCTAATTGCTGCTGAAGCATTCCTATGCCCGCACTCTGACTGGCTAAGTCCCTTCGGCTGGCAAAGGTGCTGCTTATGACCCAAACCATCAAAGCCGTTAAAACAATACCAATTACAATACCGACAATCGCAAAAACCATAATCATAATCATCGCCCCGTTAATTCAAGTTATCGCCGTCTTCATTTCTTTTGCCAGAATCGCCCCTGCCCGGTGCCTCTCTTACATATAGCGGCAAAGACCCTTTCATCTGTCCGTCTATAGCCAGATCAATCCGGTACTTGCCGTAATTCTCAAATTTAAGCCTTTGAATATTCAATATAATATTCGCAACTGTCGTCTCAGCTTTCTCGCCAAACCTCACATCAATATTCCCTTTCAGATCCGGCCCGATGCTTTTGCCATCGGAATCGATTATATTGATCCGTATCTGATGCTCACCGGCTTCTATTTTTTCGAATCGTATCCTCGAAACAACAGCACATGCCGGGTGAGATGCTGGCAGTTTACCTGAGTACAAGTTGTCAAACGCTCCCAAAACATTCAATTTTCCCATCTGGTCTGTTGCACAATCACACAATAAAAACGCTTCGATATTCATAATATATCTCTCAAAGAAATTTTAAAGAACGCTGATTTACCATTTCAAAAAATAGCAAATCACGTCAATATATCGATAGTCTAACGTTATTAGCTCTACTTGCAAGTTTCGATTTTTAAACCCAAAGCCGCCAAAAAATACTTTTCTCTTTTGCTCTAAACCCAAAACTGTTTTAATATATCAAAAAGCAAGTTATTCAGCAATAAAGCCATTTTTAAGAAAGACTAAATATGAATTCTGATACAATAAAACTCCGAACAAAAAACATAAAACTCTCCCTCAAGCAAAAAAACATTGACTCCCTCATTCTCACCAGAGAATCCAACATCACTTACCTTACCGGTTTCACCGGCCAGGATTCCTGGGCAATTATCACACCCCGCACAGCTTACCTTATAACCGATAGCCGCTACACCCAACTGGCACAGAAACAATGCCCATACACCAAAATCATAATAAGAAACCAATCCTTACCAATCGCTGCTGCCAATATCCTTAAAAGACTCAAAACCGCTAATAAAATTGCCGTTGAAAACAACATAGAACTCGCTGCCTATCAAGCAATAAAAAAAGCCGCTAAGATTAACTTAAAATCTTCCGCTAACATAGTAGAATCCCTCAGAACCATCAAAGATACTCATGAAATAAACTCAATCAAAAAAGCCGCTCAAATTGCAGCCGAAGCCCTTGAAAAAACGCTTGCATGTATCCAGCCATCCATCACAGAATTCGGCCTTGCCGCATTACTCGATTACAATATCCGCCAGTTAAATGCTCGAAACAGTTTCGACACAATAGTCGCTTTCGGCCCCAATGCTGCCTGCCCCCATCATCAGCCGACAAATCGCAAACTCAAAACCAATGACACAATACTCATAGACTTTGGCGCAAAGTACAACGGATATTGCTCTGACATCACTCGCTGTTTTACAGTCGGCAAACCCTCAAGCCGCTTTAAAAAAGTCTATGGTACCGTCTTAAAAGCCCAAAAAGCTGCTATTTCAGCCGTAAAACAGGGAATATCGGTAAAAACCGTAGATTCTGCTGCACGTGAAGTAATTGAAAATTCCGGCCTACCGCTGTACAGCCACGGTACAGGCCATGGAATTGGCCTCGATATCCACGAGGTTCCCTTGCTCTCATCTCGCTCGAATCAAATCCTCCAACCCGGCATGGTAATCACAATAGAGCCAGCCGTTTACATCCCCCAAAAACTTGGCATAAGGATCGAAGACGATATTCTTGTAACAGAAAAAGGCCCCAAAGTCTTAACCCCCGAACTTCACAAATACGATTATGCTCTTTAGCTTTCAGGGGTTTTTATCAGCAATTTTCTTTGAATAGCTCGATAACTTGCCGTGGTGTTTCTACGATCACTTTAGCTCCATTTTTTAAAAGCTCATCTGCCTTACGAAATCCCCATAAAGCACCCACAGCAAACATACCCGCACTTACAGCCGTTTTCATATCGGTATCAGTGTCGCCAAGATAAAGAACTTCATTCGGCTGAACGCCTATTTTTTCAATAATAGCAAGAGCTCCACAGATATCCGGTTTCTTCTTAACTTTCTCGCTAACTCCCTGCACAACCTCAAAAGCAAAATCACAAAGCAGCTTTCCTACGGTAAGTTGCGTAAAATCATCCGGCTTGTTTGAAAGAACTGCCAGCGGTATTTTTTTGTCCTGCAAAAACCCAAGCATCTCTGCTATTCCGGGATAAGCTCTCGTGTTATCTGCCCAGTGCTGACTGTAATGCTCCCTTGCGATTTTCATGCATTTTTCGACAGTTTGCTCACCCCGATTGTCCGGCGGTAAAGCTCTTGTTGTTTCTGTCTTCAAACCATCGCCCACAAAATATTTATATGCTTCTACCGGATGGGATGCAAATCCCATTTCGCAAAGTGCATAATTCATCGAATTTGCCAGATCGTCGAGAGTATCCAGCAATGTGCCATCCAGGTCAAATATAGCTGCTTTGAATTTAATTGTAGTACACTCCAAAAAAAATTAATAAATTCTGAGTTTCTGATTATATACAACAAACACTTTCGTTTCAATAATGTATCAGTACTATAACTTAGTAAAAGAATATAAGGATTATGCAAGTGGAGTTGTTTTTTTGTGTTGACTTTAAAAAAAATAACAGTAAGCTGTCCTTTTCTTTCAAAGACTATCGTCCTTAATCCTTTTTGAAATAAGTATTTACGGAAACTTTATGTATATCAATTATATTCGCAATGTGGCAATAATTGCTCACGTTGACCACGGCAAGACATCGCTCGTTGACCAGCTTTTATACCAGTCTGGTACGTTTCGCAATGAAGAACTAGATAAGCTCGCTGGCGGTCAGCATGGTTTAATAATGGATTCCGACCCGCTTGAGCGGGAACGGGGGATAACTATACTTAGCAAGAACTGTGCTGTCAATTACCCTGACTCTGAAGGCAATGAATTCAAGATCAATATTATAGATACCCCCGGCCACGCCGATTTCGGTGGAGAAGTTGAGCGAGTGCTCAAAATGGCCGATGGCGTACTTCTGCTCGTGGACGCATTTGAAGGGCCTATGCCGCAGACACGTTTTGTTCTCGGTAAAGCACTCGAGCATAAACTGAAACTCATCGTTGTTGTCAACAAGGTAGATCGCCACGATGCAAGGCCCGATGACGTTGTAAACGAGGTTTTTGATCTGCTTGTTTCACTGGATGCTGATGACAAGTCGTTGGATTTTCCGATCATATATGCAAGCGCAAAGGAGGGTTGGGCTACTGATGACCTGAATGTTAAAAATGACAATGTTAAGCCGGTATTTGATGCAATTATTAAGCATATACCAGCCCCGCAGGGCGATTTCGATGCCCCGCTTCAGATGTTGGTTACCAGCCTCGATTACTCAGATTATGTTGGCAGAATAGCTATCGGCAGGGTTTTTGCCGGCCAGATTTTTGAGGGCCAGCGGGTAACTGTAATAGACACACAAGGCCAGAATACGCAGCAAAAAGTTATGCACATCCATCAATTCGAGGGCCTGGGAAAGAAAAAAGTCGATTTCGTCAGAGCCGGCGACATCTGTACAATATCCGGCCTTGACCCTGTCGATATAGGCAATACTATCGCCTGTGCTGATAAGCCTAATGCCTTGCCTGTAATTGCCGTTGATGAACCCACTATGAATATGACCTTCCGCGTAAACGATGGACCTTTCGCAGGACGTGACGGAAAATACCTTACCAGCCGACAGATCAAGGACCGGCTTGACAAAGAATTGCAGCATAACGTTTCACTCAGAGTCGAAGATGGCGAAACCGGTGACGAGTACAAAGTCAGCGGCAGGGGGTTAATGCACCTCGGAATACTGCTTGAAAACATGAGACGAGAAAGATATGAAATATGTGTAGGAAAGCCTGAAGTTATATATCGAGAGGTCAACGGCAAAAAACAGGAACCGATCGAAATGTTAGCGGTTGATTGTCCCATTGATTGCCAGAGTTCTGTTATGAGTCTTCTCGGCGACAGACGCAGCGAACTTATCAGAATGGATGCCAAAGGCGGCGCTGACGATTATGTTCACATAGAGTTTTTTGTCCCTTCCAGGGGTTTATTTGGTCTGCATACAAGGATGTTAAATGCAACTGCCGGCAGAGCCATAATGCATCATACTTTTGAGCGTTACGGGCCACTCCGAGGCTCTATCCCGCAAAGACAAGCCGGTGTTATGGTCGCCACCGATGCTGGTCAGGTTACTGCCTATGCGCTCGACGCTCTCTACGACAGGGGATTTTTCTTTGTAAAACCCGGCGACCAGGTTTACGAAGGCCAGATTGTTGGCGAACATTGCAAGGAAAAGGATATACCCGTTAATGTCACAAAAGCAAAGCAGTTAACCAATGTGAGGTCTTCAGGTAAAGACGATTCTGCCAAGGTAAGGCCGGCAAGGGATATGAGCCTTGAAGCCACGCTCGAGTATATTCAGCAGGATGAATTGGTGGAAATTTGCCCAGGTTCTGTCCGCATGCGAAAGCGTCTGTTAAAAGAGACAGATAGAAGACGTGCAGCCAGAAAATAATAATAGCAACTTTATCTGAAAACTTGTATTGATCGATTGTCTTATTGGTATGCTCTATGAAAACTGTACCAATTCAGGTTGATGCAAATTCGGATAAATCAATTTTAGGTACAGCTTGTTCCTTGTTTCTTTCTGGATATCCAGTAGAATTCCGCATTTCTATCCTTACAACGCCCTTTACAGTTGAATAATCATATAGCAAAGTTAAATATAGCCACGAACACGCAAAGGGACAAAGTTTTTTTGCAGAGTTATTTCAGGAAGATTTTTTGCTGTGTTTTTTCGATCATTTCTGCAAGGAGCGGATTTAATCTGAAATTTGGGGGTAAAAAAGCGGGAAAGTTGTTAGTTTTTTTGGAATTTTTACGAATTTTTCGGAATTTTTTGGAAAAGTCGTGCGTTTTTTACGAATATTTTTTGGGGTACTTGCATTTTTGATTGATTCCCGATAAATCGGGATGTCGCTTTGCTCCATTTTGGGATTTTTTTTGAATTTTTTGGGAATATTCTAAATTTTTGGGACAGCCAGCAGTGACTACCCGCGTAAACGATTGATTGTTTTTTTGTAACCGTTCACAGTAACTTTTTATAAAAATTTACTGTGAACGGTTACGACAATTGAAGTTATTATGAAACTTATTAAAGAAAGTGAAAATGCGGTTCATATTCCATTTGAAGAGGCGTGGGAATCGGAATATTTTATACCTATTACTGTAAATTGAGCAAAATAATTGAATATTTCAAGTGATACTCAGCGGTATTTCGTTTATGGTAATTTCATTGATGAGGCGGTTTTGCTGGTTGACGGGCCGGGCGGGTCGGCTATGATGTTTACGGGAATGGGAAGATTAGGCAATGCGGCTTCGGGGCCTGCGTCCAGGGACAATAATATGAAAAATCATTTTAAAAGAGAAGCTCTGGTGATGTTTGTGTATTTTGTTTTACCCATTCTTTTAGTGAGTCTTTGTTCTCTAATACGTGGCTGTATTAGAGATTTCTCCAAATAACAAAATATTGTGGAACGGTATGACTTTGATGTTTATGGCAGTTGCGGCGTTCGTCATAACCGGCCACTTTCTCACTAATTATGTACATCAGATGATATTTACCCTTCCAAAAGATCGCTCCGTTCGGATCGAATTGATGTGAGATACCTTCTGGGCAGACAAAATGATAAATCGGTCTGTGCGGGTCGCTCTGTGAAAACTATTTGTAAAATACAGTTAACTGGAGATCCAGCAAGCGAGGGAAGAACTATTCTTGCTTCATCATATACTGGCCTGAGAGCAATAGGGATAAGCAAATTCAAAGCCTTGTTGCTGACAAAGTGAAATGAATTATTAGGTAATGTAAGTTCCATGGAAACAAAGGCTCTTCGACGAGAAGCATAAGTTTTTTTACTTTAGGCTAATTTCAATGTTTTGCTACTTATGGCTTCAGCTATTTTGATCCCATCGACGGCTGTGGAGATTATTCCGCCTGCGTAGCCTGCTCCTTCACCGGCTGGGTATAGGCCTTTAATAGCGGGGCTCTGTAAAGTCTCATCCCTGACAATCCTTATTGGTGAAGAACTTCTCGATTCTACTGCGGTCATAACCGCATCGTTCTTCGCGAAACCTTTGAGTTTTTTGTCCATCTGTGGGATCGCCAGACGTAGAGTTTCAACAACAAATCCAGGCAGGCATTGGGCAAGGTCACATGGTGTGATTCCTGGAGTATATGATGGGCAAACCTCTCCCAGTGAATTTGAAGGCTGGCCGGAGAGGAAATCACCGACAAGCTGAACAGGCGCGAAGTAGTTATTGCCTCCAGTCTCAAAGGCTTTTTGTTCCCATTCCCGTTGGAACTCAATGCCAGCCAAGGAGCTTGTGCTTCCAAAATCCCGCGGGGTGACACCTACTAACAAGGCGCTATTTGCATTAGAATTATTTCGAGAATAACGGCTCATACCGTTTGTTACTATGCATCCGGGTTCAGATGAAGAAGCGATTACCTCTCCACCGGGGCACATACAGAAAGTATATGCAGAGCGGCCATTCTCGCAGTGGTGGACCAATTTATAATCAGCTACCCCCAGCAGTGGATGCGATGCGAATTTGCCGTACTGGGCCTTGTCTATCAGGCTTTGCGGATGCTCAATACGAACACCTATTGAAAAGGGCTTTGCTTCTATAGGTATGTCCAGTTGGGCCAGCATTTCGAATGTGTC
>JADHXY010000066.1 GCA_016782755.1 Phycisphaerae bacterium | reverse complement strand
GAGTTGAGCAACGCCGGCTTGCCTCAGGGCTGATTCGAAGGATTTAAGCTTGTATTTGTGTCTGCCTACGCCCTTTGTGAGAAACATTTTTGTTGGTACAAGATTAAGCATTAAAAATTCTCCTGTTAAATACAAAAAAAAGAAAACGCAGGATTCTAAATCAGAAGCCAGCTAAAAACAAGTCCCTTAATTAATTAATTTAACTTTTTAAGCCCGCCCGGAGTCTATTATGATTTTGTAAAAATTCACTTCAAGCAAGTTTTTTAATCTGTAGTGTCGATTGTTTCCCCCAAAAGCACTTCTCCAGACTTATGTAATGATAATCAGATAATCATATTGAGTTTGTTTTTTTTTGTTCGTTTCTATTCGTTTCAACTGTGGTGTATCGTTAAATAGTAACAATTAATGGTTATTTTCTTGATTACACAAAACTACGTGGTAGAATTCAAACCATATTTTATTTAAAAATGTGAATTGTTTTTTAAAAGGAGAAGTATTGTGAAAAGAAGTTTTATTTTGACTGTAGCAGCTGTATTAGTTTTGGTGGGATTAACAAATGCTCAAGAACCTCCTAATTTTACAGAGCTACAAGAACCCAAACTTGGTGTAACTGTTGACCTTACTTATGTCAGCAAATGGCTTAGTAAAGGTGTTCAGGCATATGGCAACAAGGGAGGCTTGTTTAAGACCATTGACCTTGATTTTTACGGCACGGGTTTTGGAGTTAAGGTTACACACAGAAACGCCACATCAGCAGGTTTTGTTGATAGTCAGAGATTCGATTATCGCCCTTATTATAAAAGCAAACTCTTTGATGGCACTTCTTATGTTACCAATTACAATATCAGTGTCGGCTATGAACACTACCCAGGACTTGATCGTCACCGGGCAAATACGACATACGAATGGATTTATGCCTTTGCATGGCCTGAACTTTTACCAAACGGCTTAGTTCCGAAATATATCGCTCATTACGAGTATCCAGCAGGACATGACGACTCAAACAGAAAAATAACAGGTTGGGTACACCGATTTATCTTAGGTAAAAATGTTTACCTGCAAGACATTGAAAATCCTTTCTATGTTTCCGGTGAACTTGCTTATGCGGACGGGCTTGGCGGAGTAGAACATGACTGGGCATATTTCACTGTTGGGGTTTCAACAAAGATAGAACTATCTGAAAATCTCACATTTGTTCCAGGTGTTTATCAGCAGATATCAATGGAAGATACAGTAAACACAAATGACGATACTTATGTACAATTGAGTATGAAGTATAAATTCTAAAATTTAACCGTAATTATTAGTAAACAGATATTTTAATTATTTACTTACAAAGGAGCAGTACTATGGCACAAGAAGGAAAAAAAGGTATGGATTCTCTAATGTCAGAGGGCAGAACCTTTCCACCACCAGCATCAATCAAGGGCAATTCTTATATTTCGAGCGAAGAGCAGCACAAAGAAATGCTGGAAAAATCGATCAATGATCCTGACGGTTTCTGGCTTGAACAGGCCAAATCGTTGGCATGGTTTAAGGAACCGACCAAAGCCCTCGACTATACATGGGATACCAAGGCCAGAAAGATTGAGCACACGTGGTTTGCAGATGGCGAATTGAATGTATCTTACAACTGTCTTGATCGCCATTTGGGCACTCCTGTCGCAAAAAAAACCGCACTTATCTGGCAGGGAGAAGAAGAAGACAACGTCAAAAAGTACACTTATGAAGAACTGCACAAAGAGGTTTGCAAATTTGCAAATGTTCTCAAATCCAAAGGTATCAAAAAAGGCGACCGCATAGCCATTTATATGCCGATGGTCCCGGAACTTGCAATAGCGATGCTGGCATGCTGCAGAATCGGTGCCATTCATTCGATTATTTTTGGTGGCTTCAGCGCGGATGCAATTCAAGGCCGTGTTAATGACTCTGACTGCAAGATGCTTATTACATCCAACGTTTCAAATCGTGCCGGCAAACACATCAAACTCAAAGATATTTCTGATGAAGCCTTGAAGAATACGCCAACAATCGAAAGCGTTGTTGTTGTAAAAGTCAACTCTGCACCATGCGAGATGAAAGAAGGGCGTGATGTATGGTATCATGACGAAATGGCAGGTGCGAACGATCAGTGCGAAGCTGAGCCGATGAATGCAGAAGATCCGCTGTTCATTCTTTATACTTCCGGTTCTACTGGTAAGCCCAAGGGCGTTGTTCACACAACCGGCGGCTACCTAATGCACACCACTTTGACACATAAGCTCGTATTCAATATACACGACGATGATGTATATTGGTGTACAGCCGATATCGGATGGGTGACTGGACACAGCTATATCGTTTATGGTCCGTTAGCCAACGGTTCGACGTCATTGATGTTCGAAGGTGTGCCGACCTATCCTGATGCCGGACGTTTCTGGCAGATCTGCGATAAGTTTGGCGTAACCGTATTTTATACGGCACCGACAGCTATTCGCGCCCTTATGAGATATGGCAACGAATGGGTAGAAAAATACAAACTCGATACACTCAGGATACTCGGTTCGGTTGGTGAGCCTATCAATCCTGAGGCATGGATGTGGTATTATGAAAAAGTCGGCCATAGCAAATGCCCGATCGTAGATACATGGTGGCAGACTGAGACGGGCGGCTTTATGATAACCCCTCTGCCTGGCGCTCATACTCTCAAACCGGGTAGTGCATCAAGGCCTTTCTTCGGCGTTGATGCGGTAGTTCTCAGAGATGATGGCAGCCAATGCGATGTCAATGAAGGCGGCAAACTGTGTATAAGAAAACCGTGGCCGGGCATGATGAGAACTATGTGGGGCGACCACGACCGCTTCGTCGATACTTACTTCACAATGTACGACGATATTTATTTTGCTGGTGACGGCTGCAGAGTTGATGCGGATGGTGATTTCTGGCTCATGGGCAGAATCGATGATGTTGTAAATGTTTCCGGTCACAGGATCGGAACAGCAGAAGTCGAGAGTGCACTGGTAAGCCACGACAAGGTTGCTGAAGCGGCTGTAACTCCGGTTCCTCATGAAATCAAAGGCCAGGGACTTTATGCCTTTGTAACACTTATTAACGGAGTTGAAGAAACTGATGAGCTAAAGAAAGAGCTTATCATACATGTTCGTAAGGAGATCGGCCCGATAGCTGCTCCTGAAGCTATTCAATTCGCTCCTTCACTGCCAAAGACCCGATCAGGTAAGATTATGCGTCGAATTCTCAGAAAGATCGCAGAGAAAAATACTGATAATCTCGGCGACATCTCAACTCTTGCGGATCCGCATGTTGTAGAAGATTTGATTAAAGGTCGTGGCTAATCGGCTGTATTGAACGATAGAAAACCGGGCGTATGCAGAAGCGTGCGTCCGGTCTCTTTTAATTTTGAAAGGAATCAGTATGGAAGAAAAAAAAGTTATGAATCGCTGGTTCGTAGTAGCGGGTGCAATATTAATACAGCTTTGCCTCGGTGCAATTTATGCCTGGGGCGCTTTTACTGGTGCGCTGCAAGACATGGCAGGCCCCTTTAAGTTTACGGCGACACAAACTTCATTAATTTTTTCAACCGGTCTTGCGACCTTCGCTATAGTAATGATATTGGCTGGCAGATTACAAGACAAATACGGCCCAAGAATTATCGCTATCATCGGAGGCCTCATGCTTGGTGCAGGGTATATAATCGCGGGCTTTACGGGTACTTCGTTTGCCTTAATGCTAATTTTCGTAGGCATTGTCGGTGGGGCCGGTATTGGCATGGGATATGTGTGTCCAATCGCGGCTTGTGTCAAATGGTTTCCTGACTTAAAAGGTCTTATTACCGGATTGGCAGTTGCGGGGTTTGGTGCAGGCGCGTTTATATTTGTAAAGCTTGCAAGCTCCTGGATGAACTTGATACCGAACCATGGTGTTAACGGAACTTTTCTTATATTCGGTATAATTTTTGCCGTTTCAACTTTTATTGGCGCGCTTCTTCTTTCAAATCCGCCAGCTGGCTGGAAACCTGCAGGATGGGAACCTCCAACAAATTCTGATGGTTCAGCAAAGAAAATGGTCAAGGAACTTACTCAGGGCCAGACCGTGAGAACGCCTCAGTTCTGGATTATCTGGCTGGCTTTCGTTTTCAGTGCCGGTTGTGGATTGATGGTAATTAAATGCCTTAAGAATTTTGGAGAACTGGAGGGCGGACTTACAACTGCTGCCGCAGGTTCGGCATTGGGGCTTCTTGCTCTGTTCAATGGTCTTGGCAGAATTGTATGGGGAACGCTCTCACATAAATTAACTGCAAAAAAATCGGTTATCCTTATGTGCCTTCTTCAGGGAGTTATGATGTTCTTTTTACTTGGAATGGGCTCCAAGGCATCTACCCTTGCAATAGCCGCATGTTGGATCGGTTTCAACTTTGGCGGAAACTTTGCATTGTTCCCATTGTTGACTCTGGAAAATTTTGGTGCAAAAAACCTCGGTGCAAACTATGGTGCGGTCTTCACTTCTTATGGTGTAGGCGGAATTCTCGGCCCACTTATGGCTGGTAGAGTATGGGATACGATGGGAACTTTCAAAACCGCATTTATTATTGCAGGTATTGCCTGCCTTATCGCAGCAGGACTGGCTCTTGTACTCAAGCCTGTAAAGGCTAACAGTGAGCCTGAAGAAGCAGTACAGGCAGGATAGTTTTTAGAGATTTTCAAAATATTTGTTTTAGAAATGGCTCTGGCTTACCATAAGGTGGGTCAGAGCTTTTTTATGATATCTGATAAAACCTTGGTAGTTAGAAAGATTTAAAATTAGATTCCGTGAAAATGGAAAATATTTTTTTTGACGGCTCTGATTGTGGTGTCAATTTCTTTTGTTACGCTTTGCCGCTGCTGATCGGTTATAGCCAGTTGTCTATCTCTGAGTCCCCCGAACCAGTCCGTGCTTTCGAGCATTACACCACCAAGGCCGATATTATGATGCTGATTTTCACGGTCACAGCCGGATAACACACTCCATGCAAGAGCCCATGCCCTGACAGTATTATCGATATTATAACCTCCACCGCCAGTTGCGAGGATAGGTTTGTCGAAACTTAAAAGGTCGTATATTATATCAGCATAGGTGTTATTTGTGAGTTTCAGGTTTGCAAGGGGATCACCTGCAAGAGTATCAGTTCCTAATTCGAAAACGATAACATCAGGGTCATAACTTTTCAAAAGCGGCGGCACTATCTGTTTATATGCTTTGAAATAAGCCTCGTCATAGGTATCTATTGGCAGTGGAACATTTACGCAATAACCCTGGCCTTTTCCGATACCAATCTCATCTTCAAAACCTGTTCCGGGAAACAAAGTCCTGCCGTTCTGATGAAATGATATCGTCATTACATCTTTACGATTATAAAACAGATTTTGAACACCATCGCCATGATGAACATCTATATCAAGGTATAAAACTTTTTTTGATGCATTTGCCAGAACCAAACAGGCAAGAGCAACATCGTTAATATAGCAAAAACCTGCTGCATGTTCGGGCGAGGCATGATGGAACCCCCCCGAAGGGTTGAATGCAATATCGGCCTCGTTTTTCAGTATAGCCTCAGCGCCGGCAAGAGTAGCCCCAGCCGCCAAAACACTGCATTTATACATGTCACCAAAGACAGGGCAATCAGGTGAACCAATGCCCATATGCAAAGCTTCTATATCAAACTTACCTTTTGCAGCATTTTGCAGAGCATCCAGATATCGTGAAGTGTGGAACATCTCAAGTACTTCTCTACCGGGTTTGTGAGGGGCGATTTGGCTGATGTTATTGCCGCTAAGAAGCCCCATAGAATTAAGTATCTTATGTAACCTTGGCGTTCTTGAGAGATTAAAAGGGCAGTCCGGGGGATAACTGTACTTTCCCAGCTGTTGAGAATAAATAAAGACAGCTTTTTTTTCTTTCAACACAACACCTATCAAATCATCATTTTATAATTCATACGAAATATTATATACATCACCGTCGAACTCGGTCTTAACCTGATAGCCTGAGTTATGAAAGACAGCAAGCATAGCTTTATTTGCAGGCAGTACCTTCGCATAGATTTTTTTTATGCCGCGTTTTTTTGCGATCTTAGTAAGGTAGTCTAAGAGAAAGGTTCCCATGCCCTTTTGCTGCCACTCGTCCTGAACAATAAAGGCCAATTCCGCCGCCTGAGTTTTCGGGTCAAGAAAATACTGACCGGTTGCCACAATGTGTTCACCGCTGACACTGGGGACAGTTCCTACTATGGCAAGATTTTGACTATAATCAATATTTGTCAACTGCTGAACCTCCTTATGTGGGAATCTCATAGTTTCAGCCATATATCTTGTTCTTATTGAAGATTCACTGAGGGAATACAACATCTCAGAAAGAGCCGCTTCATCGGTAGGCTTTACCGGCCTGAAGAAAATTTCAGTTCCGTCTTTGAGGGTATCATAGTGCTCAAGATCTTCAGGGTAGCTTGCCTTTTCAGAGTCAAGCTCGATTTGATCAGCGTAAATATAATTCCTTGTTTTAGCAGCCTTTATGAGGTCTTTTCTGAATTTAGGATGCGCGATATTGATCAGTGCAAGTACACGTTCTCTTATGCTTTTACCGTGAAGATACGCAACACCGTATTCTGTAACAACGTAATGCACATCGCCTCGGGTGGTTACAACTCCGGCTCCTTCGGTGAGATTCGAGACTATTCTGCTGATCTTACCATCTTTGGCGGTAGAAGGCAGGGCAATGATTGGCTTGCCTCCCCTGCTTTTTGCACATCCGCGAATAAAGTCCACCTGACCGCCGATGCCGCTATAGAACTGGTAACCTAATGAATCTGCACAGACCTGACCTGTGAGATCAACCTCGAGTCCAACATTTATGCCGATCATTTTTTCATGCTGGGCGATAACGTGCGAATCATTGACGTATTCTGTCGGATAAAATTCAAAGAAAGGATTATTGTCGATATAATCATAAAGTCGTTTCGAACCCATGCAGAAACTTGCGACAACCTTTCCACGATTTATTGTTTTTTTCGAGCAGGTAATAGCCCCGCATTCAATAAGATCGATAATCCAGTCGCCGAACATTTCCGTATGAACACCCAAGTCTTTTTTGTCTTTGAGGAATTCGGCAAGGGCCTGCGGTATTCTTCCAATTCCACACTCTATAGTAGAACCGTCCTCGACAAGACGGGAAATATTGTGACCTATGCGGCGAATCACATCATCAGGCTCATCTATTTTGCCTTCGATAATATCCTCATCAAAGGGAACCATCGCATCAATATCGTTGACATGTATAAAACTATCACCGAAAGTTCTGGGCATATTTTTATTTACTTGAGCAATAACATAGTTTGCATTTGCAGCAGCAGATTTTACAATATCAACCGAGACGCCAAGACTGCACAAACCGCCTGCATCCGGCGGGGAAAGGCTTATCAAGGCTACATCAATCGGAATTCGGCCTGTTTCGAATTCCTGCGGTATTTCGGATAAAAAGATAGGCGTGTAATCGCCGATACCTTTACCCATGGCGTCTCTTATATTATCAGAAATAAAAAAACTGTTTATTTTGAACTTGTCGCGGTACTTCTCCTGAGCATAGGGCGCCGTGCCCATTGTCAAAAGATGTACAACGTGTGCATCGTAAATATTGCTCGAGTGTTCCACTAACGCATTTACAAGATGTTGCGGCTGTGCACATCCTGTACCTATGAATATACTGTTGCCCGACTTAACAAATTTCATAGCACTGGCAGCAGTTAAAATTTTATCTTTGTATTTTTCTTTCCAATCAAAATTTTTCATTATCAGGCTTCCATAGAATTAAATTTTTTCAACACTCATTCTTGCATCAACAGCGATCGGGACAGTCCCACCAGGGCCAACTACGTATGGATTAATATCAAGCTCCTGGATTTGCGGAAACTCGGTGACCAACTGGGAGAGCCTTTGAAGACCTTCGGCAATAGCATCGATATCCACGCCCTCCTCTCCCCTGACGCCTTTTAACATTTTATAAGTTTTTGTATTTATAAGCATCTGCCTTGCTTCCGAAGCTGTCAGCGGTGCCAGATAGAAAGATACATCTTTCAACACCTCAACCATAGTTCCGCCCATGCCAAACATCATCAAAGGACCAAAACGAGGATCACGATTCATTCCGAGAATTACTTCCTTTCCTCCACCACACATCTGCTGAACAAGAACGCCCAAAATGTGAGCATCAGGTTTCTTCATCGGGATTCTGTACATCATAAGGTCAAAAGCGTCCATGACCTCTTTTTGATTTTTCAGGCCAACTTTCACACCGCCAACATCAGATTTGTGTATTATATCCGGCGACCATATTTTCATTACGACAGGGAACCCAATTTGTTGGGCTATGTTCGCGGCTTGCTCAGCAGTTGTGGCAACTGAACCTTTTGGTGTCGCAAACCCATAAGCCTCAAGGATTTCCTTTGCTTCGGTTTCTCCGACCTCCCGCTGTTCATTTCTAATATGCTTTTCTATGATTTTTTCAACTTTTCGCCTGTTAACAGGGAAAAGTTTTACCACCCTTTTAGGTCTTGAACGCCATCTTATGTAGTCTGACATTACTTTTATAGTTTCGACTGCACTCTCAGGCGAATCATACTGTGGAATTTTAGCTTCTCTTAAAATTTGAACGCCACCTTCTACTTTTGAAGCACCCATAAAACAGGCTACTATGGGTTTTTTGTTATTAGCTGATGCAATCCTGGCAATCGCCTCGGCTGTCCCTACAGAATCAGTCATCGCCTGAGGTGTTAGAAGTATCAGGATAGTATCTACGTTGGGATCATCAAGTACTACTTCAATCGCTTGTTCATATCTGTCTGCAAGAGCATCGCCTAAAACATCAATGGGATTTAGAATGTTTGCGGCAGGAGGAAGTACCTTTGATAATTTTTCAATAGTTTCTTCGGTTAATTTTGCAAAGGTAAGGCCTTGTCTTTCGATAGCATCAGCAGCCATAATACCAGGGCCGCCGGCGTTTGTTATAACAGCTACGCTCGAACCTGCCGGCAGCGGCTGATTAGCAAAAGCCTGGGCATAATTAAACTGCTGTTTAATAGAATTACATCTGATAATTCCGGCTCTTTCAAAAACAGCTTCATAAGCGGTTTCACCACCTGCTAAACTGCCGGTATGAGAAGATGCAGCTTTAGCACCGGCAGATGTTCCACCGGACTTTATTAAAAGGATGGGCTTTTTATTAGATATTATTTCTGCTTCTCTGACAAAGGCATTTCCGTCGGTAATACTTTCGAGATAACCGGCTATAACTTTTGTGCCTTCATCCTCACCCAGTGCTCTAATAACGTCTAATTCGTCTATGTCCGCTTTATTGCCAATACTAACAAGCTTACTGAACCCTATGCCTATGGCATTAGCCATATCAAGGATAGCCGCAAGCAAAGCACCAGATTGTGAGATATATCCGGTACCACCACACTTTGGTAAGTCTCCGCCGAAACTGGCGTTGAGCTTGTTTTCAGTTACTATAAGGCCAAGGCAATTGGGGCCTATAAATCTTAATTTTCCTTGCTTTGCAATCTTGGCAATTTTTTCTTCAAGCTTTTTACCTTCCTTGCCAATTTCCTTAAAACCGGCTGTGATAACAACCGCAGCCTTTGCGCCAACCTGTACGCATTGCTCCAAAACCGAAGAAACGAAAGCAGCGGGGACGATAATAATCACCAAGTCAGGCACCTGACCGATAGAGGCAATATCCGGGTAAGCTTTCAGGCCTTCAATAGTACCGGACTTGGGATTGACGGGGAAAATTTCACCCTCGAATCCTGCTTTGATCATGCTTTTTAACAGCTCATATCCGACTTTACCCTTTTTTTGAGACGCGCCAATTATCGCTATTGACTTGGGATTGAAAAAATTATCAAGACTCATGTTAAATAGTAATCCTTTCTGAATCTACAAAAAATAACGAAAAAGTTTATTGTAGCAAAACTTAATTACATTTCAATACATGATAACCTTGAAAATGCCAGGAATAATTGAAAAAAACTCAAAAAGTAACAATTCGAACAAATTCTTGTGAGATAGTAAAATTAAATATCCCCCAAAACGTACTGGATTTCATCGCTTTTTACGTATTTTGTCAGCATGGCCCATCAAAATAAATATTCCAAGCCAACCTAAAAAAAGCCAAAAAACGGCGTATCCGGTGGAAGCTTGTAAGGTGCTTAAGGGGAGGATATTGGCGTGATTTTGGCAATATGGGCAAGCGTAGGCGCGATCAAATTTGCAAGGGGGGTGTGAAACGGGTGGAAAAAGGGGGAAAGTTGTTAGTTTTTTTGGAATTTTTACGAATTTTTACGAATTTTTTGTAAAAGTCGGGTGTAAATTTGGGAAAAATCAGGGCATACTTGCGTTTTTGATTGAATCCCGACGAATCGGGATGTCGCTTTGCTCCATATTGAACCCTGGAGAGAAAAAGATTTCAGAAATCAGAGATCAGAAGTTAGAAGTGAAAGACAAAAAACATTAACCGCGAATTGCTCAGATTGTCACGGATTTTTTTAAAACTTTTTTGACAGAGCCTGCCCTGAGCGAAGTCGAATGGGATATTGACCCCAGAATAAAATTTTTTGATACCATAACTAAAGAAGACTAAGGGGCTTATAAATCTATCAAAAACATTTAATTTTCATTTACTTTAATTTTAGCCTGCCCTTGTCATTATGTACATAGAGATGCGAATTTCTTTCGCGAA
>JADHXY010000065.1 GCA_016782755.1 Phycisphaerae bacterium | reverse complement strand
GAGCAAGATTGTCGCTGACAGCAAAGACTTCTCCGCCGAGCTTTGCACAAAGACCACATCCGATACATCCCACTTTGCACATTGAACGCGTGGTTTTACCGTTTTCTCTGCTGCTGCATGCAACAGTTATCATGTTCTCCTGAGTAAACGGAACCATCTCGATGAGATTACGTGGACACGCCCTTGCACATGCCCCGCAGCCGGTGCACTTGTGGTAATCTACAACCGCAAGGCCGTCAATAATATGTAAGGCGTCGAATTTACATGAACCGACACAATCGCCAAACCCCAGACATCCAAATTTGCAAGCCTGTACATTCGCCAGGGCATTTGCAGCGATACATGTAGGAATCCCTTTGTATTTCGCAAGATATGTCTTGTCTTCTTTTTTGGCACGGCAGTGTATGATGGGTCTTTTTGGTGCGCCGGACTCACTAACCTGAAGATTAAGTATCTCGCCTATGGCTTGTGCAACTTTTTGGCCGCCCGGAGAACACTTGCCAATAAGCTCAGGATTTTGCGAAACGGCTTTAGCATAAGAAGCACAGCCGGCGTAACCGCAGGCTCCGCAGTCGATATTAGGCAAAGCCGCATGTATCTGCGCAACCTTTGGATCAACCTTTACCTTTAATTTTTCGCTTGCTATTAGGAGAATGACCGCAAAAACAATTCCCAATGCCAGCACAGTAACACCTGCCGGCCATGCGCTATTCCACAATTGACCCAGTTGAGCTAAAATCATTTTATCATTCCTGCAAAACCCATAAATGCTAACGTTAAAATTCCTGCTGTTATAAGTGTAATCGGAGCACCTCGCAGAGCGGCTGGGACATCGGAAAGCTCAAGATTTTCGCGAATGCCCGCCATTATACAGATGGCAAGCGTAAAACCTACTCCTGCACCAAAGCTGAGTACGACTGCCTCGACAAGTGAGTTTATTTCCCAAAGATTGATAAACAGGCACAAACCCAGAATAGCACAGTTGGTTGTTATCAAAGGAAGGAATATTCCGAAGCTTTCGTATAATGTAGGGAAGAACTTGCGAAGATACATTTCTACAAGCTGAACGGCACCGGCGATAACAAGAATAAAGCAGACGTAACGGGTTACCTCCAGGCCCCACTCCATCAAAACCCAGTGATCAATCATCCAGGTTATCGTGCCGCTTAGAGTAACGACAAATGTTACCGCCATGCCCATACCGAACGCCATGTCGATCCTGCCGGAAACTCCAAGAAAGGGGCAAATCCCCAGAAATTTTGTCAGAACAAGGTTGTTTACGACAACAATCGAAATAAAACTTAATATCAAAACCAGGAAAGTATCCATAAAATTAATCCCTTATGCATTTTTTCTTGTTATCACGTTCATCAGTCCCAATATCAATCCTAAAGTGACAAATGCACCTACCGGCATACTCATTGCCGCCCATGGGACAAAAAACTTTGGCATTACTATAAATTCAAATATCTTGCCCGTCGAAAGCAGCTCTCTCACGGATGCGAGTGTGCACAGGGCAATCGTAAAACCAAGCCCCATACCAAGAGCATCCACGATACTTATCATAATCCCGTTCTTGCTTGCACAAGCTTCCGCCCTTCCGATGATGATGCAGTTGACAATAATAAGCGGAATATATGGGCCAAGCTTTGTACTCATTTCGGGCATAAAGGCCTTGAGAAAAAGATCGGCAATAGTAACAAACGTAGCAATCGTCAATGTGAACATGAGTATTCGCAAATGAGGTTTGAGAAGATTTCTCATAAGGCTAACTACAATATTGCTGCATGTCAGAACAAATATCACACACACGCTCATTGTCAATGCAGGCTTGACCGCGGCTGTAACTGCCAGTGTAGGGCACATGCCAAGAAGAAGCCTTAATACAGGATTCTCTTTCCACAAGCCGGCTGAAAACGTCTCAGACAATTTGGAAATATTCGAAATTTTTGTCATTATTTATCACGCCCTTTTGTTAATTTGTCCCTTACAGTATCTATGTAGGTATTGAAAATATCGGCTACGGCTTGGCTGCTGACAGTTGCGCCGCTGATAGCCACTATCTGGTTGTCGATTTTCTCCGGCGACCCGATCTTAGTTAATTCGAGTATCGCCGCAGGGGCACCAATAAACTGGTTACTAAAATAAGCCTCACTTATCTTACTGCCGAAACCGGGTGTTTCATTGCTCGATAGAACCTTAAAGCCAAGAAATTTTTCCGCTTTGGCGTCAAGAGCTATTACTAATTTTATCTTATCAGCAAAACCGGAACCCTCGGCAATAAATGCGTATCCGGTTGTTTTACTTTCGGAATCAACGGCTTTGTATATGTCGGTTTTAATCTCTTTGCCAGCCGCAGTTTTTACGGTTACATTTTCATATTCTCTGGAAAACCTCTCTGAGCCGCTGATTAACTGCCCCATAAGATCAAAAAGCTTTTTGGTCTGATTGCTTTCGATCCTTTGCGAAAGAGCGGAATTCGTTACGGCTATAATTAGGCCGAAAACAAATGAGGCAACTATCAAAAGCCAGCTTTGCTTTGTAAAATATATTATCTTAGACATGCGGCTTACCTCCAGCTGGAACTCGCTTAAATAATCTATCAATAAGAGGAGTAAAGGCATTCATCAAAAGAACCGAATACATCACCCCGCCGGGGTATTCGCCTACAACTCTTATGAGCATTGTAATCGTCCCTATGCCGATACCAAACAGCCACATGCCACGCCTTGTCAGGGGTGCTGTAACCGGATCAGTAGCGATAAAAAATGCACATATTAATAATCCGCCGCTCAAAATATGTGCTAAAGGCAGCATATTGGCCTCGGGGTTTATAAAGTAAGCTATAGCCGCAAAAGCACCTGCCGAAAGCAAAACTGCCAACGGAATATGAAAACTGATCGTCTTTCTTATCAGAAGGTAAATCCCGCCAATTATCAACGCTAAGGCACTTGTTTCGCCGAGACAGCCGCCAACTTCACCAAAGAACATTTCCCTGATCTGCCCGTTGACGATCTTCACATCTGCCTTGTGCTTTATGACTTCTTTGCTCCATGCAAGCGGAGTTGCCTGAGTCCTCGCATCAACATTTTGACTCGCAACAGAAACCGCAGGCATAGCCGCAGCTGTATCAATAGTTGCGGGAACTGTCCATGTCGTCATAAGCATACCAAAAGAAGCCGTCAAAAATGCTCTCCCGACCATAGCCGGATTGAAAATATTCGCTCCAAGTCCGCCGAAAACCATTTTGCCGATAGCAACAGCAAACACAGAACCAATAACCGCCGACCACCACGGCAGCGACGGAGGTACAGAAAAAGCCAGTATAATACCGGTAACCACAGCACTTAAGTCACCAAGTGAATCCTGCTTTTTGCAGATCAGGTTGCATATCCACTCTGTCAAAACACAGGTCAATACACAAGTCGATACAAGTATCAAGGCATATTGTCTGAAATAATAAACCGCAAACAAAAATGCCGGAGCAAGAGCAATTATCACATCAGCCATCACCTGCCGCGTTGAATATCGCTGACCAATATGAGGTGAACATGAAACTCTAAGGTCTTTTAACATTTATCTTTTTCCATTAAATAATTATAAAATCCATTAAACAAGTTTATTGAGGCATTTGTTTTTTTTGCCTCGCAAGATGTATTTTTCCGGTTTTGATATGACCGGTGATTTCGATATTAGCGGGGCAAACATAACTGCAGCATCCGCATTCTACGCAGGCACTTATATAGTAGCTTTCCGAAATATCAAAACGATTATATTTTACAGCGTGAGCGATTTTTGTCGGATTAAGGTTTTCCGGACAAGCCTCAAGGCACCTGCCGCATCTTATACAAGGTGTCTGACGTTTTTTGTATTTCGCTTTGCCAATATCTTCCTTTGTCAATATTGTCACCGCACCGGATGTCTTAGTTATGGGAGTATCAAGATCAGCAATTGCAATTCCCATCATTGGGCCGCCTGATAACACCTTGGCAGATTTTTCAGTTACTCCACCGCAAAATTCAATAAGATCATTAATGCTCGTCCCGATCGGCACATAATAATTGCCGGGTTTTGCTATCGCTTCGCCGGTTACTGTTACCACCCTGTGAGTTAAAGGCCGCCCGCAAACAACCGCTTCTGCTATGGCTGCTGCGGTTGCGACATTCAAAACCACAACACCTACCATCGGCGGAATACTACCTGTGGGTACATATTTGCCTGTAACGGCTTTTATGAGCTGTCGTTCGCCACCCTGAGGGTATTTGGTCTTAAGGGCAACAACTTTGTAATCATCTGCACCCTCAGTTTCCTCCAAGGCTTCTCTCAAGGCTCTTATTGCCTCCGGCTTATTATCCTCAACTCCTATGAAAACCTCGCCACAGCCGCTGCTCTTCTGGGCCAGCTGAATGCCAGCGATAACCTGATTTGTCCACTCTAACATTATCCTGTAATCACAAGTGATATAAGGTTCGCATTCGCAAGCATTGATTATTAAGGTTTTTTTGGGCAAACGCGGGTTGGGTTCAATTTTCACACGTGTCGGGAAACCCGCTCCGCCCATACCTACAATACCCGCTTTTTTCACGGCTTCACATATCTGCTCTGGGGTATATCTGGAAACGTCAACTGCTCGCTCGAACTCTACAGATGGTTGCCTTGGTTGATTGTTCTCCTGATCAACTTCGATACGTATGGATTTTACTCTGCCAAGCACCGGATGGGAACCGAGAGAAATATCCTTAACTACACCATTTATCGGCGAATGAATCGCAGCAGTTACAAAAGCTTCGCAGTCACCAATTACGTCACCGGCCTTTACAATATCACCTTTCTTTACTTTCGGCTCACAGATCGCTCCGATATGCTGACTCAGGGGTATCAAAAGCTGTTTTGAGACAGGCCCCTGGCATATAGCACAATCCTCGGTGATAGCCTTATTTTCAGGAGGGTGAACACCGCCGGCAAAAGTGAATTTGTACTCACTCAAATCGCTCATGTTTTTTTATCTCATCTATTCTTTTTGAATATTTCTTAATGACAAAACTAATAATAAAAACCACTAATAAAGTAACGATAAGTGCTATTAAAAAACTTACTAAAGAAACCATGTCTCTGGAATTAATACTACGCAATAATAACTTATCGACAACAGCCAAAGTAAAGATAAAAATCAGCACAGGAATAACAAAAACAACCAGCACCTTAAAAGCAATGCTCGGACCATTGTATTCGCCTAATTGCCTGTAAACATCTTTACAGCTGTCCTTTTGCGGGCATTCGTCACATTTCTGTTTTACTGCGTGCATAGTATTCTATTTAATAATAATTAAAGCTTTTTTATAAGCTATATTAATACAAGTATCAATTACTTTTTCACTTTCTAAACTGATTATCTTATCCTTGAAAAATTAACATAAATAACATTAAAAAGTTTAAGATTTTCAAATAAAAAAAGCCCAATGAAGATATCATCGGGCTTTAAATAAGTAATCTGATTTAAATCAATCTGACGATTTTTTCCGTTCTTCTCTGCCCGCTTCAAATTCGCTGTACTTACACTTGGGGCATCTGTCAAAAATGTCGCCAGATACAGAATTCTCCTCGAAAACAAGCTCACATTCTGGGCATTTTATTGCCTTATAAATGCTTTCTTCTCCGCATTCCTTACAAGCCAAACCCGGCGTTTCCATCAGCATCATCATTTTGCTCATCGCTTCCTGCATCTGCGCAGTATATTCACGAGTACTCATTTCGTAAACAGCTTTACATTTGGGGTTGCGGCACATTACCAGTGTCATAGCATCTGCAGGAATAGCATTCAGACCTTTGTCGCCACCTGTAATACTCTTGATAAAGATAAAACCAGCCACTGCCAGACAGGCAATTATAATTACTATCATTATCGTTTTTTTCTTATCTTCATCCATTTGTTACTGCCTCCAAATTCAAAATAAAATCATATTCATTATTTAATAAGTATTACTTTTTTCTAATCTTGTCAAACAATTCTTGATATTTTGCAGTCGCAGATAATCACCCTAAGGCCGAATTTCCATTACACGATGCGGGGACTCGGGCATTGCTGTCCTGCTCGAAAGATAAACACTCTCAATTACAGCCATATTACGGATGTTTTCGTCAATACTGCTGCAAAGCGGGTTTTCTTCCGGCTTAATAATGCTCAAAGCAAAACTTTTCATAATATCTGAATATAATAGTGAAATATCTGATATGCGTTCAATATTTTCTATTATTTTACCAAAAACATCTTTCAAAACAAAATTGCTCTTGTCAATTTTTACGGCTGATTCTTTTGAATATACATTAAAAATTTCGTTTCCCTCACCAAAAACGCTTGTGGCTGCGACATTTGCGCATAGTGTTTCAGAAAACTTCATCATAACAACCGAGGTATCCTCTGTTCTGAAGACCCTCTGCTTATGATCTTCGGCTCGATTCGTATTAAAGGAATAGACTTCTTGAGGCATGCCAAAATTATTAATTAACTGGTCTACCACTTGGTAGCAGTTTCTCAGCAGCACTCCCCCGCCAGCAAGTTTTTTGTCCTCCTGCCAGCTTGCAATCAACTTTTGGTCAACCTCGACAAAAGCCGTTACAAGATAGGCCTGTCTGAATTTTTCCTGCTCAATTAATTGCTTTAATCTGGCAAAACCTTTATCGAATCTGGCGGGATTGACGACGGCGAAACTGATTTCCGCCCGCTTTGCACATCGGGATAAAAGATTTGCGGACTCAAAATCAGGTGCTAACGGCGCGGTTTTTAATATGTGAGTTTTATTATTTATCGCCGTCTTAATATATTCTTTGCACGCATAAAAAGCTTCGGCAACAATCAGGCAATCGAATTGATTTTGTGTGACGAACTGGCGATAGTCGTCATACCATTTACAGCTGTATTTGTTTCCAAGTCTTTCTGCCAGCACAGAATCCTTATCTGCAATAGCTGTCAACTCGAAATAGTCGAGCTCGCTGGCAGCCTCAAGTAAAAGCTGACCTTCATTCGACAATCCAAGAATACCGACTTTCAACACATCCATGAGTTATAATTGTTACCTGCAAAAACTAAATATCAAACAATATCTTTATTATCGTCCTCGGTTTTGTTCACCATCGAATAATCGTTACTCTGACGATTATGGTTAATCTTTAGTTTCTGCTCATAAAGCCTCATAACATCATCCGAATCCAATCCAAGGCATTGAGCCAGGCTTATCCAGAAAAAGAGCATATCGATAACTTCTACCCTTGCGTTCTGAAGGTCATGAATTTCGAACCTTCTGCCCTCTTTGGCCTCCTTGCACCAGTGCTTCCAAAAAGTACAATCACGCAATTCCTCAAGTTCATTGCTCATTGCTGCGATATAATTACTCAGCCATACTCCTGCTGTTTTAGAATCAAAATTCTCCTTGAGTGCTTTAGCATCAAAACCTGTGCGAAGATTCAATTCTGCCTGCTTTGCGAATAATTCCTTAAGCATTTTTCAATTTCCTGTATTTTTATTTCTTTACATTATTGGGGACGATAAAATGTTCCGGAACCGGGAATGATGAGCAGAAAAGCAAAACCTGCTGACCAACTTTTTCAATGACCGCTTCATTCTCAACATTTTCAGCTACTTCATTAATATAATCTGCTATCTGGCAAGCCTGCTCTTCTTTCATCCCTCTGGTAGTCACAGCCGCTGTTCCGATCCTCAAGCCGCTGGGATTAAACGGCGGAGCAGGATCGTTAGGAATAGAATTGCAATTAGTTACGATATTTGCAGCATTCAGGGCCTTTGCGAGTTTTTTACCGGGGATATTTTTATTTCGCAAGTCAATAAGGATCAAGTGATTATCCGTGCCACCCGAAACCAGATCAAATCCATGCTCCAGAAGTTTTTCGGCCATAGCCTTGCTGTTCTTTATGATCTGACCGGCATAATTTACAAACTCCGGCGTGTCTGCCTCTGCCAGTGCAACGGCAATACCTGTTATTGTATGCATATGAGGGCCGCCCTGAAGACCCGGGAAGACAGCTTTGTCAACATTTTTTGCATGCTCAGCCTTGCTCATCAGCATCCCACCGCGAGGACCGCGAAGAGTCTTGTGAGTAGTAGTAGAAACAACATCTGCATATGGAACCGGACTCTGATGAAGTCCAGCCGCCACAAGGCCGGCTATGTGTGCTATATCACTTACAAGAAAAGCTCCTACACTCTTTGCGATCTCGCCAAATTTTTCAAAATCGATCTGGCGGGGATAGGCTGTAGCTCCTGAAATAATGATCCGTGGCTTGTGTTTTTTGGCCAATTCCTCAATCTTATTATAATCGAACATCCCTGTCGCAGGATCAACCTCATACTGAACCGAATTAAATATCTTACCGGTAAGACTAACCTTCCAGCCGTGTGTAAGGTGGCCGCCATGAGGCAGAGACAAACCCATAATCGTATCGCCGGGCTTCGCCAGGGCCAGGTAAGCGGCCATATTGGCTATCGAACCCGAATATGGCTGAACATTCGCATGTTCTGCACCGAAAACCTTTTTCACCCTGTCCTGTGCCAATGTCTCTATCAAATCCGTATTCTTCTGGCCTTCGTAGTATCTTTTACCCGGATATCCCTCGGCATATTTATTGGTGAGGCAGCTACCTGTGGCGAGCATCACTGCTTTTGATACGTAATTTTCAGATGCTATTAATCTTATCGAACCACTCTGACGGGCACTTTCCTGCTTAATAAGCTCATAAATCTGTGGGTCATACTGTTCAAGAGCCGATATCATTTTTAATCTCCAAAAATATTAAAAAAATTACTCTTTTGGTAACACGTGATTGTTTTTAAGCTTTCTTCAAAGCCTAAAAAGATATTTTTATCGCAACTGCACTTTTTTTGCAAGTATTAATTTTATTGACAAAACCCGTTAATTTATTAAAATGCATTGTTTATAACCTTATAAGATTATTTAACTTAGAAAAGAAAATGGCAGAAAATAACAACGAGTCTCTTGAAAAAGCGCAAATCTTTTTCAAACGCGCTCAAGAAGCAACCGAGAGGAAAAATTTCGATTATGCTGTCGAAATGTACCTTGAAGGCATAAAATGCGCTCCCGACGAGCTTGAAAACGGACATCTAAAGCTATATTCTCTCGGTCTTCATCGGCTCGAAAAAGGCGGCAAAAAGCCTACAATGATGGAAAAAGTCAAGCTTATGAGGGAAAAAGACCCCTTAGAGCAAATGATAAACGCTGAACATTTGTTAGCAAAAGACCCCAAAAATTTCTCATATGCACAAACAATGCTAAAGGCCGCTTCTGCCGGTAGATACGAAAAAACCGCAAAATGGGTTGCTGATATGATATTTCAGCACGAAAATTCAGCTAAAAAACCCTCAGCAAGCACCTACCTGCTGCTAAAAGGTGCTTATGAAAAGATAAAAGAATTCGACCGTTCATTAATGGCTTGCCAGAAGGCCGTCGAACTGAAACCAAAAGACGGCGAATTGGCTGATGAATTCAAAAGACTCTCTGCTGAACTAACGGTATCACGGGGAAAATACGACCAGGAAGGCGATTTCAGAGAATCGATTAATAACAGGCAGGCACAGGAAAAACTGCAATCTCAGGAAGGCATCGTTAAAAGCGATGATTACAAACTTTCTGCATTAGAGGAAGCTAAAAAAGCCTATGCAGAGGATATGGAACTGCCGAAAAACATCTATAATCTTACTAACGCCCTTGTTGACCTGCAAAACGACAACTCAGACAATCAGGCTATTGCCATACTCACAAAGGCATATAACACAAAAAAAGACTTCAGCTACATGAGAGAAGCGAACCAAATCCGCATCAGCCAGGTAAAAAGAAAAATCCGAAAGGGAAAAGCTTTTATTGAAAAACGCCCGGACGATGAAAAAGCAAAAAAAATACTCGCCGAACTGTCAGGAAAACTGCTGCAGGTCGAATTGAAACATTATCAACTGTGCGTAAAAAACTACCCTACCGACTTGGGTATGAAATATGAATATGGCACAAAACTTCTTAAAAATCAGCAATTTGATGAGGCTATACCCTATCTTCAGGAATCTCAACGGGACCCAAAGCACAAAGTAGCAGCCATGAGCAAGATAGGACAATGTTTCTTCCTGAAAGGCTGGCACAGCGATGCTGTAGACATCTTTAATCAGGCAATAGAAATATATTCTTCAAAAGATGATGGAATTGCAAAAGAATTAAGGTATAATCTTGCACGTGCATATGAAGAACAGGGCGATAAGGAAAACGCCCTTGATGTATACAGAAAAATCGCTCAGATCGATTTCGGATATAGAGATGTAAGACAAAGAGTTGACAAATTAAGAACCCAATAAACTGAGCCAACCTCTCAGATTTAACATTTAGTATGTTAGTTTAAAAAAGAATTAATTAGGAGAATAAAGTGGCACATTCGTTATCAGCCAAAAAAAGAATCAGACAGAATGAAAAAAGCAATACAATTAATCGCGCTCGCAAGAGCCGAGTTAAAACCCAGACCAAACATCTGGAAGATGCTATCAAGAGTGCAGACCACGCAGTCGCTTGCGAAGAGTTGAAAAATCTCTCCCAGAAGCTCGATAAGGTTGCATCAACAAGCACCATGCACAAGAAAACCGCTGCAAGAAAAAAATCTCGCATGGCAAAAAAAGTCAACGCACTCAAAGCTAAAGCATAATTTCACCTAACTGCACAATCTTAACTTCTATAAGCGCCTGCAAAACACATCTGCAGGTGCTTTATTGTTTTT
>JADHXY010000064.1 GCA_016782755.1 Phycisphaerae bacterium | reverse complement strand
AAAGATGTTGAGATTTCTTTTTTGGCTCTTTTGGGCACTATTGCCGATAGAATAAAATAGTTATTGATTGAAAAACTTTATTAGATTGGAAAAGTTTTGGGCAATGAACTATATTCTATAGGTCAGGCGGCAAAAAAGGCTGGTATTTCGACACAATCTTTGCAATATTATCTGATGGTCGGTCTGATTGAGCCGGTAGAGGTTAGCCAGACAGGTCGAAGGCATTTTGATGAAAAAAGCGTGGAAAAGATCAGGTTGATAAAGAAGCTCAACAAAAGCGGCTATCCACTGCGGGCTATAAAGGAACTTTTTATTGAAGGAAGCGAATCTCTGAAAGGGGACGATAAGTGAGTGATTATGAAAAAACTCAAAAGACCCGTAATATAACAGTCGGGGTTTTTGTGATAATAGCCTTGGGTTCGCTGATATGGCTGATTTTTAAGTTCGGGGCACTGCCGACCTTCGTTAGCGGATTGACTTCTTATGAAGTTAAGATACAGTTTCCCACGGCTTCCGGGGTTCAGCAGAATACAGCTATACGCTTTTGCGGTTATCAGATAGGCAGGGTTTTTAAGGTTACTCCTCCTCAGCCGATGGCAGACCTTAAAACTGGTAAAGTATATTACCAGGCGTTGGTGATTGCTCATATTGATAAGGATTATGTCAAGATTCCATCGAATGTTGAGGCCAAATTGGTTACGCGCGGATTAGGGAGCAGCTATATTGAACTCAAAAGCCCTTTATTAAATGGGCTTAAACCTACTACCTCTGTTTTGCAGCAGGGGACGACACTTCAGGGATCAATGAGCAGTAGCAGCGAATTTTTCCCGGAGGATGTTCAGAAGAAACTTGAGGAGCTTGCCGAAAATATATCTTTGCTTGTCCAAAACGCAAACAAGATAATCGGTGATCCGAATAATCGAGAGAATTTGCAGGCTTCTATTGAAAATATTAAAAACCTTACTGCACAGGCCGAGAAGACTATCGGGCAGGCGGATGAATTTATGGGTTCATCCAAACTGGCTGCGGATGAGATTGCGGGTACGCTTAGTGAGTTGCGGCTGGTTTTGGAAAAGATAAATAGCGGTGAAGGTTCAGCTGGGCGGGTTTTGAATGATGGCAGTCTTTATGAGGCGATGCTTGAAGATGCCGAACGTCTTGAGATATTAATCGATGAGCTGACAAAGACTGTAAAAGAATATCGCGAACATGGAGTCAAAGTAAAGCTGAAATAGTAGCTGTTGCGGCGGCTGAATGTTTTAGAAAGGGCGGATTAGGCGAGGATTCTAAATATATTTGATGACGGCTATTTCGTCGCAGTGGTCCTGTTTGGGGCATTTTGCACAATCGCTCCAGACCTTCATCGGGAGTGAATTAGTATCTACCTGTTCGAAACCGTTTTTTTCAAAAAAATCTTTTTCGAGGGTCAGGGCGAAGACTTTTTCGATCCCAAGCTCAGCGGCGAAATTGATGGCGGCTTGAACGAGGGCTGAACCTATTCGTTTTGATTTATGGTTCTGGTCGATTGCCAGAGATTTTATTTCGGCAAGGTCGGACCAGATTATAGATAGAGCGCAACAGCCAATGACGTTGCCGTCAAGTTCAGCGATCAGGAAGCGTTGGAGGTTTTCGTAGATGTCTGCAAGTGGTCTATGGAGCATTTGGTCCTGCTCGGCGTAGAAATTTATCAACTTTGAAATTGATTTTACATCTGAAATTTTTGCTTTTCTGATTTCCATATTTGGAAATTATAGCTTTTTTTGCAAATTGTTCTACAGATTTACGTCAGATAGTATGAATAAAAGGAAAAATGCGAAAAAATACTGGAAAAATATCGGTATCCTAATAAAATAGCCCAGATTATGAGATTTATACTAATAGACAAAGTGGTTTCGATGGAGCCTGGTAAGAGTATCCGGGCAGTGAAGAATGTTTCCCTTGCGGAAGAATATCTTGGTGATCATTTTCCAAGTTTTCCGGTATTGCCGGGAGTGCTGCTTTTGGAGGGTATGATAGAGTCTGCATCGTGGCTGGTGAGATTAACGGAAAATTTTGCCCATAGTATGGTTTTGCTTGAACAGGCCAAGAATGTAAAGTATAAAAGCTTTTTGGCTCCAGGCGGCAAGATCGAATATTGTGTTGAAGCTAAGGTGATAGAGGAAAATGTGAGTTCTTTTGTCGGCAAGGGCGTTCGCGATGGCGAATTGATAGTCGAAGCGAGATTTGCGTTGAAGCATTTCAACCTTGCTGATAAGGATTCGAAGATGGCCTCTGTGGATTCTGAGGTTACAGAAAATATGAAAAATCGATGGAAGTTACTCGATGGATTGAATAACAATTAATGGATTATCAAATTAAGACCGGAGGTTAAATAACATGGCTAAGAGTCGGGATGATATTTTTGAGCAGGTTTCGGAAGTACTTATTGATGCATTGGGCGTTGACGACGATGAGGTAACCGCAGAAGCAACGTTGATGGGGGATCTTGGAGCTGAGAGCATAGATTTTCTTGATATAGTTTTCAGGCTCGAAAAGGCTTTTGATGTTAAGATCGCAAGGGAAGAGCTTTTCCCGATCGAGAGTATGATGTCGAATCCTGATTTTGTTAAGGACGGCAAGCTGACAGAAGTGGGTCTCGCGGAGATGAGGGAAAAGATGCCTCATACCGATATAAGTTCCTTTGAGTCGGATCCTGATATAAATAAGCTCGGAGATTTGTTTACGGTTAATTCGGTAGTGAATTATATCGAATCAAAACTTTAAGATTTAGATTTTTTTTGATATTTAAGCGGCCTGGTTGCCAAGTGCAAGTTGGCCGCATATTTTTAAGCGGTGCATTTTATGCGTTGGATATGGATCGATAAATTCGTTGAGTTCGAGAGCAAGAAAAGAGCGGTAGCTCTTAAGAACGTTACCTTAGCGGAAGAGCATCTTCACGATCATTTCCCCGGATTTCCAGTAATGCCTGAGTGTTTGATGATCGAGGGAATGGCTCAGACGGGTGGGATACTTGTTGGTGAAGCTAAGAAATTTTCAGAGAAGGTGATCCTTGCCAAGATTAAAAAGGCTGTATTTTTTGACTTTGTCAAGCCGGGTGATACTATTATTCTTGAAGCAAACATCGAATCGATAGCAGATGAGGCGGCGAGTACTACGGGTAAGATAACTTGCGGCGATAAACTCATTGCTGAGATTGATCTTATGTTCAGTCATATTGATCAGAATATGTCGGGTTTAAAGTTTCCTGATGAGAATTTTGTATTTACCGATATGTTCGCCTCGCTTCTTAAGGGGATAGAAATTTCGGAGAACAAATAATGAATTCGCAACGAGTTGTTGTAACAGGGACGGGATCAATTTCTCCGCTTGGTATGACGGGTGATCAGATGTGGGAGGGGCTTTGTGAGGGCAGGAGCGGCATTGGTGAAATAAAGTCTTTTGACGCATCGGGTTTTACATGCAGAATAGCCGGAGAGGTTCCTGAATTCAAGATCAATAAATTTGTGCCCAAGACAAGCCGAAAAGCGATCAAGTTAATGTCACGTGATATCGAGTTGTCTATCGTAGCGGCACTGGATGCGATTAGCAACAGTGGACTTAAGACCAAAGGTATCAATCCTGAAGATGTGAGTGTCGATCCGAAGAGGATGGGTATAAATCTTGGTGCGGGTTTAATAAGCTGTGATCTTGTCGAGATTTCACCGGCTGTGGCTGCGAGTAAGACGGATGGAAATTTTGATATAAAAAAATGGGGCGAGCAGGGTCTTGGTCTGGTGACACCCGTTTGGCTGTTGAAATATTTGCCTAATATGCTGCCATGCCATGTCGGGATAATTCATGACATACAAGGCCCGAGCAATACTATCACTTGTGCAGAATCTTCGGCACTTTTGGCGGTTGGCGAGGCGGCACAGATTATAGCGAGAGGCTCTGCGGATGTTATGGTAACAGGCGGGGCAGAAGCGAAAGTTAACCCGTTAGTCCTGATAAGGCAGTGTCTTATCGGCAGGGCGGTTAGCGATAAGAATATTGAGGGCGAAAAGGCATGTCGGCCTTTCGATGCTGATGCTGGCGGGAGTGTTTTCGGTGAGGCGGCGGGGATACTGGTTCTTGAAAGCATTGAGCATGCAAAGGGTCGCGACGCTGAAATTCTTGCTGAGGTTGTTGGTATCGGCCAGAGCAATAGTATCAATTCGGAGATATACAAACTTGAGAGTGACGGTAAGGGTGTCGGGATAGCTATTGAAAAGGCTCTGGCAGATGCGGAGATTTGTGCTGAGCAGCTTGACCTTATTATTCCGCATGGTACTGGCATTGCTGAAGATGACCTGGCTGAGGCTAAGGGGATTGTATCAGCTTTGGGTGATGTGGGAAAAGTGATACCAGTCTTGCCGACGAAGAGTATGCTCAGTAATACAGGTGCAGCCGGTGGGGCGTTGGACCTTATCACGGCGGTGAAGGCAATTAATTCTGGTGTAATACCAGCGGCGAAGAATTGTGAGAGCAGGGCGAGCGGCTGTGAGTTGAATATAAATAAAGAGAAAATCAAAAAAGATATTAGCTATGTGCTCTGCTGCAGCTATAGTTATGGCGGTCAGACGGCTGCGATAGTTTTGAAAAAATATGAAAATTGATAGTTATGATAAATAGCGAAAAAAAACACAGGGTAGTGATAACGGGGATGGGCGTGGTTTGTCCGACGGCTCATGATGTGGAATCGTTCTGGCAGGGTTTGATGAGCGGTAAGAGCGGAATTGCGGAGACGACGATTTTCGATGCATCTACTTTTCCTTCGACATTTTCTGCCGAGGTAAAGGATTACGACTATAGCAAATATACGAAGAATCCTGATATTCACAAAGACAGTAATCGCGGTTCGGGTTTTGTGATAGGAGCGACTGTCGAGGCTTGCAAGCAGGCGGGCATTGAAGTAGAAACCGAAAACCCAGGTGACTCGATTGATCGCAGTCGTCTTGGTATTTATCTTGGTGCGGGAGAAGGTTCGGTTGATAACGAGGTTTTCTTCGATTGTCTTGCAAAAGGCTGGGACGATGAGAATAACAGCATGGACTGGCAGAAATGGGCCGAGGTTGCTTTTCGTGATATGAAGCCGATGTGTGAGCTGGAGCAGGAGCCGAATATGCCGGTCTGTCATATTTCACTGCTCACAGGTGCGCGTGGTCCGACGAGGAGTTGTCTTACGGCTTGTGCGGCGAGTACGCAGGCGATAGGTGAGGCTTCTATGATGATTCGTTCGGGCCAGGCGGATGTAATGATCGCCGGCGGTGCTCATTCGATGATTCACCCGTTGGGTCAGATGGGTTTTAACCGCTTGACAGCTCTTTCGACGAGGAATGATGATCCACAGACTGCATCGAGGCCGTTTTCTGCAACCAGAGATGGATTTGTGCTTGGCGAGGGGGCGGCAGTGTTGATATTAGAGTCGCTTGAGTCAGCTAAGAAAAGGGGCGCGAAGGTTTTGGCTGAGATAGTCGGCTATGGCAGTACCGCTGATGCTTTTCGGGTGACTGATATGCATGAGGACGCTCGTGGTGCTCAGGCTGCGATTCGTGCGGCTCTGGCGGATGCGGGTGTCGGCTGTGAGGATATTGATTATATTAGTACGCACGGTACGAGTACGGCGGAAAATGATTCTATTGAGACCAAGGCAGTGAAAGGCGTTTTTGGCGATTATGCCAAAAATGTGCCGCTGAGCAGCATAAAGAGTATGATGGGGCATCTTATCGGTGCAACCGGTGCAGCCGAGACGATTAGCTGTGTGATGGCTTTCAGGGAAAATACAATACCTCCGACGATGAACCTTCATGATGCGGATCCGGAGCTTGATCTTGATTATGTTCCGAATGAGCCGAGAAAGGCCGAGCTGAATTATATAATAAAAGAGTCGTTCGGTTTCGGGGGACAGAATAATGTTCTTGTTTTGAAAAGATACGAAGATGATTGATATTAAGTTGATAAGAGAGAATCCGGAAAAGTATAAATCGGCATGTAAGAACAAGAATGTTTTTGCGGATATCGATCGACTTTTGAAAATAGACGGCGAGTTGAGAGAAGTCAAACAGAAGCTTCAGGAGATCGTTACAGAAAAAAACGCCATAGGCAAATCTATTCCCAAGCTGGATGATTCAGAGAAGAAAGAGGCGTTGGGGAAGTTGGCGGCTATCAAAGATGAGGAATCGGAATTTTCCGAAAAGGTGAAAGTGCTTGAGCCTGAATTTAATCATCTGCTGATGCATGTTGCTCAGCCGGCGGATGAGGATGTTCCGCTGGGTAAGGATGATACTGAGAATATTGAGATTCGAAAAGAAGGTTCGGTGCGGGAATTCGATTTTGAGCCTAAGGATCATATGCAATTGGGTCTTGAGCTTGATATGATCGATATGGAACGCGGTGTGAAATTGGCGGGTGCGAGAAATTATTTTCTTAAAGGTGATGGTGCTCTTTTGCACTGGGCGGTGCTTCGTTTTGCGATGGATTATATGACTGAAAAGGGTTATGTTCCGATGGCTGTTCCGCTTTTAATGAGAGATCATGCGATGCGTGGGACGGGTTATTTCCCGGGTGCCGAGGAGCAGACGTATCAGATGGAGCGTGATGAGCTGAGTCTGGTGGGGACTTCGGAAGTTCCGGTTACGGCTTATTATATGAACGAGATATTGGCTGGCGATCAGTTGCCTAAGAAGTTTGTTGCGATGTCGAGCTGTTTCAGGCGTGAGGCGGGTGCGGCAGGTAAGGACACTTACGGCTTGTACCGGATACATCAGTTCGATAAGGTCGAGCAGGTGATAATCTGTGAAAATGATAATGAGCAAAGTGACAAGTTTCACCAGGAGATACTCGCGAATTCGGAAGGTGTGCTGAAGGCTCTGGGGCTGCCTTATCGTGTAGTGAATGTTTGTACGGGTGATCTTGGGCGGGGACAGGCTAAGAAATTCGATATCGAGACGTGGATGCCCAGCCGTAATGCATACTGCGAGACGCATAGTGCCAGTAAGTTTTATGATTTTCAGGCGAGGAGGATGAATCTTCGCTATAAGGACCCCAGGACGAAAAAGAATGTTTTCTGCCATACGCTCAATAATACCGTAATAGCAACTCCACGGGTGCTGATACCTATCATGGAGCTTTACCAGAACGCTGACGGCAGTATAACGGTTCCGCAAGTTCTGCGAGAATATATTGGTGGTAAGGAGATAATAAAATAGGCGTTTCGTTGGTTGGGTTTAAAAATAAAAAAGGCGGGTTTTGATAGCCCGCCTTTGATTTTGGTATTCAACGGAATTTAGTACATTCCGCCGCCTGGCATACCGCCTGGCGCCGATTCTTTTTTCTCAGGAATTTCGCTGACGATAGCATCGGTAGTTAAGAGTAATGAGGCGATTGAGGCACCGTTTTGGAGTGCGGTTCTTTCGACCTTTGTCGGGACGATAACGCCGAATTCGATCATGTTGCCGTATTTCTTTCTTAAGGCATCGTAGCCGAAGTTAGGTTCATCAGATTCCATAACCTTCTGTGCAACAATGGAACCGTCAAGTCCTGCGTTTGCGGCGATCTGTTTGATTGGAGCGACGATAGCTCTGCGAACAATATCAACGCCGATCTTTGCTTCGCCGGTGGCTTTGACCTTGTCGAGTACCTTGATTGCGTTGAGTAAAGCTGTTCCGCCGCCGGGAAGGATGCCTTCTTCGACAGCTGCGCGGCAGGCGTGGAGGGCATCTTCGACGCGTGCCTTCTTTTCTTTCATCTCAGCTTCGGTAGCGGCACCAACGTTGATTTGAGCTACGCCGCCGGAGAGCTTGGCGAGTCTTTCCTGTAGTTTTTCGATGTCGTAATCACTGGTGGATTTTTCGATCTGCTTTTTGATCTGTTCGATTCTTGCCTTAATGTCTTTAGTTTCGCCGGCACCTTCGATGATTGTAGTATTGTCCTTGTCGATAGTGATTCTTCTTGCTCTTCCGAGCTGGTTGAGTTCGATATTTTCAAGCTGGAGCCCGAGGTCTTCGAATATTGCCTGTCCGCCGGTCAGAACGGCTAAATCGTCGAGCATAGATTTTCTTCTGTCACCGAAGCCGGGAGCTTTTACGGCTGCGACCTGCAGAACGCCGCGAAGTTTATTAATAACGAGAGTTGCAAGTGCTTCGCCTTCGACGTTTTCAGCGACGATTAGCAGACTGCGTCCTTCTTTGGAAACCTTTTCGAGTATCGGAACCAATGACTTTATGGAGGATATTTTCTTTTCATGGATGAGTATGTATGGTTTTTCGAGTACGACCGACATATTTTCGACATTGTTCACAAAATGCGGGCTGAGGTATCCTTTGTCGAACTGCATACCTTCGACGAGGTCAACGGTAGTTTCGAGGCTCTGTCCTTCTTCGACGGTGATAACTCCATCTTTACCGACTTTGTCAATTGCTTCGGCCATTTTTTTGCCGATCTCGACATCCTGATTTGCTGAACAAGTAGCTACCTGTTCAATTTGTTTGCTCGACTCGATTGCGATGCTTTGCTTTTCAAGTTCTTTTACGAGTGCTTCTACAGCCATGTCGATGCCGCGTTTGACCTGCATGGGGTTGGCACCGGCTGTGATGTTTTTCAGGCCTTCAGCAAAGATGGCTTCTGCCAGTATTGTTGCTGTGGTTGTCCCATCGCCAGCTACCGAAGAAGTTTTTGAAGCGACTTCCTTTACCATTTGTGCACCCATATTCTGGTATGCATCTTCAAGTTCGATCTCTTTGGCTACTGTAACGCCATCTTTTGTTATTGTCGGCGAACCGAATGATTTTTCGATGATTACATTTCTGCCGCAAGGGCCGAGAGTAATTTTAACGGCTTTGGCGAGTTTTTGCACACCCTCAAGTATTGCGGCTCGTGCTTCGGTGCCGAAAGCTATTTTTTTTGCTGCCATATTGTTTTCTCCTTACTCAAAATTGTTCGTTACAAAAAACTACTCAATCACTGCCAAAATACTCGACTCGTCCATGATAAGATATTCGTTACCATCGATCTTGATGTCGTTTCCGGCGTAGCTTGTAAACAGCACGGTATCCCCTTTTTTAACCTGCAGCGGCTTTACAGTTCCGTCTTCGAGGGTCTTTCCGCCACCGACGCTGATAACTTTGCCCTGCTGGGGCTTTTCCTTCGCTGCGTCCGGCAAAACGATTCCACCTGCGGTTTTGTTTTCTGCGCTGAGGCGTTCTACAAGAACTCTGTCTCCCAATGGTCTGATCTTCATCTTGTTTTTGCTCCTTATAAAAATTACTAATCTTCATTTTTTAATCACAATTGACCGTAATATGCAAGATAGGTGCAAATAGTGTGCCAAACAATCGGTATAACGGGTAAATGCTCGTAAGTGTTTGTTTTTTATGAGTTTAAGGGGATGCGGTTTTTTTTTGTGAAAATAAGATGCTGTCTAAAGGCATTTTAGAAGTTTAACAGACTGTCAGACTGGCAGGTTTTCCATAAAAAAAGCTTTCCGAAATTCCGCTCTGATTTGCTTCGCAATCAATATATTCAATGCGAAGCCAATGCAGGTTGTCGTTTCAGAAAGCTCTTGTTAAAATTACTCGCTAAGCGTTACTCTATTTTATTTGGGAGCTTTTCGACAAAAGTACCACTAAAAAGGTCATTGTCGTAGGCATAATTAATATTAAACGAACGGTGCCACTTGAGCCTCCAGAGAGCTTTGAGCCCGACTTTGTGAACACTAAGATCAAGGAAAACGGCATTAGTAAAGCCAAGGTGCCTATTAAGAACAAATCGCTGAATCTCCGGTGACGTAACATGCTGCCAAGTCGCAGTAGGTCTATCGGTATGCTTTGGCCAACCGCCGCACCAGACAGCGTCAAGAAGTAGCGGAACATTGTCAGCGCCTTTGACATTTGAATGTCTCCAGAAATCAGAACCAAGCAAGCCTTGATATGTTTGAGTTGTATTTTTTACGCCCTGAACCTCAGAGTTCAGCCCATAACTGCCATAATCCCCTTTTGTCGTCCAATACTGGCCATCAAACGTTCCCCAGGCTCGAAAAGGTCCATCCATTCCTGTGGGCTGGCCATCTATAATTAGTTCCCGGAATGGTGGCTGTGGGGCAGCACCACAGATTAGGGTTCTCGTCCCAGTATTTACGCATGAAATCCGTCCAAACATTCTTTTCAGGATCACCAGTGCCGCCAGTTCCCATATGTCCGAAAAACTTATCATCGGAATTATCGAGATAAAATTTGAAAAACAAGCCCCACTGTCGAAGATTGTTCCTGCAGACAAGAGCCTGTGCCTGGTTCTTTACTCTGGCAAGTGACGGCATCATGATAGCCATTAACAGGGCGATTATTGATATAACGACAAGCAACTCAACTAAGGTAAACGCTTTCTTGTCTTTATTCATTTTACACCTTCCTAACATTACAGATCAAATCTCATTCTTGTTTCATTATACAAAAAAAATAAAACTAATGCAACAGAATTATTTAACATGTTGCATAATATTTCATAAAACTTTCTGAAATTAAGGGCTGTTAAAATTACTCGCTTAGCGTTATTCTATTTTATTTGGGAGATTATCTACAAAAGTACCATCAAAAACGTTATTATCGTAGGCATAATTGGTATCGAACGAGCGATGCCATTTGAGTCGCCAGAGAGCTTTGAGGCCGATTTTATGGACACTCATATCTAAAAACACCGCATTGGTAAAGCCAAGATGCCTGTTGAGGACATAACGCGTCATCTCCTTCCCTGTCGGCGCAGTATCATAGTCCCATACCACAGGAGGTATATCGGTATGTGTTGGCCAGCCGCCTGGCCAGACACAGTCAAGAAGGACCGGAACATTATCAGCACCTTTGACATTTGCATGTCTCCAGTAATCGATACCAGGCAAGTTATGATATGTTCCAGTTGTCTTCGCTACGCCTAAAACCCGAGAGTTCATTCCATAACTGCCGTAATCGCCTTTTGTTGACCATAAATAGTCATCAAATATCCCCCATGCTTGAAAAGGTCCGCTTATTCCTGTGGGAAGGCCATCTATATTAATTCTTGGAATAGTGGCTGTAGGACAGCACCGGAGTTTAGGGTTCTCGTCCCA
>JADHXY010000063.1 GCA_016782755.1 Phycisphaerae bacterium | reverse complement strand
CTTCGTTGCCGTTTTGGCTAATCAATTCTGCTGACATAGATATGATCTCCTTCAAGACATTTATTTTGGTCGTCATATCTATTATCGGCATAATGAACCATTTTACTATAATTATTACATTGTAAAAAGCGAGCACCCATTCCCTCGCCTACACGGGCAATAATAGTCTCTTCGGTCGCTCCGCCGATGAGCCTGTCGATATTCATTCGAACCGTAACCCTCGCTTTCGCTCTGAGCTGTATTCCGTCCTGAGCCACTGCGTCAATCGTATCCCTTCCTTTGGTGGGGTCCGGACAATCGATTACTTTTGGCTTAACGCTCGTATGAACTGCATCGAGGATGTCACGCCCTGCCAGGTCGATAGCTGTTGCTGTCTTAAAATTTAGCTCTATATTCGCTCTGTTTGCTGCGATAAGTGCACGTACGACATTCGGCACCCGCCCGCCAGCGAGATAATGACTCTCAAGGTCTCTTGTAGTTACTACCAGCCCGGCCTGTATGGCTGTAATTTTTGATATAACAATGCCCTTCGTATCAACTTTTCTCAGCCACATCCCGATAAGCTCTGAGAATTTGACATCGGCCCGGGAGAGTTTCGCCTGCAGCCAGAGCCGGAAAAACTTCATAAAAAGAAGGAAAAATACAAGCAGGACTATAGCGACTATCGCTAAAACCGCTACCACTATTACCTGTTTAGGATCTCCCTGACCATTTATCGTATTCAGCATAATTAAACCCCTTTCGTTATATTTGTTCTATTAATCTTACGGTTAATTGTGTACTTTGCACTTTTATAACCTCTATTTGCTTACCCTTATCTATATATCCGCTTTCGGCGACACATTCAATTCTTTTTCCGTCGAAATCGCACATTCCCACCGGCCTTAAAGGGGTTAGCACCGCCCCCCTGCTACCAACCATTTTTTTAAGTGACTCGTTATCGGCGATAGCTTCGCCCGGCTGCCGCTGCGACGGGGTTAAAGTTACGGATTTGCCAAATTTAGTTTTTGGGAAAATCCTGTATGCGATGACAAGTACAGCCGGTATCATAACTACGGCTACACCTACGCCAATCCAGCCGAAAGTAGTGCTGACCCCGAAAAAAATTGACACCCCCCCTGCCAGGCATAAAAGTGAGCATAAACTTATAAGTCCACCGCTCGGGACGAAAACTTCGACAACAAGCAAAAATCCTGATGCGAAATACAAAAAAACAGCAAAAACAAGCCACCAATTCATAAATACAAGTCCTTAAATTTTTCTTACAATAACCCTGTTGCCATGAATGTCTGCAATTTCGACGCTGTCGCCTTTATCGATAAAATCTCCCTGTGCAACGCAATCGACAATTTTTTCGTCAAAGTCGACCTTCCCAGCCGGCCTTAGTGCAGTTACGACTTCACCAGTGTCACCTATTTTAAGCTTTTTCTCCTGCTCACCAGCAGGTGCGGTCAGGCTAATTTCTATCTCAGTGCCAGTTTTCGCTAACGATGGTTTGAGGATCAGTCCGCCCAAAAACTGCATTTTCGGAAGGTATCGCGTAAATGCCCAGGCGAAGATTAAAAAGCCGAAAAATCCAAACACAAGCCCCATCGCTCCGTTAGTGAATATTTGCCAGCTTTCAGCGTCCTCTGGCCATGGTATCTGGTCAGGCGGGTTCTTTACGAGCATTCCGAACAAGCCTGTAATGATGAAGATTATTCCTAATGTGCCGGCAATGCCGAACCCCGGCAAAATAAATACTTCTATGCATAGAAGTATCAGGCCGCTTACAAAAAGTGCAACTTCGACCCAATTAGCAAGGCCGGTGAGGTACTTGCTGCCGATTATTATTACAAAACATATCAAAGCAACCAATCCGGGCAGTCCTATCCCCGGCGTGTTCAATTCAATATAAACACCGAGCAAAGCGACCAGAACGAGTACGCTCATAACGGCTGGGTGGTTAATAAGCCTTACCATATCCTCAGACCAGATAGTTCGCAATTCCAGCGGTGATTTCTGAAACGAAACGCCGTCACGCTGCTCGAAGTAACCCAGCATTCCATCAATATTTTCGACCTCTGCACGGGCAAGTCCGTATTTTAACGCCTCAGAACTTGTCAGCGTCAAAAGTTCACCCTCTCTGGAGACTAATTCTTTATTTGCGATGTCATAAAGATTAGGGTCTTTGGGGAGCGTATCTTTTTTGAAGAATTCGAATTCCGATGTCTCGATATTTTTGACCCGGTAAACCTCCGTTTGAACCGAAACCATCGCTTCCAACAGCACTTCGGGATAATTATTAGCTTGTGCCGCCCTTCTGAAAATTGACCTTATAAAACTTTCCTGTTTTTCCCTCTCTACTCCTTCGAGTTTTCCACCGAGTACTATTGGGGCAGCATCCCCGATAGTGCGGTTCTCTAACATTACGATATCCCGGCACGAAACGCTTATCATCGCCCCTGCCGAAATTGCTTCAGTGGTGACGTATGCAACCGTATGAGCCTTTTTAGCGGCCTCATAAATCAGAAATTTCGAAATGTCATCGGCTGCTTTTACCAATCCGCCATACGTCTGGATATCATATATCAGGTATTCGGCACCCTGATCGAGGGCAAGATTTGTACGCCTTACGATGGATTTATAAAGACCGTCGTCAATAAGGTCCTTGCAATATATAATCGCTATTTTTACCTGTGTTTGATCTTTAAGCTCGAATGTATTAGGCTCAGATGCCCTCAACCCCCTTGCGAATGCGAAGAAACATATACAAAAGATAATTTTGGCTATAAGATTCTTCATGTTCAAAATCTTAACAACATTGCAGCCGATTGGCAACAATAATTATTTGCTTTCAACAATAGTCTTTGGCTCTATACCCTCCCACTGAAGGTCGCCTATTACCGCCTGGGCGATATTAGTTAAATGATCGCCTATCTTTTCGACATTATCAACAAGATCAATGAAAATAAGTCCGGATACGGCTGAGCATGTCCCATCGGTCATTCTGTCAACATGGTTCTTGCGAAAATCCATTTGCATTTTGTTGATAATGTTTTCGTTCTTCAAAGCATCTTTGGCAAATGATATATCGTCTTTTTCCAGCGAGAATATTACATTGTCACTCATCTGCAAAACTTCTCTTCTGAGTCTGCTTGCTTCTTCGTTGGCCTGAGAACTGAATATTATTTTATTCTCAATCTTTCTTTCGGCGATTTCTGCGATATTCATAGCGTGGTCGCCTATACGCTCGAGATCGTTAACCGTATGCAGCAGCACAGGGAGTTCGATAGAGACTTCGTCAGAAAGCTGACGTCTCGAAAGCTCAGAAAGATAGCTTGTTATCTCAAGCTGAAATTCATCGATCGAATCTTCATTTTTTCTAACATCTGCAAGCATCCGCCTGTCGTCATTCAAAAGTCCTATTATCGCCCTTTTAGTCGCCTTTTTAGCTTTCTTAGCCATACGCATGATTTCTCTTTCAGCCTGTTCAAGAGCCAAGACCGGCGTATCAAGAAGATGCTTTTCGAGTATAACCGGTTTTGCTTCGATATCGCCGGGTTTTTCAGGAACGAATCTGACCACGAGTTTTTCAAGCACACCTGCCAGTGGAAGGAAAATGCCTGAATTAACAACATTGAATATTGTATGTGCTATAGCAATATTCAGTGCGACATTCTCAGCATTAAGTTCAAACGGATATATCCAATGAACTGCTGCAGTGAATAGGCCGGTAACAACAAAAAAGTAAGCCCAGGCCGCACCTAATATATTGAAAGCCGAATGTGCCCACGCCGTTCGCCTGGCATTAAGATTCGACCCGATGGCTGCAAGCTGTGCAGTTATCGTAGTTCCGATATTGCTGCCAAGTACAAACGGAATCGAAATACTCAAAGCCGTCTCCCAGTTAGCACCGAAAGCACCACCTATCGCTAACAACTGAACGATAGCAATCGCAGCCGAACTGCTCTGAAGCAGCATTGTAACTATCGTCCCGGCAATAATAGCCAAAAACGGTTTATCGCCAAGATAAATAAATAATTCCTGAACCCTCGAACTTTCCTCTAACGGAGCAAACGCATTTTTCAAAAAGCTGATACCCACGAAAAGAATACCAAAACCTAATAATATCTGGCCCATATTCTTCGCTTTTCTTGTCCGGCCAAGCACCTGCAGTAAAAAGCCTATGCCAACGGCAGGCAAAGCATATGTGGTTATTTTCAAATTCTCGAATCCGGAAATTGAAACTAACCAGGATGTTGCGGTCGTACCGACGTTAGTACCAATAATAACGCAAATCGCCTGACGCAAAGTAAGCAACGCCGCATTAACAAAACCTACTACCATTACAGTTGCTGCTGAGCTTGATTGAATAAGAGCTGTAACGCCTGCTCCCATGACAAAAGCGATCCAGGGCTTCTTGGTCATTGACTGAAGTATGCTTTTGAGCTTCTGGCCGGCCACCTTTTTTAATCCGTCCGACATTAAACCCATGCCGAACAAAAAGAATCCCAATCCCCCTACCGTACCAAATATCATATCCTTGATCATACTAAATCCTTAAATCCATTAAAAAAACAACTTATGTATTTAATCACACAAGGTCATTTAATATCTTGATGCCCTGTTCGATTTTTTCATTACTTGTCGCAAAGCTTATTCTAAAATGCGTGTCTTTTTCACTAAAAACGTTTCCCGGTATGATAAGTACATTATTTGCGATAGCTTTCTCTACGAATTCTGATGCCCTGCCATCCGGGGCCTTAACAAAGGCATAAAATGCTCCGGCAGGTTTGTTTAATTCGAATTTACCCTTTAATCCATCATAAAGGATATCTCTTTTCGTCCTGTATTTGTCAACCAGTTCCGAAACATCATAGTCCAAAGCAGCTATAGCCGCTTTCTGGAAAGGCGATGGTGCACACACGAAGGTGTACTGCTGGATCATCGTCATTGCCTCGATAACCTCTTTCAATGATTCGTGTGCAGCTGTATATCCAAGCCGCCAGCCTGTCATAGCGTATGCCTTGCTGAATCCACGCATAATCAGAGTTTTCGGGTAATATTCGGCGATACTGATATTCCTGCCGTCATAGCAGAATTTGTCATAAATTTCGTCTGTCAGGACTATAATATCATTTTGGGCAGCCACTTGTGCGATTTCCTTTATTTCCTGCTCGCTATATACACTGCCCGTGGGGTTACCCGGAGAATTAAGAATAATTAATTTTGTTTTGTCACTAATTGAGCCTTTAATCTTTTCGACAGGAAGCTTAAAATCCGGATAGCTGTCAACAAACACGCATTTACCGCCAAGCATGTTTACTAAATGCTTGTACATGACAAAAAACGGATCCGGAATTATTACCTCGTCACCCTCGTCAATAAGTGCCATAAAAGCTAACAGCAACCCGCCGCTGACCCCGCTGGTAACGATAACACGGGGATCACACCAGCCAATATCTTCAGTAACATTAGCTGCGATTTTTTCTTTGAGTTCTTCGTCACCTGCCGTTTGAGAATAACGGTTCTCGCCCTTAAGGATGGCTTCGATAGCACATTGCTTCAGCTTATCGGGAACATCAAAATCCGGCTGACCTATGGAAAAATTAACCGGGTCCTTCAATTTGGCAGCAAGTGCAAAAACTTTACGAATGCCGCTTGCGTCTATGCACGCAGTTCTTTTTGCTAAGATCGATCTTTCCATCAAAAAGCCTTAAATTTGGGCGGAATTCAACTACCAATAGAAAAAAAGCCGCAATTCAAATTTTCAGATTACGGCATAATTAACTCATCTGGCAAATATTATTCTTTTGCAGCTTCTTCAGTTACAGTTTCTGTTTCAGTTTCTTTCTCGGAAGACTTTTTACTGGTATGAACCTTCCTATGTGAAACTTTCGGCAAGCCCATAACAGTCTCACCTTCAGACCAACGTTCCTCTTCCTTAAGAAGCTCAATCCTTTCGGCTCTGCTCAAGACATTTCTATGCCGTTCCAAAGCACTCTTAACTTTCAATGAACTATCGATTGACATCCAAAAAATCTCCTAAATTCTAATCGTTAAACTTCATTCCATAAGCATCATGAAACGGTTTTGTTCCAAAATTACCGTAACCAGCCGGTGCCTTATACTTAGCACCAAGCTCTATTATCTTTTTCTTAGCATAATATCCATCAGTACCCGGCTTTGCCGGATTATCATATTTTCCAGAACTTACAAGAAAAAACCTGCTGCCGATCTCTCTTATTTCAGTTCCAATTCCAAAACCTTCGAAAAACCTCTTCACGGGCTCTAAGTCATTCTTTTTAACACAGCTCTGGATCACGATCCTGTTACTTCCGCTGATATTATCATTACCTGAAACTTTATTCAATGGCAAATTAACAGCAGCCCGATTTTTCGCAGGGGCAGCATCCTCTATTTTCACAGCTGCAGCCGCTGGTATTATCTTTGGCGGTGATTGAGTTTTTTCGGTTCTTTTTACCACTGCCGGTTCACTTTTTGGCTCCTGAGAATCAATACTTAACTGTCCTGTCCTGAAAGACACCAAAAACAGTAAAATCAATAGCATTCCAAAAACTATAGCCAGCTGATAAGGCAGCGAAAACTCAAGCCTTCCATTATTTACTTGTATAAATTTTGGTTTTTTCGACCAATTTACCAGATTGCCAGCAGTTTTTTCACTCTTTTCGCTGGTTTTATGCGTTGCATCAAGGGCTGAAAAGTCCTTTTTTACACCATTGTCCTGCTTCGTGCTTAGCTTAGACTGACCTATTACCTCGAATAAAGCTTTTCTTTTGCGGTTGCGATTCACTTTTCGACCCTGAACTTTAAAATAAGTCTCACTTGCAAACAGCCTGAATTTAAATATAATCGTTTTATACTTACATCATTATTGCTTTAATTTCAACGATATTTTATTATTTTCTTTACAGTATATTAATAGGTTGTCGAAATGGCGATTCCGGTAGAAATTAATTCCAATTTTTCATAACGACAATTTTCACTTGACAAAATTGAAGCATTAAACTATTTAAGATTTTTTATAGGATTGTTTAATACATCAGGTTAAGCCAATAAGCCATTGGCTTTTCGTTTTTAAATGAAAACTTGGAGCAAAAAAGAATGTTACCAAAGAAGAAAATTAGTAGAACGAGAACACGCACACGTCGAAGCCACCACAGTCTCAAGCCGGTCAATTACTCGTTGTGCAAACAATGTGGCCAGGCAAAACTTCCGCACGCTGCCTGCCAGAACTGCGGATACCTTAACCCTAAGATAACTTTGGAGCTTGGTAAGGAAAGCGAATAAGTTATGAGAATAGCTTTAGATGCTATGGGTGGAGATGATGCCCCTGGCGAGATCATTGCAGGTGTATTTGAATCCCTTGAGTTTCTTGACCCCGATGACCAGCTAATACTGGTCGGACAGGAAAAGGAGATCAAGTCGCATATTCCCCTGCTTGCAAAAAGAAAGAAAATGGTTTCGATTGTCGATGCCCCTGAAATAATCGGCATGAACGAAAAACCGATAGAGAGTTTGCGTAAAAAAGTAAAAAGCTCGATTTCTGTTCTTGCAAAACTTGCCAAGCAGGGTAAAGCTGATGCCGTCATTTCAGCAGGTAACACGGGAGCGTGTGTTGCGGCTTTTCAAATGAGGATGAGAAATCTGCCCGGCGTGAACAGGCCAGGAATTTCAGTCGTTCTTCCAACCTTCAAGGGACCCGTTACGATATGTGACGTCGGGGCTAATATTGCATGCAAACCTATAAATTTATACCAATATGCTGTGATGGCTGGGATACAGTCTGAATTTTTACTCGGTGTAAAGAAGCCAAGGATAGGGCTTATGAGCATCGGCGAAGAAGATGCCAAGGGTAACGAAATTGTAAAAAAAGCACGTGAGATGTTAAAATCTGACCCAAATATTAATTTCATCGGAAACATAGAGGGAAGCGATATTTTTGAAGGAGTCTGCGACGTTGCTGTTTGCGAAGGGTTTGTGGGAAATGTTATCTTAAAAATGGCCGAAGGTCTCGTTAAGGGGCTTTTTCAGTCGATAAAACACGAGCTTATGCAGGAAAAACTTAGATTAGCATTAAAATTCAAGCCTGTAATGATGCGTATTTACAAAAAATATGACTATAACGAATACGGCGGAGCTCCACTTCTCGGCGTTAATGGGACGGCACTGATCTGCCACGGTTCAAGCAAGGCTAAAACCATAAAAAATGCCGTCTTGAACGCTAAAAAATACAGCAATAACCAAATTAATGAAAAAATAACGGAATATTTAAGTAATTCGGCGATAAGGAATTCAGATGAACAAGGAAGTTAATCAAGATGCAAAACCGGCTTATCTCGCCCATATAGCCGGCTGCGGGTCTTCCGCTCCGACAAAAAAACTAACAAACGAAGATCTGTCAAAAATGGTAGATACTTCTGATGAATGGATAACCACCAGGACAGGCATAAAAACACGGTATATCTGCTCTGATAACGAAACTACCGCCCTGCTTGCCACACAAGCATCTAAACAGGCTCTCGATATGGCAGGATTAGACCCTTGCGAGCTTGATCTTATAATTGTTGCAACGGTAACGCCGGAGATGGTGTTTCCTTCAACAGCTTGCTTTGTTCAGAAAAACATTGAAGCCGTAAACGCCTGGGCATTTGATCTTTCAGCCGCCTGCAGCGGGTTTATCTATTCGCTTTCAATCGCTCAGCAATTCATCGAAAGCGGAAAATATAAAAATGCCCTCATAATTGGTGCTGAAACACTCAGCAAGATAACAAACTGGCAAGACCGGGGCAGCTGTATTCTGTTCGGCGATGGTGCGGGAGCTGTTGTTTTGCAGAGAAATTCCGACGGAAAGGGAATTCTTTACAGCACAATGTCCTCTGACGGCTCAAACTGGGAGGCTCTCAGCTGTGAGGCGTACGGCTCAAAATACCCTGCATGTAAAAAATTGGATGATCCTGACAAAATTTACATGAGCATCAAGGGGAGAGAAGTTTATCAGCAAGCCGTAAGAAGGATTGTTGAGTCCGTAAAACATTGCCTGAAAAAATTCGACCTGACTACCGAAGACCTGGATATGATGATCTCCCACCAGATGAACGCACGGATTATTGAGTCTGCTTCAAAAAGACTCAAATTGCCAAAAGAAAAAGTATTTATGAATATTGCCGAATACGGTAATACCTCCGCCGCTTCTGTACCGATAGCATTTAATGAATGCTACAGGCAGGGCAAGATCAAAAAAGGCGATAAAGTTATCTTTGTAGCTTTCGGCGCCGGATTAACATGGGGCGCAACTCTTATCCAATTTTAACAATCGATAATAATAATTAAGTCATGGATGAAGTGATTATGAAAACAGCTTTTTTATTTCCGGGTCAGGGAGCACAGCTTGTTTCGATGGGCAAAGACATCGCGGAAGCTTTCCCTCTGGCAGCTGAAATTTTTGAAAAAGCCAATGAAATTGTCGGTTTCGACCTTAAAAAGGTGTGTTTTGAAGGCCCGGAACAAGAACTCAATACTACAATAATTTCTCAGCCGGCTATTTTTACCGTCTCAGCAGCTATTCTCGATGTCATAAAAGCAAACACTTCACTAAATCCTGACGTAACTGCCGGCCTGAGCCTTGGCGAATATTCTGCCCTTTATGCAGCTGGCAACATAAGCTTCGAAGACGGATTAAAACTTGTCCGCAAAAGAGGCCAAGCCATGCAGACTGCAGCCGACAACACCGATGGAGCAATGGTAAGCATAATCGGCCTTGACGAGGAAAAAGTTAAACAGCTGTGCGACGAAGCCAGGGAAGACCAGCTCTTAGAAGGTGTCAATTTCAATTGTCCCGGCCAGATAGTTATCAGTGGAAATACACAGGCTTGCAGCAGAGCCGCAGAACTTGCCGAAAAATACGGTGCAATTAAAGCAATAAAATTAGCTGTAGCCGGTGCCTTTCATACTCAGCTTGTCAGCAGTGCCGCCGATGACCTCGCCGGAGCACTTGATGCTGCTGTTATAAATGAACCTGTTTTGATAAAAACCATCGCAAACGTTGACACTCACTATTATCAGTCTGCAGAAGACATAAAAAAAGGCCTTATAAACCAGTTGACATCACCGCTTCTGTGGCAAAAATGTATGGAAAAGCTCATTGGGGACGGTGTCGAGCATTTTTACGAGATCGGCCCGGGCCGCGTCCTCACCGGCCTGATGAAGAGAATAAACAGGAAAATTAAAGTTAATAACATAAGTAGCTTAGATGCTCTGAACTCTTTATTGAAATAATCGTTATTTGGAGAATAACCTATGTCAGAAAAAAGACTTGCCGTTGTAACTGGTGCTGCCAGGGGAATTGGACGTGCGGTTGTTTTAGAATTGCTCAAACAAGGCCGTATCGTTGCCGGTCTCGATTTGAACCAGGAAAATCTTGACAAGTTGGAAGCAATTGCAAAAGATGCCGGCTATTCTGTGATAACTAAATGTCTTGATATCACGGATACTGACTTACTCAAGAACACAATTGAAGATTTGGCAAAAGAATATGGCGGAATCGGAATCCTGGTTAATAACGCAGGCATAACTCGCGATAAACTCATGATCCAGATGGATGAGAGCGATTTCGATATTATTATAAATGTCAATCTACGAGCCGCTTTTATGGCTACAAAGTTTTCACTCCGCTCAATGATCCGCAATAAATGGGGCAGAATTATCAATCTAAGCTCCGTTGCCGGAGTTATGGGGCAGGCCGGCTCCACCAATTATGCCGCAAGTAAAGCCGCTCTGATCGGAATGAGCAAGTCTATCGTCCGTGAAGCCGGTAAAAAAGGCATTACCGTTAATTGCATTGCACCGGGCTTTATTCTGACGGAAATGACTAATGTCTTGCCGGATATGGTCAAAGATGCCGCAAAAGCTGTTATTCCAATGAAAAAGTTCGGCAAGCCCGAAGATGTCGCAAAAGCGATTGCATTCCTTGCGAGCGACGATGCCGGATATGTTACCGGACAGGTACTTTGTGTGGATGGCGGAATGGCAATGTGATTTTTCTAAAAAAATGTTTGTGAATTATTAGCAAAGCGAGTAACATACCTGCCGAATATAAGGGATTACAAAATATCAGTAATTTATTGAAGGCTTCTGCAAAATGAGTAAGATTTTGACTGATTCATTTGCATCGGTGGTAAGCAGTATCGGTTGTGATGGATTTTGGAACAAAGAAATTGGTTTTGATGTAATTTCAAGCTTTTGAGCCTGTTTTTGGACAGAGC
>JADHXY010000062.1 GCA_016782755.1 Phycisphaerae bacterium | reverse complement strand
ATTATTTCGGCCAGGTACCAGATGAGCGGTTGGTAGTAAGCGATGACGTGCTTTTCTTCAAAGCGGACTCGAAATACAGAAGCAAAATCGGTATTTCGCCATTACGCGCAAAACCGTCCTTCGGAAGCTACGACGCTGATAACAATGCCCTTACCATCGCATGTTATAATCAACCACAGGGTATAACCGAATATGTTAACTCTTCATGGGAGCTTCAGAAAGAACCTTTCAAAGGTGACGTGGTCAATTCCTATAATGATGGGCCCGCAGCGCCAGGAGAAAAACAACTTGGGCTTTTCTATGAACTCGAAACTTCTTCACCGGCTGTGGAATTAAAATCCGGCGAAAAAATCACACATACTCATTCAACCATGCACATTACCGGCAGCAAAGATCAGCTTAATAAAATCGCTAAATCCGTCCTCGGAGTTTCGCTGGAAAAAATAGAAAATGCTTTTGACTAAAAATTTGAGCTGTCACTAAGATGATCGAAATATCTGCTTGATAAAAGTATTATTTCACTTTTTTCTTCCCAGCAGTTCTGCCGTCAACTCTCGCAATACGTTGGCCTTATCGCCAAAAATTGCCAGGGCATCTATGGCTTCGGCTGTGATCTTTTTTTCGAGCTGAGTAGATTTTTCTACACCAAGCAGTGCCGGGTAGGTGAGTTTCCCTGCCTGCTCGTCCTTGCCGGCAGTCTTGCCTAACTGCTCGGTAGTGGCATTGATATCCAGAAGGTCGTCTGCTATCTGGAATGCTAGGCCAAGTTTCAGGCCGAATTGCGAAAGAGCCTGTACCTCAGCTTGCTTCGCACCTGCTGCGATAGCTCCCATCGTGGCGGCTACCTGGAATATTTTGGCGGTCTTATTAATATGAATGTACTCGAGGGTTTTGATATCACCATCGGTTTTTTCCGCCTCGATATCGGACATTTGCCCGGCTATCATTCCACTGGAGCCAGCGGCTTGCGCAAGGGTAGCTATAAGTTTCACGGCTGAGGAGCTGTTTTCAACTTTCGTCGCAAGCAGCTCAAAGGCAAGAGTTAAAAGTGCATCACCGGTTAAAATCGCTGTTGCATCGTCAAACTCGACATGACACGTGGGCCGTCCTCGCCGCAAGTCGTCATCATCCATTGCGGGAAGGTCATCGTGTATCAGCGAATAGGTATGAACCATTTCGATAGCCGCGGCTGCGATTTCTGCGGCATTGGTAACACGGCCTGCAACAATCTCCGACGACCACAGAACTATTGCCGCACGGATACGTTTTCCTTTGGAACTGAGCGTGTATTGGGCGGCTTGTCTTATTCGCGGCTGAATGTCTGGAGTATCAGCGAGTAATTTACTGAGTAAAAAATCAGTAAATGCGGCCTTTTCGGCGAGTTTATGCTTGAATGTCTGGTCTGTTTTTTTGTCCATTTGTTAAATGCTGTTTGAGAAGCTAAATTTTTTTTGTATTATATACGCTTTTGGATTGTTTGACAGGAAATTATGCAAAGAAACAAATTTTTGATACTTGGAGTTACTGCTTCTGGCAAGAGCAGATTGGGCTTTGAGCTGGCAAACCTGCTCGGCGGTGAGATATTGAGTATTGATTCGATGAAGATTTACCGGCGGATGGATATCGGCACTGCTAAACCTCCCAAAAAACTAACAGAACAAATCAAATACCACATGATCGACATCGTAGAACCGAGCGAAACTTTCAACGTGGGGGCTTATCTTGAGATGGCAGAAGATGTGGTCGAAGATATTCTCAGCCGAGGCAAACCTGTTGTTGCTGTCGGCGGGACTGCTCTGTATATAAAAGCGATGCTTTACGGCTTATTCAACGGCCCCGGCAGTGATGAGCAGATACGCTCAAGCCTTAAACAAAGGGCTGAAGAAGAGGGGCTTGCAAATCTGCATAAACAACTGGCGGCCATCGACCCGCAAGCGGCTGAAAGGATACACCCGAACGACAAAAAGCGAATCATCCGCGCGTTGGAGGTTTATCAGCTGACGGGAAAACCAATATCGTATTTTCAAAAACAGTTTGATCAGCCGCCAAGAACCGACTGGACGGTCATTGGACTCAGACGGCCTAAGGAGGTTGAAAGTCACCGTATTAATATGCGGGTCAAAATGATGATAGAATCCGGCCTTGTCGATGAGGTTGGTGCTCTGCTTGCGGAAGAAAAACCGCTCAGCAAACAAGCCGCCTACGCCATAGGATATGCCGAAATAATCGACCATCTGAAAAACAAGACCAGCCTTGGCGATGCGATAGAGAAAATAAAGGTCAACACCAGAAAGCTCGCCAAGTCGCAAAGGACATGGTTCAAGACTTTCAGCAGTATAAACTGGATCGAAATCGATGAAGAAACAACTCCCGAACAAATTTTCGAACAAGCGATGAAGATCATCAAGACATAAAAGCGAGTAACGCAAAAATAAAAACAGGCCCGCCAAAACTGACGAGCCTGTTTGCTTTTTAACAATTTTCGCAAATCAAGTTTTATACAAGTCCATGAGCGGTCATTGCCTTTGCGACCTTTAGGAAGCCGGCAATATTCGCACCGGCAACAAAGTCGCCTGCACAGCCGTATTCTTGTGCGGCTTCGCTGATGCTCTTGTAGATATTAACCATGATGGTCTGCAATTCGCTGTCAGTTTTTTCAAAAGTCCATGGAATTCTCTGGCTGTTCTGAGCCATTTCGAGACCGGATACGGCTACGCCGCCTGCATTTGCTGCTTTACCGGGGATGAAGAGGACTTTGTTCTTCTGGAAGACATCGATACCCTCAGGAGTGGTCGGCATATTCGCGCCTTCTCCAGCAGCGAAACAGCCGTTTTTGACCAGGGCATTTGCAGCTTCCGCATCCAGTTCATTTTGCGTAGCACAAGGCAGAGCAACATCACATTTAACAGTCCATATGCCGTTGCAGCCTTCGGTGTATTTTGCATTCTTGTGGATATTTACGTATTCCTTGATCCTCTTTCGCTCAACTTCCTTGATCTGCTTAACAGTGTCAAGATTTATACCATCAGGGTCATAGATGTAACCGTTTGAGTCGCTGAGAGTAATAACCTTACCGCCGAGCTGCTGTACCTTTTGAGTTGCGTAGATCGCCACATTACCGGAACCAGAAACACTTACTTCCAAACCTTTGAAGCTCTTGCCAACGGCTTTGAGTGCTTCCTGCATGATGTAAACAAGGCCATAACCGGTAGCCTCTGTTCTTGCAAGAGAACCGCCCCATTCCAGACCCTTACCGGTCAGAACGCCTGTAAATTCGTTGCGAATCCTTTTGTACTGGCCGAACATATATCCAACTTCCCTGCCGCCAACACCGATATCACCGGCTGGCACGTCAGTATCCGGGCCAATATATTTGCAAAGCTCTGTCATAAAGCTCTGACAAAAACGCATAACCTCGTCATCACTTTTACCCTTGGGGTCAAAATCACTTCCGCCCTTTCCGCCGCCCATCATCAAGCCGGTCAGCGAGTTCTTAAATATTTGCTCGAAACCAAGAAACTTGACAATACCAAGATAAACGCTCGGATGGAAACGCAAGCCGCCCTTGTAAGGACCCAAAGCACTGTTGAACTGAACGCGGAAACCGCGGTTTACCTGATAGTTGCCCTTGTCATCCTGCCAGGGAACCCTGAACATGAAGACTCTTTCCGGCTCAACAATACGTTCGATAAGCTTTTTTTCAACATACTGAGGATTTTTTTCCAGCACTGGCTTGAGACTCTCGAGAACTTCCTTTACGGCCTGATGAAATTCAACTTCACCGGGGTTACGCCTGAGCACCTGCTCAAAAACCGATTTTACAACGCTATCTGCGGACATTTTTTCATTCTCCATAAAAAAATTGAAATTTTATTTCAAATACTTTCACAATAAGCTATACTTATACTATGATAAGTTTTGCTGGACTTCATGTAAAGTATCAAATTTCCGACTTGATAGCAAAATATTATTGATAATAGAGATTATTATGGAAACTTATAATGCATATCGAAACCTTTAAGATTTTCTGTGACATTGCTGAGCTATCCAGTTTTTCCAAAACCGCCGACCGAAATTTCATAAGCCAGTCGGCTGTTTCCCAGCAATTAGCTCAACTCGAACTGCTCTATAACTGCCAGCTGATAAACCGTAAAAAAAGACCTATCGAACTCACCAATGAAGGCCAGCTGTTGTATAAAGCCGCCAAAGAAATATATGATAGATACGATAAGATAAAAGTTGCGATAAAGGATCAGAAGACCACTTTACAGTCAAGGGTAAACGTTGGTGCAATATTCAGTATCGGAATGCACTCTCTGCCTGATTACATTAAGGCCTTCATGGTCAGATACCCGAAAGTTAACGTACATATTGAATATCTCAACGCACAACGGATATATGAATTAGTTCTAAATGGTGAATTGGACATAGGTATTGTAGCAATACCGCAAAACGATAAACGGCTTGACGTTTACGATTTCAAAAATGAAAACCTGGTTTTTGTATGCAATCCTCATCATCCGCTTGCAAATTACGAAAAAATTGATATTCATAAGTTACAGTTTGAAAGATATATTGCATTTGAGTCGGGGGTGCCGACAAGGATATGGATTGATGCGATTTTTAATAAGTACAAAGTTATCTTAAGGCCGATAATGGAATTCGATAACATTGAAACGATCAAGAGGGCTATAGAAATAAATGCTGGCATCAGCGTACTGCCCGAAAAAACCATACAGACCGAACTCAAAAACGGCTCTCTCAAATGCCTGAACTTTACTAACGAGGATTTCGTAAGGCCGACTGGGATTATCGTCGCTAAAGACAAATTGAAAAGCAAATACAGTAAAGAATTTGTTTCCTTGCTGCGAAAAAATAAAATATAGCTCTAAACGTTAAGGTTTTAATGAAAATCAAAGCTGTTATATTTGACTTAGACGGAACGATAACGGTACCCTTTTTTGATTTCGACATGATCCGTACCGAAATGGGACTGACCAGAGATGATGGCCCCGTCTGGGAGGCTCTGCGAGCAATGAGCGAAAATCAAAGGATAAGAAATGAAAAGATACTTCACGAATACGAACAGCTTGGTATCGAAAATTCTGCCCTCAATCCCGGCGTTGAAGAAACAATCGCAGCCCTGAGGCAGCTCGACCTCAAGCTCGGCATCCTTACCAGAAACACTGCCGAAAACGCCCTCTGTGTATTGAAAAAACACAATCTCGAATTCGACCATGTACTCGGCAGAGAGCACGGGCCGGTAAAACCCGACTGTTTCGGCATCATCTGCCTTTGCAATAAGTTCGGCATTCCCCCGGCTAACACTATGATGGTCGGAGATTACCTCTTCGATATCGACTGTGCCAAAAATGCCGGAGCAGTGAGTGTTCTCTTGAAAAATCACGAAAATGCACATGAATTTGCCGAAAAAGCCGATTTTGCAATTGATAGATTCGAAGATCTGCTTAAAATAATACAGGATCATAATACCGGAAATGAGGCTATCAGATGAGAATAATTCGATCTATCCTGCTGATTTCAATTATTATTTGTCCCTTTGCGGATGCCGCAAGCAGCTGCGGTAATGCGATAAGAGAATGTCAAACATCAACAATAGAATTCTCTGATGTAAATTCGATATTGAACCGGCTGAACCGCTCAACAGAAAATCTTCAGACATACCAATGCAATATCGAATACCTCTACTCTCAGCCGTTATTCGAATCCAGCACCCTCAGAACAGGTAATCTTTTCTATCAAAGACGAAACAAAACCTCAAATCTGCGATTGGACTTTCTGACTCTCAAGCAGGATCAGGAAAAGCAGGTTTCTAATATTGAGCAGTATTTCTTCGACGGCGTCTGGCTCACTTTTATCGATCACCCAAACAAACAGGCTCAAAAAAGACAACTGACCGACACGGATAAACCAAAGGACGCCTTCGAACTGATGAGAGAAAATTTTCCCGTAATCGGCTTTGCACCATCCGAAGACCTTAGAAGGGATTTCGATATCACCCTTGCCAACGATAAGGCCAAAGACGCCAATGCGATAATAGTACTGAAAATGAAGGTAAAGCCCGACTCAATATTCAAAGACGATTACAGCACAATAGATTTTCTAATAGACCCCAACAATATGCTCCCCTACCAAATTACGGCTGAAAGCATAGAAGGCGATATTTACCTGATTAAATTCACCGATGTCAAAGTTAATCAAAAATTACCCAAAAAAGTTTTTGAGGTGAAAATCCCTGACGATTTTCCAAAACCGCAAATAATAAATATCGAAAAAGACAGAAAGGGGAACGATTAAAATGGCAAAAGGTTTAGTGGTATATTACAGCAGGAGCGGAAATACAAAGCAAATGGCCCAGACTATAGCCGAATCCATGAACGAGGCCGGACTCGATACCGATTGCAAATCCGTCGCCGATATCACCAGCGACGATCTCTTCGCATACGACGCTATTGTCGCAGGTTCTCCGACCTATTGTGGCCAGATGGCAGCGGAACTGAAGAAATTACTGGACGATACCGGTACCGCAAAAAAACACAATCAGCTCGATGGAAAAGTCGGGGCTGCTTTTAGCAGTTCTGCCAATATCGGCGGCGGAAATGAAACCACAATCATGGGAATACTCGAAGCAATGCTAATAGCCGGCATGATAGTACAGGGAGACCCGCAAGGAGATCACTACGGACCCGTCTCGATTGGCAAACCAGACCAAAGAGTTATAAACCAGTGCAAAAGACGCGGGCAGAGATTCGCTGAACTAACAAAAAAACTGTTCTAAAAGCCATTTCGTGCCCAAAAAAAAAGTTACTTTTTAGCCCGAAAAACTGCCTTTTTCTTTGACAAATGTTTTATTCAAGTGTAAATTTGTCGTAACTTAATAAACCATATTTATTATGGAGGATAAAATTATGCAAGAGTACGAAGCTTTAAAAGCACTTGTAACTGAAATTGAAAACGATGTAAGTAAAGCTCAAGGCGGCAACAAAGCTGCCGGTACAAGAGTAAGAAAGCAGATGCAGGACATCAAAAAAGCTGCTCAGAATGTCAGAAATGCCATTCTCGAGATCAGAAGCTCAGAATAATAGCACAAACATTCTGCCTGAATTTGTTGCTGGTTTTTTTCACATCCTTTTGGATGGTAGTGTTTGTACCTTTACGCCTAATTTTAAAATGACGATTTGTTTTACAGGAAAGCCGTTCGATGCCGCCCACATTGTTGTTTGATATCTCTAATATCGATCTTAATGGAAAATCACTTTTCACCAAAAAAGAAATCCTCGAGGTAAACCCACAGGCCCACGAGATGCAGCAGCTTGACGGCATACTATGGTACGACAAGGAAAAATACCTCATACTCGGATACAAAGATGTCACCGAAGAAGAATTCTGGGTGCGGGGCCACATCCCCGAAAGACCGATCATGCCCGGAGTTATAATGATCGAAGCAGCCGCACAGCTTTCAAGCTTTTTTGTGAAAAAGATTTACAATTTACAGGGATTTATCGGCTTTGCCGGCATCGACTCTGCAAAATTCCGCTCTGTCGTCGTTCCCGGCCAGAGACTCTTGCTGCTCGCTTATATAAACAAGTTCCGCTCAAGAAAATATACCTGCATGGTTCAAGGCATGGTTGGCGACACTATGGTATTCGATACGACCGTTTCCGGATTGAATGTCTGAAACAAAATGCGAGCGAGAGGAGTCGAACCTCCATACCATTAAGGTACTAGATCCTAAATCTAGCGCGTCTGCCAATTCCGCCACGCTCGCAAAAACTATTGCTTCTCTTGATCTTCCTGGGCAGATATTTTTTCGATACGTTTTTCTGCCTCTCGAAGAATACCCCTGCAGCGATTTATAAGCTCCATACCCCTCTCGTATTGCTCAAGACTCCGCTGCAAAGGAACTTTACCGCTTTCGATTCCGCTCACGATATCCGCAAGCTTATCAATAGCATCTTCAAAACTCAACTCGCCGACTTCTTCTTTGTTCTTCTCAATTCCCATAGGATCTTTTCAAAATAAAGTTAAGATAAAAACAAAACGACCAAACGCTAATCATACTTCCTAATTACCTTACTTTCAATCAATTTTTCGCTCGCCATCTCAGTTATTATAATATCATCCTGCTCAACATCCTCCGGTGATATCAATACCTTATTAGTCTTTTTGCAGGTTGTTATGCTATAACCCCTCTCAAGCACCGATTTCGGATTCATAGCCGCAAGCCGATTCTCACCGGCTGTCAACAAAACCCTGCTGCGATTTAATACATTTTCCACAGCGGATTTTGCACGGCTTGCGATTTCACCCAACCGCACCTTCTGATTAGCCATCAACCGATGCGGTTCTATCTTCAAAACTTCGGCAAAACTTTTATTAACAGCTTCACGCCTGCGAGCCATCCCCGCCCCAATCGCACTTGTCAGATGCAAACAAAGCTCATCGACCCTTTGTGAAGCTATCATAACCGGCCCCAGGGGATTGCGAAAAACCGCACTGCCAAGCAGACCTGCCAGCCTCTGCCCGCAAAGCTCTACTGCTCCGGACGCCCTTGATTCAAGCCTTCTTTCACATCCGCTCAGCTGCTCCAAAACTTCCGCCATATCAGGCACAGCCGCAACTCCCGCCCGTGTCGGCGTAGATGCCCGCGCATCTGCAACCAAATCCGCAATAGTAGTATCAACCTCATGGCCGACAGCACTTATTACAGGTATTTCGGAATCATATATCGCACGTGCAACTGCCTCCTCATTAAAAGCCCACAAGTCTTCAACCGATCCGCCGCCCCTGCCGACTATCACTAAATCAAGCCCAAATTTCCTGTTCTGCCTGTTTATATCACGCAGCGCAGCGGCTATCTCATCGGCTGCACCTTCGCCCTGAACCGCTACCGGATAGAGAAACAATTTAGCACAACTCCAGCGGCTATGAATACTTTCCTCGATATCCCGAATCGCCGCCCCGCTGGCGCTGGTTACAACCCCTATCCGCATCGGAAAGCGAGGCAAAGCCTTTTTATGCCCCTCGTCAAAAAGCCCCTCCGCTTCCAGTTTCGCCACCATCTGCCGAAATGCCAGTTCCAGCGAACCGACACCTGAAGGCTCTAATTTGCGAACATAAAATTGATACTTGCCCTGCGGAGGATAAACATCCACAAAACCCGTCGCAAAAACCGCCATCCCATCCTCAGGCTCGAATTTCTGCTTAGCAAAGCTGCTCGACCACATCACACAATTCAATATGCTGTCTTTGTCTTTCAGCGAAAAATAGCAATGTCCCCTCGAATGTTTTTTCCAGCCGCTTATCTCCCCTGTCACCACAAAGCTCGATGGAAGATTATCTTCCAGTATCGCCTTTATCAAATGGTTAACCTGGCTGACTGAATATATATCGAGTTTCTTCTTAACCATAAACAACAATCACTTATGCAAAATACGTAATAATTACCATTTGCGACCAAGGTATATAAATAAAGTTATAAATTTTTATTTGCAGTGACATATTTTGTCACTTTATATATGTTTTTTTATTAAACAAATTTTTGCTTTCAACCGATATATAGTCTATTGAGACATCAAAATAAATAATAGCGACTGAGCTCTCCGGGGGGACTCAGTTGCTTTAAAAAACGTCTCTACTCAAAACGTTTACGGAAAATTCTTGTCCCAAGCGAACTCTGCCAACCTGTCCAGTTCGAATCGCCAGGTTCATTTTCTATCAAAGCCGCCACTTGGCACATCTTCGCATCGAGATCGTCTATATAATTCACCATAAATGCCTCACTCGTCGCCGGCAGCTTCGGCGAACCGAACTCATATTCACCATGGTGGCTTAATATTATATGTCCCAATGAGTCAACAATTTCCGTATCTATTTTTTCGCCTTTTCGCTCAACCTCAGCTGCCTTTTCATTAAGCATCAAAAAACTCTTCGATATATGACCTATCAACTGACCCGAATCCGAATAACTAAACGCTATCTGATAATCCAGCTCTTCGGTCTTACCCATATCATGCAAAAATATCCCCGCCAGAACCATATCGGCATTCACCTTCGGATACAACACCAATATCGCCCGCGCTACCTGCATCATACTATGCGTATGCTCAAGCAGACCGCCTAAATAATTATGATGCATCTTTACAGCCGCCGGTGCCTTCTTGAATTTTGCCATCAGCTCACCATCACCCAGAAACTCATCCACGATTGCTTTCACCGACGAATTTTTAATTTCGCCAAGCCACTCGCTTACATCCGCAAACATGCTATCGACATCTTTTTCCGTCCGAGCGAGAAAATCATCAAGGTCAACCTGTCCGGAATCTATCACCTTGAATTGATTGATAATCACCTGAAGATTATTCTGATAAAGCTCGCTTCTCCCCTTTATATGAACAAAACCCGGCTTAGGCAGCAATCCATAATCCGCCTCACTCGCCTGCCACTTCCTCCCGTTGAGCTGGCCTGTCCTGTCGCTGACATACGTCGCAATATACAATGCCCCGTTATTCGTACTCCTTAATATAGCATCCTTGACAAGGTAAACGCCATCTATCGTCTGACCAGCCTGAATATCTTTCACATACAAATGTCCCATCGCGGCCTCCAAAAAGTTTTCATGTTATTAGTTCCGCTCCTAAATATATTCTCAAAATCCATAATATGCAAGAAACCATTAAAAATCCGCGAAAAAACCTCTCCATCCCCAATCCAACCCGCGAATATCCCCTTGCAAAATCCCACTTTCTCGGCTATAATTTCTTTTCGTATAATGGTTTTTGCACCAATTGTATTTAATTAATGCGTTCCACTGTCATTCCCGCGAAGGCGGGAATCCAGTTTTTCGCAATATGCAGTGCGAATAATATCTTCGCTCTCATTGGACTAAACGCATTTACTAAGGACTTGTAAAAATATTATGAAGTACACAAAATTATTGATCCCTACAGTAAAAGAAGTTCCCGCTGATGCCGAGATACCATCGCATCAACTTATGATTCGTGCCGGCCTGATGAGAAAGCTCGCCAGCGGAACATATACATATCTGCCGCTCGGAATGCGTTGCATACAAAAAGTAACCGCCATCGTCAGAGAAGAAATGAACCGCACCGGCGCACAGGAAATACTAATGCCAGCCGTTCAGCCGATAGAACTCTGGCAGCAGACCGGACGAGACGTCGATTACGGCCAGACAATGGCGAAATTCAAAGACCGGCATGGCCGAATAAACGTCCTCGCACCCACAGCCGA
>JADHXY010000004.1 GCA_016782755.1 Phycisphaerae bacterium | reverse complement strand
CTATCCATAAACCAACCCAACCTCTCAATAATCCATTGCCAATACAACCAAGGATTATAAAACCCTTTACCAGCTTTAAAAAGAAAAAAATAAATATTTCGGACTTATATGATAAGACAGGATAAAAAAAATTTGTGGAACTATGGCTATTGTTAATTGTATAACCGGATAGGGAATTTATCGGTTAACTTTTGGAATTAAGTAATGATCAAAGAAATCAGCATCATCAGAGCGGTATTGGATGGAGATGTTGAGTCTTTTCGATTATTGGTACAGAGATATGAGAGGCCGGTTATCACAATGATAAGAAATATTATTAACGACAATCATATTTGTGAAGATATTGCTCAGGAAGTTTTCTTTACCGCATATAAAAAGCTGGAAGATTTTGATCCTAACCGCAGCAGTTTCTCTACATGGCTGTTTACTATCGCAAGGAATAAAAGCATAAATGCAGCAAAAAAGAAAAGAGTTCTTTCGATGAGTAACGTGCCGGAAAATACAGATTTATTCACACCTGTCAATAACCTGGCACAACAGGAATTCTTCGACCGATTGGATCAAGTTTTAACAACTTTACCAACCAAGCTGAAAACGGCATTTGTCTTGGCTGAATTTGAAAAACTGCCATACGAGCAGATAGCACAAATTGAGGGCGTAAGAATCGGCACAATAAAATCGAGAATCAACAGGGCCAAAAAGAAGCTAAGGCCGGCCCTTAAAAGTTTTGAGGAAGATGACACATGAAAAGTGAAAAGGTTTATGAAGATTGGAAAAAACAAAGAAGCCAAATCGATGTTGACCCAAAATTCGCAGAAAAGGTGATGAAGAAAGTGTGTCAATACGAACAGAAGAAAAAACCTTTGTTGGATGTGCAACGATTTGTGGAGGCTATTTATACTCACACGCTTGCAAAAGCCGGAATGGTTGCGGCTGGTGTGGTTGCTGGTTTCATCAGAATGGCTTTTACGGTTTACATGTTTTTAGGAACTTAAATATAAAGGAAAACTGAAATGGCTATAGAAATGGGTAAGACAAAAAAAAGAAAGCCCTTAAATGCAATTGTCCTTTCACTAATTATGCCCGGCCTTGGACATGTATATTGTGGAAGGATTGTAAAAGGATTATTACTAACATTTCTTTCCAGCATATTCGTGCCCATAATTTTGATAACGCTAATGTTTGATGTTCCCATAAAAATGGTAATCATCGGAATGTCGATATTGGCTTCTTTAGCAGTAGCCATTATGGCGATAATTGATTCTTACTATGTCGCAAAACATGCGAAGCTGAACTATGAGCTAAAAGAATATAACCGATGGTATGTATATCTGCTGTTAATACTAATAAGCGCGGGTGGCTCCACAGAAGTGGCTTCTAATGTCAAGTCAAACTACTTTGAAGCATTTCGAGTACCAGTGGCCGCCAACTATCCAACTATAGTACCTAATGACAGATTTCTGGCAAATAAACTTGCTTACAGGAGTAAAAATCCTAAAAGAGGAGATATGATAGTTTTTATTAATCCCGAGAATAGGCGGCAAAACTTTATTAAAAGGGTTGTTGCTGTTGCTGGAGATACGATTGAAATCAAAGATAATGAGGTTCATGTAAACAATGAAAAACTTGAAATACAAAAACTTCCTCAGAAAATGTTGGATAATATAAGAATTAAAATTAATGGCAAACCTTTAGAAGGAGATGTGTTCTATGAGATTAATGGTAATGCCAAATATAAAATTTTCTTGGCCAAGCCACCCCATGATAAACTATCACATGATTTTGCTAAAACAACGGTTCCTGAGCATCACTGCTTTGTTCTTGGAGATAATCGTAATTTTACGCGAGACAGCAGGCATGTCGGCCCCATCCCATTAGCTACCATCAAGGGCAAAGCTGATTATCTCTACTGCCCATCAAAAGATTGGTCGCGTTTCGGAAAGATAAGTAAGTGAGTAAACTTAGATTTTCCTTACAAGGTTGTGTAAAGGATATAAAAAAGGCCGAGCCAAAGAAGCTCGGCCTTTTTACGTTTACTTTAAATTAGGATTTAGTTTCTGTTGTAGGCGAATAATTATACCAAATCCGATTAATATATGCGCTTTGCGTGAAGATAACCTGAGACTTAACTTCTTGTTATCATGTCGCTTGCGCTCCATGCTTTTTTGATAGAACGCGCAACGATTAAGTTGAATTGGTATTACAATTCATTGGCATATTCGACGCCCAACAATTCTGTTATGCGGTCGAAATCGTCGAGTGAATAAAATTCTATGCTGATTTTGCCCCTCTGACCGCCCTTTTGCGTATTGATCGTTACTTTTGTACCCATTTTATTTGTCAGACTGTTTTCCAGATCATATATGTTTGCCGGTTTGTTTTTCGGTTTTTTATCGGACTTTTCGGTTTTTGATAATGTTTTTTTGACCAGGGCTTCTACATTTCTGACACTTAGCCGCCCTGTCATGGCCATTTTCGCTATTTTATTCCTTAAGTCGTCATTGGGCAGCGCGAGTATTGCCCTGGCATGTCCCATTGAGAGTGTTCGGTCTGTTAGCATTTGTTTGATTTCGGAGGGCAGATCGAGCAGCCTTATATAATTGGCTATTACGGATCGATTTTCGCTAAGTTTTTCAGCGGCTTGCTCCTGGGTAAGCGAGAATGTTTCGATATAATTTTTGTATGCCTTCGCCCTTTCGAGTGAATTAAGGTCGGTTCGATGGATATTTTCGATTAATGCCAGTTCGAGCATTTGCCTGTCGGTTGCGAGTCTTATTACGGCTGGTATTTTTTCCCGCCCTGCCATAGTTGATGCACGGAACCTTCTTTCGCCGGCTATGATTTGATAACGATCGCCGGCTGGCCTAACGATGATAGGTTCGATTATACCGTTGGATTTGATGGATTCGGCAAGCTGCTCTAACTGCTTTTGATCCCATTGGGTACGTGGCTGATGGAGGTTTGGTGAAATTAAATTAAGGGGTAATTCTTTTAAGGTTTCGCCTAAGTCTTTTTCCTGTACATAGTTACGAACACTTACTGTAATCGGAGTTTGATTTACGCCCTCATCACTTTCGGTTGTAAGCGACCCGAGAAGAGCTTCAAGCCCCCTGCCGAGATGTTTTGGTTTTTCCTTTTTATTTACAGTCATAGCCATGCTCCATTAATATTTTATTGCGATTTTTTTTGTATAATCTGAAAAGGGCGTCTGTGCTTATGGATTTGCACCTGCATGTTGATTGAGGTTGTATTTTGCAAATAAGGCAATCCTTAAGCCGGGACTTGCTTCAATCCTTTCTAAAAACCCTTTTTACATTAATAATCGGAAATATTCCAAGAAAAAAGTTAAAAAAATTAGAAAATGTTTCACGTGGAACAATTTAAAATTCGCGGTTGATAAAAATAGAGAGAAAATATGAGGCCATTGGAAATACAAGGAATGTTTCACGTGGAACAAAATAGAAGCTGTTGTTGGGGAAGGATAAGCTTTCATCAAGTTGCGTACCCTACGAACTAAAACCTAAAACTACAAACTGGATTCCCGCCTGCGCGGGAATGACAAAGGAGAGCGGGAATGACAATTAAGAACAACTATTAGATTAGGTATTGGTTGTAAGTCTTTTCCTGGCCGATAGTTGTAGAAGGGCCGTGGCCGGGGTAAACAAGGGTTTCGGCAGGGAGGGTAAACAGTTTTGTTTTTATGCCTTCGATGAGTTTTTTCATACTGCCGCCAGGGAGGTCTGTTCTTCCTACTGAATCGGCAAAAAGTGTGTCGCCGGAGAAAAGAATGTTGTCCTTGGCAGAATAGAGGCAGATGCCACCTTGGGTGTGGCCGGGGGTGTGAAATACCTTGAGGCTTATACCGACTATGTCGATTGTGTCGGAATCATTGAGTAGATGGTCATGTTTTGATGTTACAAACGGCTCTCCAGCCATTTGAGAGAGGTTTTTTTCGGACTCTGTTAGCATTTGGGCATCTTCATTGTGGATGTATACCTCGATATCCGGGTATTTGGAGCGTAAATCGCTGCAACCTTTTATGTGGTCGATGTGGCCGTGCGTCAGAATAAGGGCTGCTGGTATGATATCATTTTCGTCAAGAAAGGATAACAGGGGGGCGGAATCGAGGCCTGTGTCGATAATAACAGCGGCTGTTGATGAGCTGTCTTTTCTTAAGACATAACTATTTGTCTGGTAATCACCGAGTATAAGTTGCTTAATAATCATTTATTCGCTCCTTTTGCGATGTTTTGTATTATAAGAAAGAATCTGAAGATAGCCGGTTAAATTCTAATCGTCAAGGATTAGGTTTGCTTTTTAAAAACAGACTGAGAGGGAGGAGGTGTTTTGAAACTCTCAATCTGCAGTGTGATTTATAAAAAAGCCGGGCTGAGGCCGGGAGGGAGGAAGAGGAATAAAACCTCAGCCCGATGATATTCAATTTGGCGTACGACTTAAAAGTCGAATAAGTTCTAACAAATCCACCCCCAGATGTGAAATATATTAAAAAACGGAGTATAAAAAACAAATAAATTAAAATCAAGTGAAAAATAGATAAAATTTAAAAGATTTTTACTTTTCTGTAAAAGAGTGGTTTTTTCACTAAGAAAGTGGTTTAAGCTAAAAAATGATTTTAGTTTTTCAAACTATTATGAAAAAAAGCGTGTATAATCGGATATTTCGGTTTTCGGCTGTCAAATTGGGCTGTTTGTATAATTTGTTGAATTGTTTATAATTTCACATTAAACTGTTAGAAAAATTTTTGAGGTTAATCGCACGAATGGCTATTTTGAGACTAAGCGACATTGGATTGAATTTTGGTTTTCAGGAAATCTTTGCCGGATTAGGTTTTGAGCTTAATAAAGGTGAAAAAGTTGGTCTTATTGGCGTAAACGGTTGCGGAAAGACTTCTCTGTTAAAAATTATCCGTGGAGAAATTACGCCGGATCTCGGCGAGATCGCCATTCAAGCGAATATAAAAATTGGATACCTTGAGCAAGAGCCAAAATTTGAAGGTAGTGAAAAGGTTTATCAATATTTATCTAAAAGCCGGCAGGATATTGTTCAGCTTGAAGGTCAGCTCGAGAAGATAACCGCGGAAATCGAAAAATCACATAATGACAAAGTGAAGGTTAAACGACTGCTTGTTAAATATGAGAATTTGAGCCGGATTTTTGAGTTGGCAGGTGGTTATGATTTTCATATTCGGGTTAAGGAGGTTGCTGCGGGAGTAGGGTTAAGTGCAGACGAGCTCAACCTTTATATGAATCATCTTAGCGGCGGGCAGCGATCGAGAGTTGGGCTTGCTGAGATTCTTGTCAGCGATGCGGATTTGATACTGCTTGATGAGCCGACTAATAATCTGGATTGGCACGGACAGTTGTGGCTTGAAATGTATTTGCGAAAATACAAAGGGGCGGCAGTGATTGTTAGCCATGACAGGTATTTACTCGATCGTGTGATCACGAGGGTTGTTGAGGTTAATGGAAAAAGGGCATTTTCGTTCAAGGGAAATTATTCTGTTTTTTTAGCACAAAGACAACAAATGGAGCTTGAATCTCATCGGCAGCAGCAGAAAAAGAGTGATTTTGTTGCTAAGACCATAGATTTCATAGATCGCAACAGAAACCAGAAGGGTATGCAAAAAGTTGCACGGGGCCGGGCTAAACATCTTGAAAAAATGTTGAATAATAGTGCCGGAGACAATGAATATAAGTCGGTAAAGAGGGATTTTAATTTTGCTTTTGCTGAATCTGGGGATAAAAGTAAGCGGCCTGGCACGGTATTGAACTGCTGTGAATTGGGTATGAAGTTTGGGGAAACCGTGCTTTTTGAAAATATGAACTTTGAATTAAGTGCCGGCCAGCGGCTTGGTATAACTGGGCCAAACGGGATGGGGAAAACTACTTTGCTCAAGCTCGCCCTTGGTAACTTTGAGCCGACAAAGGGCAAAATTAGTATTAAAAAGAGCGTTAGCGTTGGATTTCTGGATCAGTCGGCGGAAAATTTTGGAGACGATAACAGTGTTTTGGAAGAAATGCATCTGTCGGCTCCGCACCGGAGTAATCAACAGTTGAGAGGTTTGTTAGGCGCGTTTTTGTTCAGTAGAGATGATGTTTTTAAGCAGGTTGGCGACCTTAGCGGCGGAGAAAAAAGACGGCTGGGAGTTTGTAAGATGGTCGCTGAGGCAGGGCAGCTGTTAATTCTTGATGAACCAACAAATCATCTGGATACTGCTGGTATAGAGGCGCTCGAAAACGCCCTGGAAAAACACGAAGGTACTGTGATCGTTGTCAGCCATGACCGTTATTTTCTTAACCGGATCGCTGAGAGGCTGCTGGTTATTGGTGCTGATAAACTTGGTAATAAGAAGGTGGGGTGTTTTGAGTTTATTGACGGTTCTTTTGATACATATTCTGAATTAATTGAAAACCGCATGGTTGAGGCAGAAAAAGAGAAATTTCGTCGAACTTCTGCTCGTCAATCTATCAAAAAAAACAGGCGAAAAGTTCCCGATGAGCTTAAAATATTCAACACCTGGCCGGCAGAAAAAATAGAGGCTAAGCTTTTGGGGACTGAAGAGGAAATAGACTCTATTCACCAGAAAATGGGAAATAAGGAAGTTTATAAAGATCACGTTAAATTATTACAGCTCCAAGAGTTGTGTGAGCAAAAACAGGAATATCTCGACTTGTTATACCGGGCTTATGAGAGAAAAGGGTTGTAAAAACCAGTTCTTTCGGGCTGTTATAAACATTGGGGGAAACCTGTTAGTAAAAGTGTTAGTTCCTATAAAAATTTCTTTTTTAATCTTAGTAAACGCCCTTTGCTGTTAATTCTTTATAGTATGTAACATTTCTTTTAACAAGTTGTCCACATGTGATTTTTTGGGTTTTCTCCTGTAAGATGTTTTATTGCAATGAATTACAACACTATTGGTTTAATACCTAACAATATTACATGCTATATGACTAATACTAATATATTTTAAATTTATAATAATATAAAAACAACACTTTTAATTTGATTTGTTGTAAATTAAATCTATAATCCTCTAAACAATACCTTTTTTAAGCAGGGGGTTTTATGAATGTAACGGTACGAATTTTTTATTCTGACGGGGAAGTTGCAGATAAAGCCCTAGGCAGTTTAACTGAATGCCTTGAGTATATCAGGGTTGAAATCATCGACAAAAAAGAACACGTTGACGACATCAAAATACACATAGGAAATGAGTAATCTGTTTTTCAACGGCAGATACACAATTCTTTTATGCATGTCTTTTGTTCGGTTGCTGAAGGGGGGACAAAGGTAAGGAATGCAATCAGGGGATGATTTAGTTGTAATTTACATTTAGGCAAGCTATCAGAGTGCTTCAACCGCGAAAAAAACAGTAACTTTTTAAAAATTAACGATTGAGGAATTGCCGTTTTTGGTGTAAAATCATTTCAAAAATGGAATGACTGGAGAAAGGCTATGAAGGTTGATTTTAACAGGTCCGCTTTATCAGAAGCATTAGTACTTTTAACATCGGTAGTCCCGACGAGAACGCCCAAGCCGATTTTGAGATGCGTTAAGATAACTGCTGACGGCGATAGTGTTTATATGTGTGCGACGGATCTTGAGGTTGGTATAAAAATCGAGGTATCTGAGGCAGTAGTTAAAGAGCCGGGAGAAGTGGTGGTCTCTGCTGACAAGTTTGCGGCGATCGTGAGGGAAAGCTTTGAGGATGTTCTTTCGATAGAAACGAATGCGGAAAGCTGCATTATCCGGGGCAGTGATAGTTTGTTTAATATTTACAGTCAGGATCCCGGGCAATACCCTGCTGTTGGCGGACTTGAAGGTGAAGCTGATATTGAAGTTAACCTTAAAAATTTACAGCGAGGGATCGAAGAAAGTGTATTTGCGACGGCAAAAGAGAGCACTCGATATGCGCTGAACGGAATTTTGTGTCAGATGTCGGGTAAGAAGCTGGTTTTAGTAGCAACGGATGGAAGGCGGCTGGCACGAACTAAGGTGAATTTAATTGAGGCCGCCAAGGAGAATCTCAAAGACGCTAAGATCATAATTCCATCTAAGACGATGTCGTTGTTGGATAAGGTTGGCGGGACTCAGGAAGATGTTGTGGCTATAAAATTTGGCGACAACCAGATCAGTCTCAAATGTGGAAATGTTGTTATAAGCTCGAATCTTGTGGAAGGTAACTTTCCAAAATACGAAGATATAATTCCATCTGATTATTCGAAGAAGATCACTCTTTCTTCAGATGCAGTTATGAGTGCTGTCAAGCGAAGCGCTTTAGTAACGAGCGAAGAGTCGCGAGGAATAAAATTAAGCATAGAAAAGAATAAGATAGTCTTCAGCTGCAGATCACCCGAAGCAGGGGATTCTAAGGTTGAGATGGCGGCGGATTATACGGGAGATAAGATAGAGATTGGATTTAATCCGCAGTTTTTGGTAGATGTATTGCGGGTAATAGATACAGAGCAATTTGACCTGGAATTAGGCGATGCCGATCGCCCGGGCTTGATTAAGAGCGGCAAGGATTTTCTCTATGTCTTGATGCCTATAAGCCTTAATTAAAATCAGGCCTACCCAACATTCAATGGTCTTTTTAGTAGTAAAAACAGGCAGTTTGGAAATCAGGCTCAATGGAAAATATACACGGACTCAATAACCTGATAGCTTTTCGCAGGCCTCGTAGAAAGCAGAGTGCAGAGAAAATAAGCGAGTCTCTGATCGGGATAAAAAAGAATATCGCCTGGAAACAAAGCACGTCAGGTGCTATTTTTAAGGCATGGAACGAGATTTTGCCGAGTCTTTTGAAAGAGCATTGTCAGGTAAGTGATTTTTCGAGAGGAGTATTGCTGGTAAGAGCAGATTTACCGGTTTACGCAGCTGAGCTGAGGATGTGCAGTAGAGAGTTGTTGGCAGAGCTTAAAAAACAATGTCCTCGGTCGCGGATTAATTTGATAAAGGTAGAGATAGGAAAAATATATACAACAGGGGAAAAAGGAGTGTTATAAGTGGCAAAAGAACAAAGCTATGATGCAAGTAACATTAAAATCCTTGAAGGTCTTGAGGCGGTACGTAAGCGGCCTGACATGTACATCGGCGACAGGGGGCAGGGAGGGTTGCATCATTTGGTCTATGAGGTGCTGGATAATAGTATTGACGAGGCTTTGGCAGGTTACTGCGACAAGGTTTTAGTTCATGTCCAGGCTGACGGCAGCTGTATGGTTGAGGATAACGGCAGAGGGATACCGGTTGAGAAGCATGAGGAAGCTAATAAAAGTGCACTTGAAGTGGTGCTGACAACCCTGCATGCGGGCGGGAAATTTGACAAAGACAGCTACAAGGTATCAGGCGGACTGCACGGGGTAGGCGTGAGTGTTGTTAATGCCTTGAGCCAGTGGTTAGAAGCTGATATTTTCAGGGGCGGCACGCATTACCATTTTGAATGCCGTAAGGGAATAGCTAAGGGGAAGGTAAAGAAAATTGGTCCGACCACAAAACAGGGATCAAAAATATCTTTCATGCCGGATGAAGAAATTTTCGGCGAAGAAGCTTTTTCTTATGAAACACTCCAGAAAAGGATACGTGAAATTGCTTATCTGACGGCTGGTTTGCAGGTAACTTTTAAGGATGACCGTGTTAAGAAAAAAGAAGTTTATAACTTCAAAGAGGGGATCAGGGAGTTTGTTAAGCACCTTAATGATGGAAAAGAAGTTTTAAATAAAAAGGTAATGTATTTTTCTAAAGAAGATAAAGATCTGAATCTCGCCTGTGAAATAGCACTTCAATACAACACGGGCTACAGTGAGAATTGCCTGGCATTTGCCAACAATATCTGCAATATTGACGGTGGAACTCATCTATCCGGTTTCAAGACAGCACTGACCAGGACGATGAACCAGTACGCCAAAGTGAATAATTTGCTCAAAAACAGTACTGCTACAACGGGCGATGATCTGCGAGAAGGTTTGACAGCGGTTATTTCCGCCAAGGTAGGAGATCCTCATTTTGAGGCTCAGACCAAGGTGCGATTGACTAACCCGGAAGTGGGTAGTTTTGTAGAGACGGTAGTAAATGAACAATTGAGCCATTTTCTCGAAGAGAACCCCAAAGAGGCGAAACAGATTATAGGTAAGGCTGCGCAGGCAGCAGCGGCAAGAGTAGCGGCACGAAAAGCGCGTGAACTGACGAGGCGAAAAGGGGCATTGAGCGGCAGCAACCTTCCGGGAAAACTCTGGGATTGTTCGAGCAAACAGAAAGACACGACCGAGGTATTTATCGTTGAGGGCGATTCTGCGGGCGGTTCTGCTAAGGGCGGCAGGGACAGGAAGATTCAGGCAATACTTCCATTGAAGGGTAAGATACTCAATGTGGAAAAAGCCAGGCTCGAAAAGATGCTTGCCCATGAAGAGATACGGACGATCATAAGTTCTTTAGGAACTGGTATAGGCACTGAGGAGTTTGATATAACCAAGAGCAGATACGGTAAAGTGATATTGATGACTGATGCCGATGTTGATGGTGCGCATATTCGCACTCTGTTGTTGACGTTCTTTTTCAGACAGATGCCGGAACTTTTTACAAACGAGATGATATACATTGCTCAGCCGCCACTTTACGAGGTGCGCGTTAAGGGTAGTCGCAAATCAGAATATATACTCAGTGACCATGAGATGAGAAAGCGGATGGCTGACAGGGGTCTCGAGGGAACAGAGCTTGTATTAAGGGAAGTGACACAAGTAAAGGACAAGCAGCAGTTTACGGTAAAAGATAGGAAGAAATTAAACGACAAGGAACTTCTAAGCCTGATAAAGATATTAGGCGAAATAGAGCGTATTACAGGATTTATTGAGCACAGGGGAATAAATTTCAAACAATTCTTAAAAGATTATTATAATGGTAAGGGCCTGCCTGAGTATCGTATAAACGTTGAGGGCAAAATGGAAATATATTACGGCAAGGACGAATATGAAAAGCGGCTTGACGAACTGAATGCAGGCATAGAGGAAGAGCAGGAGGAGAAAATAGTCGGAGAGGAGCTTCATGAGGTTGCTCGCATAAACGAGCTTGATGTTAAACTGAAAGAAGAATATGGGCTTGATATGTCTGATTATCTTCTCAGGCAGGAACGAACAGTTTCCGGCGAGTCGGTACCAACGAAGTTTTTACTTAAAAACGACGAAAATGATTATGAGATACCTTCTCTTGATGAGATTTGCCCTGGCATAAGGCAGATCGGCGGCAGGGACATAGAGATCAAGCGATTTAAGGGTCTTGGTGAGATGAATTCTGATCAGCTATGGGATACAACGATGAACCCGTTGACTCGAACGCTGCTAAAGGTGAAAATCGAGGATGCCGGCGAGGCGGACAGGCTTTTTAGTATACTTATGGGCGATGATGTGGAAAAGCGCCGTAACTTTATCCAGGAACATGCTCTTGAAGTGCAGAACCTTGATGTATAGCTCTAATAGTGCTAAAGCGTAATGAAAAGGGCTGGCATTTTATTAAGATGCCAGCCCTTTTGTAAAAGAGGTGTGTGCCTTAAGAATTATTATTTGAGCAGATTCAAAATTGTATTTTTCAAAACGACTTTCGAAGGATTCCGCAGTAAAACCGTTCCATTTTCGTCAATCAATATTAAAACGGGCAGTGAGCTGATGCCGTAGCTGCCGTAAACACTTTTTCTTGAATTATCGTCAATAAGGCCGGTTGTTTCTTCGAGCTGGCTTTGCTGGATGTATTCAATAGAGCTGGGCTTATCATAAACCGATACATAGAAGCAGGCTAATGAGTTTTCAAACGGCTGCCATGCGGTTTTTAGCTTTTCGAAAGTTTCTGTGTAATACGACTGATCGAAAGATGCGAAGACGAGCATAGTCATCTTGCCGGCGAAATCATTGAGGCTGATAGCTTTGCCGCCTATGGTTTTCAATTCGAGCGGCGGGGCGGTATCGCCGGGCATAGGTCGGTTTTTAGTTTTTAATATGATCGTGTCCAGATCGAGTGGTTCAGGATTATATGTTTCGTTGCAATCGGCTACGGTTATCTCAAGGGTTGCGGTGCCGATCGTTTCTCCATTCAAAATTGTGCCGTCGGAATTAGAGACGATATCATTTTCTTTCAAAGTCATAGTCAGCGAATAATTACCGGCTTTGACATTTTCTGCTCGGAAACTGCCATCAGAACCAACGGCTATAGCGTAACTTTTGTGGTCCTTTTTTATAGAGGCATAATATCCGTTCCAGCTGACCGGATGTTTATAGCTATCGGGGAGTGCAAACCTTCCGACGACAGGTCTGCCCTGGCCGCCAAGCTGTACATTGACTATCTCGCCGGCGAGAGTTTCAACGGGGGTGGTATTTGTATATGTCCAGCTTCTTTCGCTGGTGTAGATTCTCTGCCCGACCTTAGCTGGGCCGGCTGGCAATTTTTCAAATTTGAAGCTGCCGTTAGCGTCCGTGACGACTGTTTGCTCAAATGTTATATTTACTTGGTCTGAGTTGTATGAACGATCTTGCCAGAAAGCGATATTTTCGCCGCTTGCAGGTTTATCGCCTACTATCAGGTTGCCTTCGATCCCAGACCATTGAGTAAGAGTAATTTCACTGCCTGCTTGGTATTGGTCTGCTTTAACAACGGCATAACCGCTATCGTGCAAAAACAGTATGGAATATTTTTCGTCCTGCGGCAACGGAGGTATCGAAAACCAGCCGTCCTGATTTGTGGAATACGTCTTAAAGTCATTTTTATTTTGCAGCCGACCATTTGTAACGCCTATGTAATATCGAGGGCTGCAAAGAGCAATTTGAACATTCTTAAGTTCATTGCCCTCGGCGGAAAGTACGGTACCGGTGATATTATCCGCTTTTTTGAGCTTGAAGTCGCAGACGATATTTTGCTGGTCGATATAGAAGATATTAGAGTCCTGTGGTAAATATCCATCCGCGGCTATCCGAATAGTAAAGCCGTCTGCGCCGCCTGAAGTAAAGTCATAATTGTAATCGGGTCCCTGCATGGTTTTTATTCTTGAGGAATGAGTCTGCCATGATACATTTTCCTGTCCCTGCCATAGAATACCTTCTGTGAGGGTGAATTGCTTGATAGGTTCATTTGTGTCCGCATCTGTAACAGATCCTTTGGCATTTACCGGAGGATACAAAACGATGGTGTATTTTGCAGTATCGCATGACATAGGCAGCTTGTTGATAGACAGATAACCCGGTTTGTATATACTGAATAGCATTTCTTCGTTGGGCATATTTTTCAGTTCAAAGTTTCCGTCCTTACCAGTGCGAGTTCGATATGAGCCGTTGTCCAGTGTTCGGTAGCCTCTCCAGGAGTCAACATTTATCCATACACCGCTGATGGGCTTGTCGTCCTGATCGACCATTTGTCCGTAGATGCTCTGTGCCGGTTCAAGGGTAAATACGAGCGGCTCGGTATCCTGGTTGATATCAAGTTCCTCAAGTTGCGGTGCGAAGCCTTTGGCACTGACAGTGATCAGAGCAAGGCCGGGCTTTACATGGCCGAGATTGAATTGGCCTTGTGGATTTGTACGGCATTTATAAGCATCGCTTGTATATTCACCTTTGTTTATAGTTGCCGATTTGATGGGATTGCCCTGGCGGTCAACGACTATTCCTGTAACGGGTATGCCTTTTTTCATAACTGATACAATGTTGCCGCTGCGCAAGTTTTCTATCGGGGTGCTTGTCGAGATAGTTCTTCCAGAGTATTCGTCGTCTATGTAATCGGGGTGAGAAAGCCGGAGGTTGACTTTATCAGCGTTGTCTGGGATAACATCGCAGCTCCAGAAACCGTTAGTATCTGTGAGGACTTTATGGTCATTAACAAAATTGTATTCAGAGATTCTTTGCTGGGCGATGTCCGTTTGAATTGTAACGAATACCGATGCGCCGCTGATAGGCTCCTGCTGTTGATTAACTATCCTGCCGGAAATGCTCGTTCCACGCTCGAGGGTCATCGTATGGGATTTTGGTATTATAAAAGCCTTGTCGTAATACTTAGTATAGTAAAAAGTTTTTGGCACAAAACCCGGCAGTGAAGCGACTATCCTTATATCGCCGGGCCTTTGCCCCTCAAAATCGATATTACAAACTCCCTCGCTATTTGTAACATCATTATATTGTTCTTTGCCCTCCCATTTAATATCGAGTTTGACATTCCCAAGCAGCATACCTGTAAGCTGATCGACAGTTTTAAATAACAAGTTGCCTTGAGTATCTGCTGGTGCGTTAATCAGTTCAGACTCGTTAGGTTCTGCGGCGGGTGTGATTTGCTGCAGGTCGGGTGTTTGATTGCTGAGTTCTTCGAGCTGGGCGGCGAAGGCACTTACGGCTGCAATAGCTTGCGGATCGTTAGAATTTTTCAATGCCTTATAGGCTGTGAGCCGAACATTCAGGTCAGGGTCGTTAAGCAGTGCGATAAGCGAAGCTATCTTGTTTTGCGATAGCAGTTCCCCGGCGAGTTCTATTTTTTCTTTTATGCCCATTTTAGAAATATCGGTAACTGTTTGATTTGCCCCCGTGTCCGTTGTGTTTTTTGTTTGCACAGTCCCTGATGTATTAAACTCAAAGCGGTCAGTAAATGTCAGCAGTGCCAGAGTGCCAATGCAGATTATTACAGCTGCGGCGGCAAATTTAGCGAAATTACTATATCTCAACTTTTAAAATGTGCCATAATGTTCGATTTTCGCTAACAATTCGGTCTCAGCGATCCGCATCAACGTCCTCTTTATCAACTCATCAGACGGTCCTTCGACGATAGGAGTGTTATTAAGTGCTAATATAGCCTTTTCTAATTCAAAATCATACTTCATAGTTGTCCCCTTTTTCTTTTAATGTTTTCAGTTTGCATGTTTTTCACGATTTTTTCTTTTGCTCTCAATAGAATTACCCCCACGTTAGATTTTTTTATTCCAAGCAATGCCCCGATTTCTTTATAGCTCATATTATTAAAATGCTTCAGGGCGAATACTTTCGCCTCAGTCGGCAGCAGATCAGCCAGGGCGTTTCTGAGTTTGTCGGCAAGCTCCCTGGATTCCATGCTTTTGGCAGGGTCCCGCTCTGAAGACACGATCTCTTCAGCGAATTCATCATCAATGCTTCGGGATATCCTGACTTTTCGCTTTCTCAAAATGTCAATAGCCTTCGAAGTGGCGATTTTTGCAAGAAAAGCACCGTAATTGTTTATTTTTTTATTTTTTGAGTATTTAACGGCTTCCAAAAATGTTGATTGGAAGCAGTCAGACGCATCCTCATGGCTATTTAAAAACTTGTAGGCATTGTGCCACACAAGCGGGCCAAACTCCTTAACGATCTGATTCCAGTCAATTTTCTTCAATTTTACTCCTTTTTTTTCTTATCGTTACCATTGTAGTCGTAATAGCTACGGTTTTATTACATGTTAATTGCAAAAAAAAGAAAAAATTTTTCTTGCAAAGATTTTTAGTGCATGGCAAAATAGCTTTAAATTTGTAAGCTCTGTGGTTTTAATCTACGTCATGCAGGAGAGTAAGGCATTTATTTTGATAAAAATGGAGGCTACCATGTCTTTTTTTGAACGTTTTTTTCTAATTGTAACAATCTCTGTTATCATTTTCTTTGCAGGTTGCGGAGAAAATTCTTTTTTGCCCAAAGATTTCCTAAGTTTTAATAAAGAGAAAAAGGAAATAGACGACACTTCTTTGGAAGTTCAGAAATCTCAAATCTTAAAAAGGCTTGAACGTAAATATCAGGATGCCGATGCTCATTATCAGCTTGGTAGGCTGTACCAGAAAGAAAGCAGCTGGGCACAGGCAGAACGTGAGTTCAGCATAGCATTGACTTTCGATCCTGTTCTCAGGGATGCCCAGACCGCACGCATTAGAGCATTAAAAGACGGCGGCGATGTTGAAAAAGCAGAATTGTTAGCTGAAGAATATATCGCGCGGGCAGGCGGGTCGGCTTTGGCGTCTCTTGAGATGGGACTTGGGTTTCAGGAGCAGACTCTCGATGATTATGCACTTGAGTGTTACAAACAGGCCCTTCGGCTGGCACCTAATTCCGGGAAGGTTAACAGGCAGATAGGTTACTATTATCTTGCTAATGGCGACCAGGTTCGTGCTCATGATTACCTGACCAGGAGTTTTCAGTTGAATCCTAATCAGCCTGACGTAGCCAATCAGCTCGGGAGGTTGGGTATAACGGTTAAAGTGCCGTCAAAAAATACCCCTGATACTAGAAAGCTCGACCGCAGAGTTGATGAATATGATAAGAAATTAGCAGAATAGTTTTTACAAATAGTTATTGTTTTCTATAGCCCTGTTGCGAATGGAGTCGCTTCGGGGTTTTTTGTATATAATTATGTTGTAGTGACGTAATTATTTGATATTTCTTGCTTATAAGGCTATAATGTGTTATATTTTTCCTGATTAGATGGGAGATTATTTATGGGGAACTTATTGAGCGTTATGTTTTTAGCGGCTCCGTTAGCCGCGGTTAAAACAGCCGCTGTTCTCAATTTTAGCTTGTTAAAGTTCATTTTTCTTGTTGGCTGGGTATATTTTTGTGTTTATTGCCTTTATCGCAGCCAGGTTAGCATATTAGTGCCGGCAAAGTGGCGGCCATGGTGCAATTTAAGTTGTCTTTTTTTCGGGCCGTTTGTAATAACGCTTTTTTATGCCTCCGACCGGGGAAAAAAGCTCGAGCGCGGCCAGTTAAGCATTGCCGAACTGCCTGCTGATATTTATAAAACCATCCTTGGCAGAAAAGGATTGCTTTCGGCAGATCAACGAGCCGACAGTCTTATCGAGTTATGTGATTCCGAGGGCCATAGTTTTAGTGAAGTTTACGGCGGGGAGGGTAAGTCAGACAGAAACCCAAATGAAATCATTGAGTTCTGCCAGGAGCTTATATTCGATGCGATAAGCGACAGGGCAAGTGATATCCTTATAGACCCTAAAAGCGATGGTGTTTATAGTATTCGCTGCAGAATCGATGGTTTTTTGCGTGTAGTTCGCCAGGTCGAGGCGGAAAAATGCGTAGCCGTTGTCAACAGTTTGAAAGTTATCAGCGGGATGGATATCGGCGAAAAGCGGCGGCCCCAGGATGGGGCTTTCATGGGAAAACTGCCCAGCGGGAGTGTCTTTTTCCGTGTCGCAAGCGCGGGTGTGCTCGGAGGGGAGAAGCTTTCTATAAGAGTGATAAATCAGCAGGCACAAATGCTTATGCTCCATGAAATGGGGTTATCGGGTAAGATTTATGAAAGTTTGACAAATTCAGTTAAGCAAAGTTCGGGAATGCTCCTGATATGCGGGCCGACCGGCAGCGGCAAGACGACAACCTTGTATGCCCTGATGAATGAGATTGACCTTAATTCAAAAAATGTCGTTACCGTAGAAGACCCGATAGAATATGTGCTCGATTCGGTCAGTCAGATAGAGGTTAACCCGAAGGCCAACATTACATTTGCGAATTCATTACGCAGCCTTTTGCGGCAGGACCCTGATATAATATGTGTGGGCGAGATTCGCGATAGCGAGACGGCAGTGATGGCGGTTCAAGCGGCACAGACAGGTCACCTTGTGCTTGGCACTCTTCACAGTTCCAGCAATGCCGAGAGCCTTATTCGTTTAACGGATCTGGGGGTTAATAATTTGCTGTTAGCGGCTGGTCTTAGTTTTATTGTTTCACAGCGGCTTGTAAGGGTCTTATGCGAAAACTGCAAAGAGCCGGCAAAACTGACGCCCGAACAAAAACAGTATTTTTCTAAAAAAAGGATAAGCACAAGCAGGATATGCAAACCAGTCGGATGCAAAAAATGTAATGAAACCGGCTATTACGGTAGGGCGGCGATAATGGATGTGATGGATATCGATGATAAGATTAAAGATAAGCTCTGTGAGGGAAGCCTGAAACTTTCCGATCTAAAAGAGACGAAAAACTCAAAAGTGATTAACAAACTTCGCATGGAAGGTTTGAAAAAAGTGATCAGCGGGATAACGACGTTTGAGGAAGTTAAGCGAGTTGTCAACATGGGGGGAGTTTAGAATATGGCAGTATGGCTTATATTACTGGCGGCTGCGGGTTTTGGTTTTTACGGCATAAAACACAGGTTTTATACCATGTGGCTAACGCTTTTCAATATAATGTTATCGACTTTTCTGTCGGTTATGCTCACGCCTTTTTTCCTGGCGATGATATCCGAGCAGCAGAAAGAGCCATACCATAAATTAATTAGCGTAGCCGTTGTATTTTGTCTTTGCTATGCTTTTTTATATATTTTTAAAAGTGTTCTTTTCGATAAGGATTTTGAAGTTAACATGCCCAGGTTTGTTGATGGAGCAGGCTCAGGATTGCTGGGGGCGATTTGCGGTTATTTGTTTACCGGCTTTGCTTTCTTTGTGATCTGTGCCGCACCTTTTGGCAGCGGCGAATTTGTAGAGCAAAACTTTAAGACGCCAGCAGTAAAAATTGTGACGCAAAGCTGTGATTTTGTAAATTGTCTTTCGCTGCATTGCAGTAACGCAAAAGTCGAGAAAGTGATAACCGATCTTCTGGCTGCCGACAAGGTCGATGACCAGTTTGCAGATGGCTCCGGGCAAAACTAACAGCAATTAGATATCGGTTTTTTCAATCGGCTCTTCTGCTAAGAGAAAAACGTTGTATTCACTGCCAAGTTGCGAAAGGAATTTCAGCGAAAAGGCCCTTTTGAAAACTATCAAAGGGAGAAGCACAACAGTACTTATATAAGGTATCGCCAGAAGAGTGACTATCACAAATCCGCCGCAGCAGCAGCAAAAAGAAAAGAAAAAAAATATTCCAAGAATACACAAGACAGCAGAGTTTATCAGCATCAAAAACAATAGATAAAGCGCAAAAGCAGATTTATTCTTTACCAGAACCCCGCAGAATTTTCGCAAAGCCGCTGCAACAGAGAGTTTGTGGAGGTACATCAAAGCAACCACAAAATCATTGATAAATTTGAAAAAAATCAAAAAAATTATAAAAAAACACGACGGAACTGAAAATACCCAGGCCGCGTAAGCGATCTTTGCTGAAGTGCTTGTATCGCCGCTGAAAGAAATATTAAACTTGTCGGCTGTGACCAAAGAACTTAATACAATTACAGCCATAAACAGGCTTAACCCAATAGTGAGTACCAGTTTGAACAGAAAAAGACTATTGGCTTGCTGTCGGAATTGGGACCATTGTTTTTTGATAAGACCGCGGTTTTTTGCCACACAGTCGAGGAACATGAACCTGCCGCGGCAGCTCAGCCATAAAAACAATAGCCATATTCCAAATGACATAACGGCAATAGTGAAGATTATGCTGATCCCCAAAAAGCCGAGTTGCGGCAGGTTCAAATCTATCTGCTGTGGAAGGCTTGGGGATTTTTCGAAATTTAATGGAAAACCAAAAGTAAAACCGCCCCTTGAGAAACCCGCCAACCATGCACAAAAGCCTATTGCAAACCATTTTGCAAGGTCAAAGGGTTTGAAAAGAGTGTTGATCGTAGTCTGGACAGCAAGCTCAAGTGCGTCGAATACTTTTGGGGTTTTAATGTTTTCTTCCGGCATTTATATTCTCCATGTCATAACAGGGCTTTTTAAATGCTGCTTCCATAAAAATCTTCCCTTAATAAAGTAGCGGATTCAACTCATAAGTGCAACTATGAAATGCGCAAAGGCAAGCCCCGGCTGGGGTGAACCGGGGCTTGCGGGGTATAAATGAAATGAGTTATTGGCTTAATTTACTTCGACGATAGAATTAAAATCGCCGTAAGGATTCATTTCAACTTTTTCGTTATAAGGGTCCTGCTGCCATTTGCCATCAACAACCAGGCGATAGCGATATTTTCCGGGACTAAGTTTTAGCTTTGTTTGCCATATTCCGCTTTTCCCTGCTTTCTCAAGGCCGGTTTCTTCTGGAACCCAGTTATTGAAATCACCGGCGATCTGGACTAAATCGGCCTTAGGATATAATGTAACAAAATATACAGCTTTGTTTATCTGGTTGACTCCGTAATAGTCAGTGAGTTTATCCTCGGTTGTCGGCAGATCCTGCTGGGCTTCGTCCTCAATGATATCAAGATTTTCGACGTTTATGTCGATTAAATCTCCGAGCAGTTGTTCAGGCGAGCCGCTGATGTATTTAGATATTTCTTCATCGATCTTTTTGAGTTCCTCTTCAACCTCGATCGTTTCGGGGTCCTTTTCAAAATCGTTCACAGCCAAAGCCAGATCATCTGCTGAAGTGCTAAGACTTGAAAGTTGGTCGGAGAGCGAGTTTACAAGCTGTTTGTTCTGATCCTGCTGATCCTGTTCTACAATAGATTTAGCAAGCAGCTCAAAATCCCTTTTACCCTTGCTGGAAGGAGCATATTCGCATATCGGCTGTCCGAAACTTGCCGCTTCCTTTATCTTCGTATTAAAGTTGATGGCATTTGAAAACATCTTATCTGCAAAGTGGTTTCTAAGTTCAGCCAATATCTCTCTTGCCATTTTTGTCCGGATGTCGTACATGCTTGCCAAAACTCTGACATCGATCTTCTGATTAAACCGCTGGCAGAGTATATTCAAGGTCTCAAGCTGTTTGCTAAGTCCATGAAGAGCAAAATAGCCGGTCTCGACTGGAACGACAACTTCATCTGCCGCTCTCAAGGCATTAAACGTAAGCAGTCCCACTGCCGGCGGACAGTCGATTATCGTATAATCAAACTGATCCTTAACCTGATCGAGGACATTCATTAATGCGTTTTCTTTCTCACTCATCCCGTTCATCTGTTGTTCAAATGCAGAAAGATCGATACTTGAAGGAGCAAGGTCGAGGTTTTCGTTTATCTGCCATAATGTTTCTGTCAGTTTCAAGGATTCGCCGTTGCAGCTACTGATAAGAACGTCATATATGCTCTGCTCGATTTGCTCTTCGGGAACCGCAAGCCCAACCGCACAATGCGACTGAGGGTCCATATCCACAAGCAGTGTTTTGTTTCCAAGTTCGGCAAGAGCACTCGCCAGATTTATTGAAATTGTAGTTTTACCACATCCGCCCTTTTGGTTAACTATAGCAATTGTTTTCATCGTTCTCGATGACTCCTAATAAAAGGCATAATTATGCCATATCAATACTAAAAAAAGATAATATAATCTAACCGTTCATCGGCAGAAGGCGTGACAAAACTTTATTTTTTATCGGCCCAGCCGATAAAAAACCTGTATATCGACATTGAAATAAACGATAGATGTGTAAGCTCAGCAATTATTGGAAATTAGCGGGTGTTTGCAGGCATTTTCTCAGATGATCAAGAAATTGAGCGGCATAAGCTCCGTTTGCGATTCGGTGGTCAACCGAAAGCGAAAGTTTGACTATCTTCCTGATATCTATTTGGCCGTTGGCGGCAACTGCAGTGTCTTGTATCTTACCAACGCCAAGAATTGAACATTGCCCGGGTACTACGATTGGAATAAACGATTCGACTTCAAAGAAACCGAGGTTGCTTACTGTAATACATGCCCCGCTGATATTTTTGAGGCTAAGTTTGTTATTTTTTGCTTTTTCGATAAGCCCCTTTGTTTTTGCAGCGATTTGTTGAACAGACATTTGGCTGGCATTTTCGACAACAACCGTCACAAGACCCAAAGCCGTCTCGATCGCAAGGGCGATACCGATATTTTCTGCTGTTACAATTTTACGCCCTTTTATCTGCCCTGTCATTATCGGAAAATGTTCAAGTGACGAGCATAACGCTTTTATGATAAAATCGTTATAAGAAACCTTAGGCTCGCAGCTCTGATTCATTTTTCCCCTCAAAGACACAAGATCAGTTACATCAGCTTCGATATTGAGGTAGAAACAGGGAATATTATGTTTTGATTGCAGCATCTTCTTTGCTGTTATTTTCTGCAATTTTGAAAGGGTGAAGCTGTCACCTAATTTACAGCTGTAAATATCGACAGGGGCATCATCCTTTTCCGCGCTGTCATCCTCGATATCAGTACTGCCATTGCTGTTTGCGGGGTCTATTGCGGAAAAAACAGGCTCAGTTTTCAATTCACAGACAAGAGAGTCGATAACGCTCTGCGGCGTATGCTCATCCTTTTCGCCGAGCAGCATTATTGTTTTGCCCATTGGCACTGTTTGTCCTTCAGCCACAAATATATGCTGAACAAATCCGCTTTCCGTCGCTTCGATATCCATCACGGCTTTATCTGTCTCGATCTCACAGACCTTCTGGCCCTTAGTTACCATTTGGTGCCTGTCAACATCCACTGTGATAATTGTGGCATCGTCGTTATTCTGACCAGGTTGTGGTAATTTGATGTGTGTCGCCATGAAAAATCCTTTATAATCACTTTCAGAAAGGTTTTTACTCGATATTTACGAAGTATTCAACCTTTTTTTCCGGCCTGTAATCCGGCACCGATCGCGAACAAAGTTATTCACCGTTGTCAAGCCGGGGAAAAATGCATCAGGCTTAAAGCAGTGCAGTCGAAAAATATCTTTCCGCTCTATCGGGCAATACCGTTGCAATATTGCCGTCGATTTTCTCCGCCAACTTTCGTGCCGCCCACACATTAGCTCCGCTGCTGATACCCACAAGACAGCCGAAATCCCTCCCGAGTGCCCGCGTAGTTTCAATAGCATCTTCGTCGGTAACTTCTATCACGTCATCGACCAGCGAAACATCCAGCACAGCCGGCACAAATCCGTCCCCGATCCCCTGTATCTGGTGCAGCCCCGGCTCATGCCCGAGCAATGCGGAAACATTCTTCGGCTCAACGGCTACGATTTTTATATCGGGATTCTGCTCCTTAAGGAATTCCCCCACCCCCTGCAAAGTACCACCGCTGCCGACCCCAGCCACAAACCCGCTAATATCCCCGCCCATCTGCCGCCATAGCTCCCTCGCCGTCTGCTCGTAATGAACCTTCGGATTCTCAGGATTTTCAAACTGCTGCGGCACAAATACACGATCATCCTCTCTTGCCATCTGCTCCGCCTTTGCCACTGCTCCCGGCAGAGATTCCTTATCATCGGTCAATATCAGCTCCGCACCAAGTGCCGTGATAAGTTTTTTCCTTTCCTCGCTCATCCCCTCCGGCATAACGATCTTAACCCGATAACCCATCAGCCCTCCAACCAATGCAAGCCCGATACCAGTATTGCCGCTGGTAGGCTCGACTATAATTGAATCTTCTCTCAGCTTGCCATCCCGCCGCGCACCCTCAAGCATCGCAAGAGCAACCCTATCCTTAATACTACCGCCGGGATTAAGAAACTCTGCCTTAGCAAATATCCGCTCACCCTTAAGCTGAAGCAAAGGTGTATTGCCGATAAGATCAAGAATATTATCTGTTAGCATCTCTATTTCCTATAAATTTGCATTTAACTCGAAAGGACAAATTCTACCATGAAACACCCCCCAAAGCAACCTTATACCAATTCAACTTAGTTGTTGCGCGTTCGATAAAAAAACAAAACCGCCGGGATAAATGTTTTTTCGCCTATCCTATTTCCTCATAAGCTTCAAGGAATCGCCACATCAAAAGCCCTGAGCGCGAGCGATGGGATCAACACCCAAAAGCCCAAACCCCCAACGGGGCGAAACAATACTCAATCTCTTGTGCTGAAAGTCCCGACCTGTCGGGATTATTCCCACACTTCTCGGTCATTTCGACCGAAGTGAGCAAAGCGAACGAAGCGGAGAAACCTATTAAAACAGCATCCCTTCCACTTCATACCACCTCTCTGTCATCCCCACCTTCTTTGTCATTGCGAGCGCAGCGCGGCAATCTCAGCTCACATCATGGTGGGTTTTACCTATGGCAACTGCAAGAAGTTCTGCCCCATATTTATGGGCAAGGCGGTTATAAAAATCTGGCTCGACGTCAAGTGCAAAGGCTAAGTATCCGGAGAGATATGTTAGCTTTCTCGGTTCAATGTTATCTCGCTTAAGATCAAAGAGAAGTTTTCGGATATATCTTTTGTTTTGTCTGCCAAGAGAAGTTCCACCATCGGGTCGAATAAATAAGCCAGTTACAACTCGGCGGCTAGCGCGGGATGAAAACATGGTTTTGCTTCTATTTATCACTAACTTGGGAGAGCTTGTTCTAGTTACAAGTTCACTCATAGCACGATAAAAATAATTACAACCTCCCCGCAGATTAGTAGAAAAGATAATATCATCTGCATACCTACTATATGCGACCCTATCGGAAATGCCGTTTGCAATGGCGTTTATCTGTTCATCGAGAGAATACATAACGATATTGCTTATAATCGGCGAAGATGGAGCACCTATGGCCAGCCCTTTTTGTCCCTCTGGTACTCTTACAAAAAGACAATTCTCAATAAATTCCTTATCACTTATCGAAAGATTTATGTCATTGTTACTAATTCGGTTGAATAAATCAAGAGATGATATTGAATGAAAAAAATCAGTAAAATCAATTCTAACTGAATAGCTATATGGTGCATGAAGAATGGCATTTTTCAAAAGAGGAGATGGGATATGTTCAGATGCAGTTTTTTTCTTATAAGCAGCGGCACAGGAATGGATAGGAAGTTGACTAAGAAAAATATTCATCAACGCATATTGAAGTGACTTAGTTTGCTTGGCAGGATGATTGATAAGGCGCCTCCCTCCTTTCTTCTTTGGAATTGTATAGCGTCTGTATGTCATGGGTGCCCTGTAGCTCAAGTGGAGAACCTGCTCTCTTGTATGACCTAAGTATGTAGCAACCATGTCGATTAGCGATTTAGCCATGGGAGTTCACCTAACCTATCTTTGAGGATAGAAACCCTTTCTGTCGAATACTTATGATAATGGTTAACAACGTCTGACCTTACAGATATCTCATTTAAACCATAGTAAGCAAAGAAGAATTTCTGATTGTCTGTTGGTCGCATATAGTATTCTTTGATCATAGTTATAAGTCCCAAAGCATGAAGTACGTGAAGATCAAGGTGAATATCGAAACTATGATTTCCATAATAGGTTTTCAAGAGCCCAATGATCTCCTTGTACTTTAAGGGCTGGAAGAAGGTAATCATGTCGAGCAGGAATAATATTCTGATTTTTGCTTGTGCCTCCTGAAATTCTCCAAAATCTTTAAGAGGAAATCTTTTCCTATTCTTCTTCTCTATCTTCGACAACCTATGTTTCAATTCAGGAACAGCTCTGAGTATAGTTTTTAAGTCGGTGTATATTACTGGCCCAAAACGTGAAATCTTGTCAATCTTAGCAAGCGGACCTAGTGAAATAAAAGATTGACATGCTTCGAAGTCGCTATCATTTATGACTAACATATTTTTTGCTAATTTTTCATCTATAGCGAATGCACCCAATTCAGCGTATGTGCTTTCACTTTCCAAGACAATAAGAATGCAATCACAGAAATCTAATAGACTTGCTTCCAATGTAAGTAAATCTATGCCAGTGTTACCAAGTGACTTAAATACTTTTTCGGCTACGAAGAATTGGAACTTCTTGAGGTGCTTTTCCGCATATTTTATAATGTGATCACGTCCTCCGGGGTAATCTAGGTTAGGCTGTTTTCCACAAGCGAGAACGATGGTTGCATCTGTGTTGAGTAGTGTATTTGACCTGCCAAGCACGGACTTGATAGCGTTTACAGCCTTTGGCGGTTGAGAAGCTCTCCTAATAGTTGCTTGTGCCATATTAATACCAACCCAAAAAACAAAACTGGACAGACAGTACTGTGCCCTACTCAGAGCGTGTGAGAGAAAACTTTTCGCTAAAGAAGGACCCTTCTGTGCGAGAAGTTTTCTCTCACACCGAAAGGTAAAAAATCCTAAAAGAGGACGGCTCAACACCATCCTGAACCATTAATTTTTGGTTCATATACTAGAGCACAGTACTATCTCCCAGTCCACAATTATAATATTCTAATTTTATCTGACCATATAATACCCACTCCCACACTTGCAGTCAAAAAGAATCTGGATTTGGAGGCTGGGTGACAAAAAATACTTAACAACAACTCTCCAAAACAAAGCCGACCATCAAAAACTGGGCCAATTATACTCCAAAAACTAATTAAGTTAAGGATATTTTATTATTTTTTATTAAAATCCTGTTTCCCGATGAATCGGGACTGTCAAAATGGAGCAAAGCGACACCCCGATCCATCGGGGTCTTTTTGTCTTTTTCTAAAATCTGACCTCTAATCTTCTGGCAGAGAGGCCTGAAAAAAAACCTGCCGCAAATCTACATCCGCAACAGGGCACTAACGTCATCACCAAGCCGCTCTTCCAAAGCCAGCAGGTCTTAATACCATATCTGGTCACATATTTCTTTCATCTTCACCCACGCCGTATGTTCTTTGATAAGCTCAACCGCAAGAGGGTAAATTACATTATTCTCGACAAAAATATGCTCTTTCATATTCGGGACAAGGTAATTTACATATTCGGCGAGCTGGTATTTGAAAAAATCGGTGTTTATCTCATCTACTTGCCAGACAAGGCTTTTTAGCTTGTAATCTGCCCGGCTAAGATCAAGATGCTGCCGGCTGACAAATTCCAGAAGACCCGAATACCCCTTCTGTCGCAATGCCGGATAAATAATCTCTTCCTCTCGCTCGCGGTGCTGCTCGGAGTTAATTAAATGTTCGGCGATAAATGCCAGCCGTCTCACCTCGTGGCTTGTACTCGATAAACTGCTGATTTTCTGCACTTGCTTATTGACTGCATAAAGATCGTTCATCAGGCACAGAACCATATCGTGCTCAGCTAAAACTTTCTGCAATACGTGATTTTGCGGCAACTCGCAGCGCAGCTTCGAGCTTTGATCGGGAAGAAAACGTTTATTCTTCTCCCACATAGCCATCAACTCCGCCGGACTGGTACCCACATCGACAATATTCTGGATTGCAACTGCTATGTGTGCGCTGGTTGATTTGGCTAAACACCCCAGCTGATTTTCGGTTATTCGGGCGGGATTTTTGCTTTGCAGCAAACTGCTCAAAAGATCGGTTATCATTTCGACCTGTGTCATTTTTTAGCCTTTCAAAAAACAAATTAAGGCACCAAAACTTCATGACATTAAGCCATCACTTCATAGCCGTTCTACGATGAAAATGTAAATTTCGCCCAAAAAAACCTCGAAAAAACCCCCTTTTTTTCAAAAAAATTCGAAAATATTGAACTGTTTTTCAGAAAATTTCCAAATATTTCCTAAAAAAATCGCGAAAAATTGGCCATAAATGCTCAATCTTTGATTTCGTTTTTTATCTGATTAAGCAGGTTTATCGCCTCTATCGGGGTCAGATTATTAACGTCGATCGAAGCAAGTTTATCGAGTACACCTTTGTTTTTCTCAACAAAAAGCAGGTTTTGCTCAGGCTCTTTGGTTTTTAGCCTGGATAAATGTTCGCCGCTAACCTCTTTTGTAAACGTACTTTCGAGATCGGCAAGTATCTCCTTGCTCCGCTGGAGTATTGTTTTTGGCAACCCAGCCAGCTTTGCCACATGAATACCATAACTCTTGTCTGTACCGCCGGTTACAATCTTGTGCAAAAATATAACCTCGTCCATCCATTCACGAACGGCTACGTTGCAATTTTTTATATTCTCAAAAAGCTCCGCTAACTCTGTTAATTCATGATAATGTGTCGCAAACAGGGTTCTGCACTTTAATTTTGTTGCTATATGTTCTGTAATCGCCCATGCAAGCGATAAACCGTCATAGGTGCTCGTTCCCCTGCCGACCTCATCGAGTATGACAAGAGATTTTTCTGTGGCGTTATTTATTATATTTGCGGTTTCTGTCATTTCTACCATGAATGTTGATCGGCCTCGTGTCAGTTCGTCGGAGGCGCCGACCCTTGTGAATATTCTATCGACAACTCCAATCGATGCGGATTTTGCGGGGACAAACGAGCCTGTCTGTGCGAGCAGTGCCAAAAGAGCGACTTGCCTGATATAGGTGCTTTTGCCGCTCATGTTTGGGCCTGTGATTATTATGCAATCGCCCTTTTTGCCGCCGAGTTCGATATCGTTGCTGACAAATTCGGCACCGAGGTTCTCTGCCAAAACCGGATGCTTGCCTTCCTCTATATACAGCTCTCCGCTATTTGTCACTTGCGGCCTGATGTATGCTCTTTTCCTTGCTAATGTCGCAAAAGCAGTCAGGCAGTCGCACTGTGCAATTATATTTGCCAGCTTCTGGAGTCTGGCGACGTATTCGGCGGCTTGTCGCCTGATGGTCTCGAACAATTCCAGCTCGAGTTCTAAAGCGGTCTGGCTGGCACCGATTGCTTTTGATTCGTATTCTTTAAGTTCCTCGGTTATGTATCGCTCGGCGTTTTTGAGGGTTTGTTTGCGGATATAATCCGTTGGTGCTTTGTGTGCGGATGAGCCGCTCAATTCGATATAGAAACCGAATACTTTGTTGTATCCGATTTTCAGGTTGGCTATTCCGGTGCGTTCGATCTGTGATTTTTGATATTCTCTAAGCCATTTCTGTCCGTCTCTGGATATGCTTCGCAGCTGGTCGAGCTTTTGGTTGAAGCCGTCCTTAATTACACCGCCACCTCGCAGATGTGTCGGAGAATCCGGCTTTATTGCACTATCAAGCAGTTCTGCCAACTCATCGATACTGTCGCAGCCGTTCGACAACTCAAGCCATATATCCGACTCCATACCCCCCAGAACAGAACGCAAAGCGGGTATCTGTCTTAAAGTCGAAGCCAATGCAAGAAGGTCTCGCGGGTTTGCGCGAAATGTGCTGACCCTTGCAGCAATTCTCTCGAGGTCATAAATGTCACCTAACTGCCTGCTGATATCTCCAAGCCTGTCTGGTGAATCTTTTAGCTCTTCTACTGCATCCTGGCGAAGTTCAATTGCACCAACATCACACAGCGGCATGCAAACCCAGTTTCTTAGCATTCTTGCGCCCATGCCGGTCAGTGTCATGTCTATGCTGTCAAGTAATGAACCTTTCTGGTTTTCGCCTCGCATCGTCCGCAGAACCTCAAGGCTTCTGAGTGAGGCCTGGTCGATTTGCAGGTAGTTTTTGCGGTCGATCCTTTTGAGGCTTGATATATGACCGAGTGCGGTTTTTTGTGTCTCGTTTAGATATTCGAGTATTGCGCCGGCAGGTATGATGCTTTCGTCTGAGTCAATTATGCCGAACCCTTCGAGTGTTGCGGTTTTGAAGTGTTTGATCAATCGCTGGGTGCACTGATGTCGGTCGAAATACCACCCCGGCCTTTCGGTTATAACTGCACCAGTAAGCTGTGATATCTGGCGTGTTAGCTCTTTTGTTTGCTGCTCGAAAAGTTCGCCTCGCATATCGGGCACCAGACACTCTGCCGGCCCGAGCCGCAGTATCTCATCTAAGAGCTTTTGCTCGTCAAGCTTCTGACAGAAAAAATGCCCCGTCGAAATATCTATCCAGCTCAGTGCCGCCCCGGCTGACCCGATTCCGACTGCACAGAGGAAATTGTCTTCCTTTGCATTGAGCAGCATGTCATCGGTAAGGGTTCCGGGAGTGACTATTCTGACAACATCACGTTTTACTACGCCTTGTGCTTTTTTTGGGTCTTCAACCTGTTCGCAGACCGCTACCTTGTAGCCGGCCTGGAGCATTTTTTTCAGGTAGCCATCAACGGCATGGAAAGGAACGCCCGCTAAGGGGATGGGATTTGTTCCCTTGCTCCTGCTTGTAAGGGTTAGGCCGAGAACTTTTGAGCATATTTTCGCATCTTCGTAAAAGGTTTCATAAAAATCGCCCATGCGGAAAAAAAGAACTGCATCGGGGTACTTTTTTTTGAAATAATGGAACTGCTTCATAGCAGGAGTAAGTTTTTGAACGTTTTCTGTCATAATAATCTCTACCGCTAAGCCTTATCAGGTATAAAAAAGAGTCGTAAAGTTTGATCCACAGATCAAGAGGTGATTATACAAAAACCGCTCAATATAACAACCAAGTTCTTGGCGATACTGCTGAGGCTGCCTGACAATATATTTTTCTGTGTAATCGATTATTGGATATCGTGGTGGTTTATTCAAAGCTGGCGGTTTTGGTCCACCGCCTGAGGGGACTCGATTAAAAAAAAGCCGGACGAAAAAGTCCAGCCTTTTCTTAGTCTTTCGGAGGGGTCGGTTTTGTTTTTACCATTCACTATGTGGTTTGAGAGTATTCGAATGTCTGAATAACGGAATATGGGTTTTTATTGGCCAATCGGATGGTGTGATTCCTTCTTTCGGTTCTGCAGGAACTTGGATTCCTGGTAACCAGCCCCAAATAAACTGTATATACCGATTTCCATTTGATATAACTGTTTTTGCATCACTTACAACATCGCCAAGTTTATGTTTATTGCAGGTATAGAGATCAGGAAGACTAATTTCGGTTACTATGATATTCTCTGAGCAAATTGAAAGTTCTTTTGGAATTTGATCTTCAGCAGCTAAATGTGATTTAAGAGATTCAATATAGGCATCTTTCTTGCAAATTACGGTTCTGGCGACGACACCTTTATTTCTTTGTCGAAGTTGTCCCCATAAACGATTCAACCATTTATTATCTGTTGTTGGTGTATAACACATTGCCAAATTTTCCACTAAACTAACAGAGGATTTTTCAGCAACATATGGTGCTGCATCAGTGTTCGCTGGCAATAACGCCAAAGCAAATGTAGCACGTTGGGTCTGGTCATATTGTGGCAGTAGCTTATTTCTCAAATATGTTGGTGGCATGCAGGTATACATACCGAAATTATCATCATTGATTATAAAATGATCTACCCAAGCAGAACTTGCGTGGTATGTTCCAAATGCTTCAGGACGATAGGCCAAATGCGCTTCACTATCCCATTTGTCTGAGTTTATTGTATGTCCCAAAATAGCAACTACATGCCCCAATGAATGTGTAGGGCAGAACGCCAGCAACACAGGGAAACCGGATTCAATGAGAGGATATATCCATTCGGCGTAATCCACTGTTCCCATATTTAAAAAATCTGCTGGCAAAATATTGAGCTTGAAATAGGTGGCTATTGCTTCCATATGATAGGGATATAGTCCTGTGTAGAAAACTCCATCGGTATAATCTTTGGGGAATTTGGCTTTCAAGATGTCGTTGAGTTCTCGATTGGTTACTTTATGACCAATTAATTCTTGGCGAGTATTAAGCATCGTCCTTAGAGCAGCATGGGCACAGACGTGGGTGAGCGTATTTTGCTGACAAAAGAACACCCCCTCAATAGAATGCTCTTTACATTGCTTTGTTGTGCCAATAGTGGTTAAAAAAGTATTATGACAATGGATATAATAATTTGTCACCTGTTTGAAAATTTCACCCTCGGCCCAACCTGGGGGTCGTGTAACAGATTCGAGTATATATGAAATATCTTTACCACTATCGTTGTCTGGAAGTTTTGCTTTTAAAATAACGGCATAGCCCAAAAATGATTCCGCGGGATATTCCCACCATTTGTCAGTGCAGGGGCAGGAGAAAAAACTAAAACGAATCGCTTTCCGTTCAGAAAGATCACCTTTTATCTGTTTTTCTAAATCCTCGAACTCATTCAGAATTTCGGTATTAGGCTCAAGTTCCTCTTCAACCAAAGTTTTCACGCCCATTTTGCGCATAAGAGAACATAATCGATGAATAGCCCCCTTGGCTTCGCAGTTTTCCCACAAAGGTGAAATAAGGTCGAAATAGAATGAATACTCAGAACTCTCACATTTTTTAGGTACTGGTGAGCTTTTCGCAAAAACATTGTGCAATAGAGAAACCCCCTAAAATCAGATATCTGGTGAAAATTATCTTATTGGGCCACCCAGAACAATATCAGATTTTAGAGAAGCTTCTTGCCATGCCCAAAGATCTGCAATAGCTTCTTGTTGACGCTGATCAAGTCCGTAACCCTTTGCTCCAATCCGGTGCGATTGGTTCAGATTAGATTCGGCCTTAGTTTCTCCGTGAGAATCAGATGCCGAGAGTCCTTCTCTTCTCTGTTTTTCCATTATATCTCCTGGCTCGTTTGCTTTCCCTTAATCCCGTTCTATATACTATATCAATCTTCTCAAAGTTGGACTTGATCTCAAAGAACCTTCCTCAAACAGTTGCGGTTAGTGAGTTGACGCTCAAACTATAATAAGATTTTACCAAAAAAACAAGTAAACTCACATAAACTTCGTAATATACCGATAGTTATCGGCACAAAGCAAGTAAAAATTGATTAAATTTTAGTCATCTATCCTAATTTAATGTACATTATACTCGATGGTTGTGTAAATTTCAAGAAATTTACACCGTTAACTCCTTGTATAATGGTCGGTTCCAACTATATTATTGTATCACTGGTTTATCATCGGGTAAAGACGCAGTTTGCCCCGATTGGTTCAAATATATTCCAATTTTCTGCAATTTTAACCAAAATCAGGCCGGAAAGCACTCGATTAAAAAAAAGCACAAAAAAGCTTCGAGAGGTTTTGAACGAGTCATCTGTGAACCCATATTGCTGCCACGCGCAACTGTAAGACTTGACCGATATTTACCAATTGTGTAACATTTGCTTCAGCAGAACCAAACGATAGCAGATTTGCTGCCGTCGGGCATATTTGATGAAATCTTAATCTTGCGGCAGCTTTGCGAGGTTGACATCAGAGCCGGCCACCATGAGTATATCGCCTTCATAGATGACTGTATTTGGCATGGGAACATTTATAATTCCGCCTTTGTCGCCTTTTTCGCTCTTTTTGGCCTTGCTATCCTCGCTGCGTTTTATTGCAACGAGGTTGACATTGTATTTTTGCCGCAGCTGCATATCCATAACGGTCTTACCGTCGAAGCTCGGAGGTGATTTTACCCGGGCAAGGCTGTAACCCGGCGCGAAGTCGATTTTTTCGCCGATCTGTGGTGCTATGAGCTTATATGCCCAGCGTTGTGCGGATTCTATTTCCGGATAAATTACTTCGGTTGCACCGATCTTGGAAAAAACTTCGCCGGCAGTGAGGTCCTCTGCGCGGGTGTATATGTTTTTAACGCCCATTTGCTTTAGGTTAACGACTGTAAGAACCGCCGACTCGAACCCCTTGCCCGTACCCTGACCGATCCCGATTATTGCAACGTCCACCTTGTCGACACCCTGCGCCTTCATCGCTTCTTCGTCGGTACTGTCGAGGCGAACGGCAAGGCTAACCTGGTCGCGGATACTGTCAACTTCTTCACGGTCTTTGTCGATGGCTATAACATCCGCTCCGCTCATGGCCAATGCGATTGCAAGTTTCTTTCCAAACCGACCTAAACCTATAACAGCAAAACGCTTCATTTTCTATGCTCCTAAAAATTTCGTGCCTCAGCCGACGATTATCGCTTCTTCCGGATAGTTGTATTTTGCAGGCTTGAGATTAAATGTCAAAACTGCCAGTAGCGTCAATGGCCCAAGTCTGCCTATCAGCATCACAGCGATGATAATCAATTTGCCAGCCATTGTCAAAGCACCGGTAACTCCTGTTGAGAGACCTACTGTGCCAAGTGCAGAAGCCGTCTCAAACATAATATCCATAAAATCAAATCCGCCAGCTGATTCTGTAATACTCAGCAGCAGCCCCGCACCCAGAAGAACAACCAAAAACAGCAAAGTCACCGTCAAGGCCCTTCCAACAACCACAAGGCCTACACTGCGCTGAAATATCTCCACGTCGCGCCTCTTTCGGAGGGTTGCGATTGCACTTATTACGATTACCGCCAAAGTTACCGTTTTGATACCTCCGGCAGTCGAACCGGGCGAGCCGCCGATAAACATCAATATTATTAATATGAACTTACTCGGTGCGCTCATAGCAGAGATGTCAATGGTATTGAAACCGGCTGTTCTTGCGGTGACCGATTGAAAAAACGCCCCCAGCAAACCGCCGCTTTCGTGGCTGCCCTGTCCTGTGTAATGTTCCAGCAGCAGTATAAAGGTCGTTCCGAGCAGGATCAATATTCCGCTTACGCTTAATACGATTTTTGTCTGAAGCCTCATTCGTTTTGGCGAGTCGTTGAATAGAGTGTTCTTTTTCAGCAGCTTCATAGAAAGTTTCTTGAACCTGTCAGCGGCAATATTTGCCAGATCATAAAGAACACCGAACCCAAGACCGCCGAGAATTATCAGCGGAACTATAACCGCAAAGACTCGCCATTGCCTCTGGTATGATATTAAACTGTCGTCAAACAGAGCAAACCCGGCATTACAGAATGCGCTGACGGAGTGGAAGATGCTGTAAAACCATTGATGCTGCAAATTAAGATCCATGCCTGCCGCATTGTCCCACATACCGTAAAGGCTTACCGCTCCGATAGCCTCAAAAACCAGCGTGCCGAGAAAAATAAATGCTATCATATTCCCGATCCGCCCAAGCGTACTCGCGCTGAGCATGTCCTGCATGGCTACGGATTCTCGCAGACTCAAAGCCTGGCCGAGAAGAAGGGCAAAAACAGCTCCGAAGACCACTATACCCAATCCGCCCAGCTGGATGAGCGAAAGGATAACTATCTGGCCGGGCAGGCTGAAATCCGCCCCGGTATCCTTGACAATAAGCCCCGTAACGCAAGTGGCGCTTGTCGAGGTAAAGAGGGCATCGACAAAGCTAATCCGTTCTCCGCTGGCTGCCCTCGGCAGTGTCAAAAGCCCTGCACCAACCAGTATCAAAAACACAAAGCTTGCGATAAGAACCCGCGTCGGATTACGACCCGAAGCCGCCAGATTAACCGTAGTGCGGCAAAGCTTGAATACCACCTCGAGCACAAGATATATACCTATCGCTACATGGCGAACGGTAGAAATATTGGCAGCCGCAAACCATCGCCCCGATCCCCAGAGCATCACCACAAGGCCTATCAATAACGGTATCTCGAACCAGAAGCCGCCGATATATTCCTTAAGTGATGTTGCATTGAATCCGCGAACGATTTTTTCTGCTACGAATACAAAAAGCAGCACAAACTGCACCCCGTAAAGCCACTCAGCCGGCAGCAGCGGCGCATCGAACCCGAACAAAAGCACAAAACTTGCCGCCACCAATGCCGATGACAGCACGTTCACAGCGATCGTTGCTCGTTCCAAACGCTTGTTTTCGTAACGTATCTGCATAATTAATTTAAACTTGTACTACTTTTGGCACAAATTTTCCAATAAAATTATTATTCTGCTCTAATATCGTTTTCTTTGAGATTTCAACCTGAGTTATTCCTGAACAAACTGTTTTCTTGATATTGCAAGGCTATTGGTTATACTGATGCTTGTTTTTTTATTGGATACGTACTTTCTGAGGAAACGAGAAGATGATTATAGTAACAGGAGCGGCAGGGTTTATCGGTTCGGCTATCGTTGCCCAGCTTAACGCACGCGGTATTGACGACATACTCATTGTCGATCAGCTTGGAACTGATGGCAGATGGAAAAACCTTCGCAACCTCCGATTTGCTGACTATATCGAAAAGGACGATTTCCTAAACCTCATCCACACCGCCCGTCCGCCAAAGGCTATTACCGCCGTTTTCCATATGGGTGCCTGCTCATCCACCACCGAGACCGACGCTTCCTATTTAGCGAAAAACAATTTCGAATACACAAAACATCTCGCCCAGTGGGCAATCTCCGAAAACGCCCGCTTTATCTACGCATCCAGTGCAGCCACATACGGCGACGGCAGCAAAGGTTTTAGCGATAACGAAACCGAGATCGACCAGCTGACGCCGCTGAATATGTATGGCTATTCAAAACAGATGTTCGACCTGTGGGCGCGCAAGGCGGGGTTGCTCGATAAATTAGTCGGCTTGAAATATTTTAACGTTTTCGGCCCGAACGAATACCACAAAGCCGACATGCGAAGCTTCATACTAAAATCGTTCGAGCAGATAAATGCGACTGGCAAAGTGAAACTCTTCAAGAGTGCAAACCCCGATTATGGTGACGGCGAATACGTCCGCGATTTCATCTACGTCAAGGACGCCGTAGATATGACACTGTTTTTCATGGACAACCCCGACATCGGCGGGATTTTTAATATTGGCACCGGCAAGGCTCGCAGCTGGAACGATCTGGTAAAGGGAGTTTTCACAGCCATGGATAAAAAGGCGGCTATTGAATACGTCACTATGCCCGATTCGATCAAAAACCAGTACCAGTACTACACGCAAGCCGATATAACAAAACTCCGTGACGCCGGTTTTAAAAAACCAACCACAACTCTTGAAGAGGCAATTAAAGATTATGTCCAGAACTACCTGCAAACAGGAGACTACCTGGGAGGAAAATAAAAAGTTTAAAGTGACATCAATAGTTTTCAAGGGAAATTAAATGGAAGATTATACCAAACAACTTTTTGGTGGTAGCTGGACAGAGCAAAAACTTGAGATTTTAAAGAAATATCTTGAAGCTTATAATACTGCACTGAAAAATCAACCTTTCAAAAGAGTCTACATCGATGCATTTGCAGGAACAGGATATCGCCAGCAAAGGCAACAGCAATATAATATTCAAGGTTTTTTTGAAGAATTGGAAGAAGATGAATCTAAGAAGTTTTTAAAGGGATCGGCAAAATTAGCTCTTGAGACAAGTCCATCGTTCCACAAATATATCTTTATTGAAAGTAATAAAAATAAAATTAATGAACTAGAAAAGTTAAGAACGGAACATCCAGAAAAAGAAAGGCAAATTGAAATAATACAAAGTGATGCAAATGAATTCATTAAGAATTATTGTAACAAGGAGAATTGGACAAATACACGGGCAGTTCTATTTTTAGATCCTTTTGCAACAGAGGTCGAATGGCCAACGATTGAAGCAGTCGCAAAAACCCAATGTATTGATGTTTGGGTACTATTTCCACTCATGGCAGTCAATAGACTTTTAGCAAAAGACCCAGGTAAAATTTCGTATAATCGCTTAAATAGAATTTTTGGAACAGAAGATTGGTTTGAGTATTTTTATAAAACTCGAACTTTAGATGACATTTTTGGCCAATCAGTTGATATAATAATTAAGGCCTGTGACTTCGATAGAATTGGGGATTTTTATAAAAATAGATTAAGAACTATATTCTCTGGAGTGGCAGAAAAGACTAAGGTATTTTATAATAGTCGCGAAAGTGCTTTATTTCAATTGTTCTTTGCTGTCGGAAACGCTAAAGGAGCACCAATTGCTATTAGAATTGCAGAACACTTAATAAGGAAAATCTAAATGGGAATTGATTCCAAGATAGAATGGACGGAATCGACTTGGAATCCTGTTTCGGGATGTACTAAGATAAGTCCGGGATGTTTGAATTGCTATGCGGAGCGAATGGCCAAGCGTCTCAAAGCAATGGGCCAGCCGAGATATAAAAACGGCTTTGAATTAACACTTCACCCTGAGGCACTCAAAGAACCTTATCATTGGAAAAAACCGAGAGTTGTGTTTGTAAACTCAATGAGCGATCTTTTTCATGAAGACATACCTGTTGAGTTTGTTCAGCAGGTGTTTAATGTTATGAACGAAAATTCACATCATACATTTCAAATTCTTACTAAAAGATCGCATCGACTCAAAGAGCTTGCACCTCTTTTGGATTGGACAAAGAATATTTGGATGGGCGTTACTATTGAGAATGATGACTATGTTTTTCGGGCAGACGATCTAAGGGAAGTAAACTCTCATATTCGTTTTCTTTCTTTAGAGCCGTTGCTCGGTCCTTTGCCTTCCTTAATTTTAGACCGTATAGACTGGGTAATTGTTGGTGGCGAATCCGGTCCGGGATCAAGGCCAATTAAAAAAGAGTGGATTTTGGATATTAAAGCAGGATGCGATAAAAGTGATGCACCTTTCTTTTTCAAACAATGGGGCGGGGTCAATAAAAAGAAAGCCGGCAGACTCTTAAATGGCAGAACCTGGGATAATTATCCTCAGGCTGTCAAAGATACGCTTCAAGCTGTATAATAAAGCTATGCCTTATACTCCTTATCATTTTGGGCCGTCGGGATTTTTTGGGCTGGTGTTTAAAAAATGGATAGACTTACCGGTCTTTGTGCTGGCTAATGTTATTATCGATGTCGAAGTGCTATTTGCGCCCGGCTTGCTGCCGCACAGGCACTGGTATTTTCACTCCCTGCTTATCGGTGGTATTGTAGGAGTGGTTTTCGCTCTCTGTTTTATACCTGCCAGGCCGATCATAAAAAAAATAATGGCCGCACTAAAACTCCCTTACAAAAGCGGTATATTGAAACTCGTTCTCTCCGGCATACTTGGGGCGTGGTTTCATGTGCTCGTTGATGCGGTTTATCACTGGGACGTGCAGATATTCTGGCCTTATGCAAAAAATCCGCTTTACAACATCATCTCCCGCAGCAGCATCAAAACGACATGCCTGTATTTCTGGCTTGCGGCTGTGCTTTTTTATCTTTTCACTATAAGAGCCGATATCAAATCCGCTATCACAAAAT
>JADHXY010000061.1 GCA_016782755.1 Phycisphaerae bacterium | reverse complement strand
CAGATAAAATCAGATGGCGGCATCTCCTGTACTAATCTGCATAAAGAAGACAACCGCCCCGGTGTATTGGTAAGAAACAGTAAACGAAATCCATCCAATTTACAGTTCCATAATTTTTCATATCGTTTGTACTTCAGACTTCGAAAATAGGACTGGTAGTTGATGATTTTTTGACGAACATCCGTTTTGGCCCGTTTTGGGCTGCCAATTGTCTCCGTTCCACAATCTACTTCAAGGAAAAACGACAGGGTTATTTTCCTAACCGTGTCAGTTATCGAAAACACTGCATCAGGCGTAAACCTAACAACTTCATCGACACTTCCTTCAACAGGTGCAAAATCAACAATAACTGGAAACCCACCAGAGTTTTTGGGCAGGAACGGTGAGCTGTCAGCCCAGAATCGAATACTCAATTTTGGAAGCACGTTTTCTAACTGGTATAAATGAATCCTAAACCAGTTCAGCATAAGCTGATGATCCGGACAATAAATTTTATCAGCAGTCACTGCTTCGTAAGGCCTATCAGAATCCATCAGTTTCTTTTCTTTAAGAACATCAACCCCAAGCTTACTAAGTGACAGCACCTTTTCTGGCCTGCCACGACCATGCCCAAACTCTCGTTGGTCCATCTGCAAAAATCTTTGCTTCTCTAATTCACGCAACCGCCTCCAGATTGCCTGTTTCTTCTTATTCAAAAGAGTTGTAATCTGAGTCACGGTCACAAGCCTACATTCTGCGATTGATACAAGAGTTTGATAGTCGCTCGCTTTTAGTCTAAATGCCATTACACACTCCCTGTAAATCATTTTACTAAGACGGCTTATTCCGCCTGCTGTAACACAAAGCGGAAGATTAACAAGCTATGTTTCAAAACACCGGAATTATTTTCAATATTGCCAACAAAGCACTTCCTCTGAAACCAACACCAAAAACCAACCGCTTTCAACAATAGAGAACGGTAAAAGACAAATAATGAGGTGTGATTATGCAGGAAAACAACAAATTAACAATTGAAACGGTCTGGCCAGAAAGACCCCAACAGTTTCCGCCAGTTATGACTCCAACTGAAGCTGCCCAGTTTCTTAGACTTGATCAGATCAGCCATACTCCAAAATCAGCGAAAAGAACACTTGATTATTGGCGGGACCATGGAGAATTGAAGGGAACAAAGTATGCTAGACATGTCTGGTATCTCAAGAGTGAATTAGAGGCATTTTTGCATAATAAAACGGAGGAGTAGTATGCAAACTAATCAAATTCTAAACAAGCTAAATATTATGCTTGCGCTTTGGTTTAATTGGGTATACACTTACCCAATGGGTCAGTCGTCCATGATGGCCTTAAAACCCAGGCAGGGTTGGAGATATAATCATGGCGATTGAAAAAGTTGGTATATACAGGAAATACCATGGACAAGTTCCCACAGACAAAACTGGAAAACCGTTGCCAAAAAACTTATGGCCCAAAAAGCGGCCATTTAGTTGGTCGGTCCGCTGGTTTGGTACTGATGGGAAAAGGTACAGTAAGAGTTTTAAAACAAGAAAGGAGGCAGAAAAGTATGCCGAAAATAGACAACTAGATATTCGTTCTGGAAAACCAGATTTGCCGAAAAAGATCACACTTAAGCGTTTTCATGACGAACATCGAGAATTGATGGAAAAAAACTTGGCCAAAACTACTTTGCGTTTACATCTTGAGGTAGTTCGTTTTTTAGCAGAAAAAGTGGGATGGAATTGTGACATGAAGAGGATCAAAACAACTGATATTGAAAAGGTCAGAGCCTTTAGATTAAAACAGGGCATCGCCGCAGCCACTGCAAATAAGGAGTTCAGGGCGATAAAAAGAATATTCAACTTGGCTATATCTCGTGGCTACCTCAATCAGGGATGTAACCCATGTGTCTCAATCAAGCAAATCAAAATTGCCCCCAAGAAACCGAATTACTGCAGTCCGGCGGAATTCTCTTCGATATACTATCACGCCACAGATACATTCTGGAAAACAATATTGGCCACAGTTTATACAACGGGTCTAAGGCTACAGGAATTACTTAATCTCACCTGGTCTGACATTGACTTTCAGGAAAGTCAACTGCACGTAACCAGAAAACCCAAGGTAACATGGGTTCAACCTTGGCAACCAAAGGACTGTGAAATGAGAGTGATTCCATTGCCGGAACAAACTCTAAATCTGCTTACCACGTGGCAATCTGTAGCTCCTGAAGAATGTCCCTATGTTTTTATGGAACATGAACGTTGGGACTTTTACAGGAAAAAGATGGAAGCCGACACATGGAAACCTGGACAGAGTCTATCCAATAATGTTCTTCGCAGGTTCAAGACACTGTGCAAACGGGCCAAGGTAAAGATTTACTCGGTTCATGATCTGAGACGTTCGTGTATCACGAATTGGGCTAAGGCCCTTCCTGTCCATGTCGTCCAGATGCTGGCAGGACATTCAGACATCCGGACCACACAGATGTACTACCTGAGCGTTCAGCCTGAGGACATTAAGAAAGCCCAAAAGATACAGTCTGAAATGCTCGGGAAAATCCCGGAAGCTGACCTGACTGACCCAAAAGTGACCCACTTTGGCAAAAACAGGGTATTTCCGGGAAAAGATACAGGGTGTCGAAAATTGTAACTTATTGCTATTTAACAAGTTAAAAAAATGTCCCCGGCGGGATTCGAACCCACAACCTTTGGCTTCGGAGGCCAACACTCTATCCAGTTGAGCTACGGGGACTTAGGACGTGTAAAAAAATAATCTAAAAGGATAGTAAAGTCAAGTATTGCTCAAATTCATTAAAGATTTTTGCCAGTTCAAAGTCCTTTTCCGCGAATTATTGATATCAGGAGCCAGAAGCCGATGACGGCGGCTGTGATGTAGCCGAAAACACCCAATGTTTGGAAACGTACAAATCCCAAAACAGTTCCTTCAAGTGGTACGAGCATGCTCGAAGCGATTAGCAGGGCGGCAATTATCAGTGAAAAGCTTATTCTGTTGGAACTTTTGTTCATTGTTTTTACGAGGTTTTCGAGGTGTTCGTGGTGTATCCGCATTTCGAATTTGCCATGCCGGAATTTAGTTACAAGGGCGTTTAAGTCGTCGGGGAGTTTGGAGACGAGTTCGCTGGCATCCTGGGCGGCTTTTTTGAGTTTTTTCATGGTTTTTTTGACGCTGATTTCTTCGAGGCTCAGCCGCCTGGCGTACGGCTGGAGGCATTTAATAATGTCGAAATCCGGATCGAGTGATATTGCAAAAGATTCTATTGTCATGAGGCTTTTTAGCATCAATGTAAATTGTGCCGGCGGGCGAACGTGGTTATTTCGCATAATGCCGAATATCTCGGAGATAAGTTTGCCGAATGGAATCTCTTTTAGCGGGAGATTATGGTAGGTGTCGAGCGTGTGTTCTATGTCAAGTGAGAGTTTATTTGTGTCTGTGCGAATGTCGAGCATTTCGGCCTGTTCGAGGGATTTTACCATAGGTTCGGCTTCATTATCAACTATCGACAAGACTATATGATTGAGGAGTTTTCTGTCGGTTGAGGTTAGCCGAGCTACCTGTCCGAAATCAATAGGCGCAAGGACGTTGTCGGGCATAAGGAAAAAATTACCCGGATGTGGATCGGCATGAAAAAATCCTAAATCAAAAATCTGCTTGAGAACAAAATTAGCTCCGTTTGCAGCAACGATTTTGGGGTCTAAGCCGGCTTGTGTGACGATCTTGGCATTCGAAGGTTTTATTCCCTCGATGTACTCCATCGCCAAGATACCGCGGCTGCAATATTCGTCGCAAATTGCAGGGATATGGATGGTTTTATCCTGTGAAAAATTGTTTATAAATCTCTGCTGATTACGCTTCTCGTTTGTGAGATCGACCTCTTTCTCGACGGCTTCAGCAAATTCGCGTACCATTTTTTTCGGGTCGATCGTTTCATGCTGAAAAACGGTTGATTTTAGAAGCCCAGCCATGTCTTCGAGTATCTTGCACTCGGTTTGTATGATTTTTTCTATGCCCGGTCGGCGAATTTTAATGGCTATTTTTTCCCCGTCGTGTGTTACGGCTTTATGTACCTGGGCAATACTTCCGGCGGCTATGGGTTCCCGTTGGAAACTGGTAAAGAGATCGTCGATTTTGCTGCCGAGTTCATCTTCGAGCTGTTTCAATATCAAATCACCTTTTTCCGGTTCTACGCGATCCTGAAGTTTTTCGAGTTCTTGTACGTAATCTTCTGGTATCAGGTCTGGCCTTGTGCTCAAAAGCTGCCCCATTTTTACAAATGTCGGGCCAAGTTCCTGCAGTGCCATTCTTAGCCGTTGGGGTCGGCTTTTGGCGGCAATTTTTTCTTTGCCCTTAAGAGGCAGTCGTCTGCTTGTGGCGAGTAACTTAAACTTCCCCCGCAGAGTTACAGCCGTATCTTCGAACCCATGTTTGACCAGCACACCGACGATATGCCGATACCGCTGCAGTTCTACCATCTTCTGCTTGAATTGAAATAACCAGAGGTGCAAAACGGTTATTCCTTATCGAGCAGCAGGTCGATTTTCTTCTCGATTCTTTCGATGTCTTCTGAAGTTGCGATTTTAATCTTTTTAAAAGATTGAGCGACCTGATCTGATACTGTTTTTTCTAATTCCTGCCTTGACTTATCAGCACTTTCCATCAAATCTTTGACAAAGCCGCTTTTCTTATCTTTTTCGACTTCACCTTTTTTTACATACTCGTCGAAGATTTTTTCAGCTTTTTCCTTTGTCATAGACAATGCACCAAGTCCGGCCAACATTAATTTATCGATACTCTCAAACATAATAAGTCTCCCAAATGATAAAAAACCCCATATTTATATATCTTCATTATATAGGAAAATATCAAATATTGCAATATTTTGCTTGGTTTTTGAAAAATAAGTAAGGCAATATCTCATGTTGGCTGGGACAATTTTGCCTATGGTAAAACACAATTATATCCTGATTGTTTTTCTGCATGCCTTTTTGTTAGAGTTGGGTTTGAACTAAAGTTTAACGAGGCTTTTTATGTACGCTGCCGGATTACATTGGCGGCAATGGATGTGTCGATCAGATATCAAAATACACGCTCCCCCTTAATTCATTTCCATTTTCTGTCAAATCCACCATAATATATATAAAAGGGGGCCCCGATAATGAAAAAAATTAAATGGTATGCGATGTTTTTGGTTATATGTTTTTTAGCTGCGCAAACGGCTATGGCTCAGGTTACGTACAGTTTTTTACATATTGTAGAAGCAAATGACGGCTCAACGCAGTTTGCAGACGGACATATCGGTGAAAATCAACTTTTTGTTGATATTAGTGAAGGCGGCACGAATCAGGTACTCTTTACTTTTCGAAATACCGGGCAAGAGGCTTCTTCGATTGCAGACATATATTTCGACGATGGCGCACTTGCGAGTTTTGCTTTCCTTGACAACTCCGACCCCGGAGTAGCATTTGCTCAGTTTGCCAGTCCCGGGAATCTTCCGGGCGGGAACAATCTTGCGGTACCATTTGCAGCGACATATTCATTCGATTCAGATCCGCCCGTACAGCCCAAGGGTATCAATCCGGGAGAATCTCTTGGGATTACATTCAATTTGTTGGCTGGAAATGATTTGCAGGATGTGGTAGATGATCTTGATGATGGGACGTTGAGAATCGGGCTGCATGTTCAGGGATTTGCGAGCGAAGGAAGCGAAGCTTTTGTGAATAATGGCAGAGATGGCAACGGTAGTGGTGTGGTACCGGCTCCGGGGGCTATTCTTCTTGGTTCTATAGGGATTTTTTTCATAGGCTTAATCAAGAGAAAGTCGTATTTATAAAGGCTGCCCATTGCAAATCAGCTTTGCGCGGTTTTTATCTTTTGATTTTTCAAGGTGAGTTGCTTTGATGAGTTCAGGTATGCGATTAATAAATTATTTAAGGGGGAATTAAAATGGGGGTAATTGAATTACTCAACGAAAAAGGTGTCGGTTATGAGTTAAGCGAGCACGTACCAGCTTTTACAGCTCAGCGGATGGCAGCTCTGGAGCACGAGAAAGGTGTTTTTGTCGCAAAGCCTGTGGTCGTAAAAGCGGATGGTGAATTCATGATGTGTGTGTTGTCAGCCAACCACAAGGTTAATCTCAACAAGCTCAAAGAACAGCTTGGGGCACAGTCAGTGGAACTGGCGGAAGAGGAAGAAATCGGCAGGATATGCAATGATTGCGAACTCGGAGCAGAGCCGCCGTTTGGTAATCTGTATAACCTTCCAACTATAATGGATAAAAGTCTTCTGCTGGACGACCATATTACATTTCAGGCCGGCACTCATGAGAAATGCATTCGGATGAGAATCGAAGATTTCAGAAAGCTTGTTGATCCTAAAGTAATGGATTTTGCTTATCATATCTGACATTTATCTGACGGAGCCTGATGATGTCTTGCATTCTTTAGTGGGAGGGTTTTTTGTCCTCAAAAACCGGCTGGATAAAAATATTTGCCTAAAATCCCCAAAAAAAGTATAATAGCTACTTTGGTTTGCGTGTCGATTTTTAGAGAAAATATATTTTTCCAGGAGAGTATATGTCAGGACATTCACATTGGGCCGGAATTAAGCACAAAAAAGCTGCTAACGATGCAAAAAGGGGTAAGGTATGGAGTAAGGTTGCTCGTATTTTGATCGTGGCAGCCAAGAACGGCGGCGGGGACCCGAGCCAGAATCTTTCGTTGAGATATGCTATCGACAAGGCAAAAGCCGCTAATATGCCCAAAGATACAATAGAAAAAGCCATCAAAAAGGGCACCGGAGAGCTTGGCACAACCAATTTCGAAGAGGTTCTTTATGAAGGTTATGCGCCGGGCGGTATAGCGATTATGGTTGAGGCACTTACGGACAATCGCAACCGTACTGCTCCGGAGATTAAAAGAATATTTGAAAAGCGGGGCGGTTCGCTTGGAAGCAGCGGATGCGTGAACTGGATGTTCGAGAAGAAGGGGCTGATAACAGTTCCTACGGATAAGGTGGCAGAAGATGATCTTATGGAGATAGCTCTTGGCGGGGGTGCTGATGATATGGAAAATACCGGAAAGGTTTATGAAATAACCTGTCAGCCGGCGGCTTATGAAGAATTGAAAAAAGCACTTGAAGAGAAACAGATACCTATTGAGGTTGCTGAGATTTCTATGGTTCCGCAGAATACGGTTGCTGTTGCGGATGTAGAAATGGCGAGGAAGATACTCGGTTTGATGGATGTCTTTGATGATCATGATGATGTTCAGAACGTGTATACCAATTTTGATATTTCAGATGATATAGCAGCACAGCTTGAGGGCTAATCGGAATTTTCTCGTTTTATGGCGATTCGGTTGTTTAATTTTCTCTGAAGGTCTTTTAGCCTGTTGCTTTGTTCGAAACCGGCTTTGATGATAGTGAAAACTGTTTTGTTATGGAAAAGCGGTTTTGACATATCTACCCATTTTTCGCTTTTTTTGCCATCCTTAGTTGAAGGTATTGGTGAAAAATCGGCGAGCATTCCGCGAATTCCTAAAGAATTTACAAAGTGCATCGACTTTTCTAAATGCTGTATATCAGAATCAGGGTGGCCGAGTATCTGGTAAGCTGTTATGTTTTGCGGTTCGGCACCTGCTTTGACAAGTCTATTTACCGCTTGGCTGAGTTCGTCGGATACTACTTTGCCGCCTGTTTTTTTCTGCCATTGTTCGCTGCTGCTCTCAAAACCGAGATAAAAGGTTTTGAATCCTGCTTCGAGCATGACTTCGGCAATTTGATCTGTAATAAAACGTGCATTTAAGGCGTTGGGAGTGTGGAGATTGGTCTGTGAATTTCGTTTTATCACTTCTTTGAGGAACGGTATAAGTAATTGATCTGCTTTGTAAAGCAGGGCGTCATCGTAGAATGCAATGTTTTTTATGCCGCGATCCAGCAGCATTTCAAATTCAGCTATTGATCTTACTGTCGGTCTTTCGCTGAAACCCGGGTAAACTTTGGGGACACTGCAATAGGTACACCTGAAAGGACAGCCGTCAGAAATTTTTTGTACAGCCGTTTCGAGTTTGTCATAGGCTTGCCAGAGTGCTGGCTGAGTGTAATCGGGTTTGAGATCAAGATATTTATAAAGAGGCTCAAGATCGATGCCGGAGAGATTGAAATCTGCGCCGAGAGTTGCAGCGTGGTCAGGGCATAAAGTGGCATAATTGCCACCGAGGACGATTTTTGTTTGCGGTGAGTATTCTCTGATATCTTCAATAACTTCAGCAATACCTGGATACCAGTAGGTCATAACTGTCTGCACAAGTGCAAAGTCGAAATTTTTGTTTTCTTGAAGAAATTTTTGAAAATAATGCCTCGGCAGGCCGAAACGGTGGAAATGTCGGGGTATGTCTTTGAGGGCAGGTGGTTTTGGGATTTTCTGTTTATAGAAATTGCCGCGACCCCACTTGTCGCTTTTGAGGTTGTTTGTTTCTTTTTCGGCAAATTGGGCTTGTCTGTCCATGTAATCAAAAAGGCTGAATTGGGCTTTGCCGCGTATGTAGCCGGCCACTGTCAAGAGGCCATAAGGCTTTGACCAGAAGTCATAAGCGGTAAAATCATAAATCGCTGGGTTTACAAGAAGTATTCTTTTCGCCATAAAATAAGCCGTTAAAATTAATTATCTTATTACAGGTTAAGTTTTTTAGTATAGAGGACTTGAAATCTAAACCCCAACTATAAGTGCATTCATGTTAATTGGCAAAGATTTATGGGTAAGATGCTTATTCGAACAAGGTGATTGCACGAGCAAGGTAAAGAGGGTCTAAATAGAAAAACAGCGGCCTCTCATCCTGAGAAACCGCCGTATCCTATTATTAAAGGAGGAGGTGATGAGCTACAAATACGGTATTTGAAAGATGATGTTCAATTGTTTTGTGTTTTTTTTAGATTTTTTTCAAATAACTGGTGTTTTTTTCGCGGTTTTATTGATTCGTTTTGCAATTTCCCTATAATTTTGTCTAATTGTGTAAATTTTTATTTAGGAGCAGGCAATGGGTAGTTTTTGCACGGCTGTAAATTGTATGGACGGGCGGGTTCAGCTACCCGTTATGAATTATATGGTTGCTTCTTTTGGGACGGGTTACGTGGATTCTGTAACTGAGTCCGGCCCGGTGCGATATTTGGCTGAATGTCAGGACTCGCAGCAGGCGAAATCTATTTTGGAGAGGGTGGATTTGTCGGTGGACGTACATGGTTCAAGAACAGTGGCTATTGTTGCTCATCATGGTTGTGCGGGCAACCAGGTCGATAAAAAAACGCAGCTGGTTCAACTCGAAAAGGCTGTCAAATATTTGAAATCGATATATAAGGATATTGATATCTTAGGCTTATGGGTTGATGAGAATTGGCAGACGCAGCAGATATGTAAATCGTGAAAGGAAAAACCCAATGGAATACGCAGTAGGGAAAACTGGCAGAGTTATAGCCGTTCGCCTTTTTGAGGGTGAGGATATTTACGAGTCGATAGAATCGGTAGCAGCGAAGGAGGATATCAAATCGGCAGCAGTGTTTATTACCGGCGGATTTCGCAAAGCCGATGTGGTGGTGGGGCCAAAGCAGGAAAAGCCGAAGATTGTGGGCAATTTTAAGAAATTTGAAGGTCCGGGCGAGACTCTTGGGGTGGGTACGATCTATTGCGATGAGCAGGGGCCTAAGCTGCATTTACATGCTGCTATCGGAAAGGGTGACGAGACGGTTGTTGGGTGTCCGAGGGGCGGGGCGAGTACTTTTTTGGTACTTGAAGTGACTATTATCGAAATAATTGGCATTGATGCGGGCCGTAAATTTGACCCTGAGCATGGTCTTAATCTTTTGCGTCTGGGCTGATTTGTTCTTGATTTGAGTTGTTTTTTCTGGATTTACCCCGTTTTGGTGTGCCGAAGCATATTAGTGATGTTAGTATCAGAAAAGAGCCGGCGACGAAAAGGGTGAGCCTTTTTTTCGGTTCGGTGCTGCGAGTGAGCCATTGGGGGGCTAATTGTTCGTCTGATGTTTGTTTTTCGAATTCCTGCAAGGCCTTTTTAATTAAGAGGATATCTTCGGCGGCGGCTTTGGGATAGTGAGTGTTTGGGTCGTTTCTTTCGGTGCCTAACTGAACAGTTGTGATGCGGTCGATAATATTGGGGTCATTTTCGAATTGTTCGAGCAGAACATCGTAGTCGTCGCAGATGCCCTTGAGTTTGTCTCGTGTGAGTATTGAATTTTTGAGCAGTTGGCAATTTTTGTAATGCTCTAAAAGCTCGTTAGAAAGTATCGCCGCCACTATCGCAGCCGACCCAATAGTAAAAAATATCGCAAAAAATACCGATCTCAATATATTTCCCTTAACCATATTTTCTTTCTACCCATTTATCCGCGTGGGTAACAAGCTACTCATCAGACTTCTGATCGCACGGAGCGGGTTTGACGGATTCTTGTCGCCACAAAAGTTTCTTCCCAACCCCAGTGTATGTTTGAGTCATCTCGTGAACAGGCCCAAGAGGTTCCTCTACAATCTTGGTTTTCGTATAATCATAATCTAAACTATGATTTCTTCCATTTAGCACAAACAAATAGACCAAAATACTCGCTATACAAAAAGCCAAAATTACACACAACAAGATAAATTTCATTTTCGAAAGCTTCATATTTATTTTTAACTATAAAATTTTGAATTATTTCTTTGTGTTAATAAGTTTTGTAGGGTGGGTAACTTGTTACCCACGCGGTTTTTTTGGATTTGCTTATTCTGCAAAATTTTCTCCGAAATTACCATCAAAATCTTTTAATACTCTATGCTTATAAAATCCCTGTTTAACGAATTTATGATACGTTGACCATGGCCAATCTTCAAGCGTTTTTACAAGGTTGTGTTTGAGCGGATTATAATGGATATAATCTACGTGGTTCTGTAAGTCTCGTTGGTCTCGAATATGGTGTTCCCAGAATCTTCTTTGCCAAATGCCTTTTTCTCCCTTGCATTTTCGAGAGTTGCTCTGTTTTAATTCTTTGCCGCCGGAGTCGATATAGCCAATAGTGAAATATCGTTTGATCAAACGCCATCGTGTCGAAAAATCACAATCACTCTCGGGTAAATGCCAGATACAATGGATATGTTCAGGTAGCAGGCACATAGCAATTACATCAAAAGGGTGTCTGTCTCTTGTTTTACGCCAGGCTTTTCGTAAACATTGACGTGCGTTAGAATTAACGAAAATTTCGCGACGGTTATACGTTACCGCCGTGAAAAAATAGTAACCACCGGCAAAATTAGCTCGACGGTAATTTGACATTTTAAGAAGTTCTCCATTTTTGTGTTTTTTTCAGCGTGGGTAACAAGTTACCCACGCTACAATTTAAATTCAAATAATAAAAAACGGCAGGTTTTTAGGCCTGCCGTTTTTGATGATTAGTGCAGCTTATTTCATTAATTTGCCGCCGTATTGTGCTGCGGAGCCGAG
>JADHXY010000060.1 GCA_016782755.1 Phycisphaerae bacterium | reverse complement strand
ATAAGCCTGTAATCTATAGCCGCCGAGCCGGAAGGTGAAAAGTGCTCCCAGAGTTTTTGATGTTCGGGCTTGAGGGCATCATACAGGTCTTTATCAAGGGCTAAACCATCGCTTAAAAAACGAACATTGTAATTAGGTTTTTTATATGGATTATCTATCAGACCGTCAATGGCAACCTTGTTTTGCCCATGTAAGCCGGTGAGATTATCAAGCACGATCTTTTCATTATTAAAATGAATTATTCCCCACATATTCTCAAGTTGATATGGAAATTTGCTGTCTGTTATTTTTAAACCGTGAGCGAATATTTTCCCGCTGAATTCTGAGTTTTCAAGCCGGTTCAAATTCCCCTTTGCAGCTAAAACAATGTCAGCGGTTCCGCTTGGGTCGAACCTTTCGAACAGGCGGTTCAATCTAAATCCGTCCCGAGTGCCATCATTGTTCGATATAGTCTTGACCTCATCAGCTGATTTGTCGAATTTCATCGCTTCGGAACTCAAGACAAAATAATAGTTCCCTTGCTCGTCATAATTCAGCTCGCCATTTATATCAAAAATGCTCCAAACTCTTTGCAAACTAAGAATATCCAGAGAACAAACACCGCCCGAAACGCTAAACTTGCCTTCCTGCCATCTCCCGAAAAGGGTATTATTCAAACCATTTTCAGATAAAGTAACCACCTCAAAACTGCATAGTTTTTCCCCACGCTTATCCGGATTCAGCTCCGCACTCATCGGCATTTGCCACAACACATCGATTTTACCATCCATATATCTGCTGTATTTAATGATACCTCTTTTGAGTTGTATGCATGGCAATATATGTTCGAGGTCGGCATTTGCGAGACTGAAATTTATAGTTCCGACATTCCACAGGTTTTCATCGATGTCCTGTTGTACGTTCAAAACAAAATCTTTGACATTAAGTTTTTTGAGCCTGGGTTTTAATGTCAAAAGACTTATCAGCCCGAAACGAGCATAAACGTTTTTAGCGATCAGGATTGATTTTTCCGGGTTCAGGTCATGTCCGGCAGAGATGCGCATATCTTTTATCAATATCGAGCCGTTTATATGAAAACTGATCTTTTTAGCTTCCACTTCAGTGTTTGTAATTTCACTGAGCTGCTCTATCGCTCTCTTACCCAGCACAGCCGTCAATAGCTGCACCGAAAGCCAAGCCAACACAACAAAAGCAGCTAATTCGAACAACCTGATATAGAAGCGTTTTTTAGTATCGATATTTTTCACGCTTATTCAAACAGATAAAATGTCCTGTTACCTTTTAATAGCTTTATCGGCGATATCATGTCGGTAGTAGGCACCTTCAAAGTTAATTTTTTCCACAGCCAGATAAGCATTGCTCTTCGCTTCCTCGACCGTATTACCTACAGCAGTAACTCCAAGCACCCTTCCGCCATTAGTAACCAGCTTCCCATCCTTCATAGCCGTGCCTGCATGAAATACCTTCACGCCGTCAATTTGTTCAGCCTGTTCTATCCCCGTTATCTGCTTACCCTTTTCGTAATCCCCCGGATATCCGCCCGAACTCATCACCACGCACACTGCCGGCTTCGGGTCCCAGTTAAGCTGAACCTCGTCGAGTTTCCCCTTACAAACCGCCACCATCACCTCAAGCAGATCGCTTTTTAACCGCATCAGAATCGGCTGAGTCTCCGGATCGCCAAAACGAACATTAAACTCAAGCACCCTTGGCCCGCCCGCTGTTATCATCACTCCCGCATAAAGAACCCCTTTATAAGGTGTATCGTTGCGATTCAAACCGTCAACTATTGGCACAAGAATCTGCCTATTTATCAGCGACATAAGCTTATCCGTAACCACCGGTGCTGGGCTATATGCACCCATCCCGCCCGTATTCGGCCCGGTATCTCCATCGCCAATCGGCTTATGATCCTGCGAGGACTCCATAACATAAATGTTCCTGCCGTCAACAAACGCCAGAATCGAGGCCTCCTCGCCGATAAGTTTATCCTCGACAACTATTTTATCGCCAGCCGCGCCGAATTCATTATTGCGCATTATGCGCTCAGCCGCCAGAATCCCGTTCGCCGGATCATCACATACAAAAACACCCTTGCCCTTAGCAAGTCCCGCCGCCTTGATTACAACCGCTTCGTCACGGCTGGCAATGTAGGCTTTTGCGTCATAGTAATTATCAAAAACCTGCCCCTCAGCCGTAGATACCGAACAGCTCCTCATTAGATGCTTGGCGAAAGCCTTGTCAGCCTCTAACTGGGCAGCCTCGGCGCTCGGGCCAAAAGCCATAATACCAGCCGCCTCAACTGCATCAACCAGCCCACCCGCAAGCGGATCCTCCGGCCCGACCACAACAAGGTCTATGCTTTTTGACTTGGCAAAATCCACCAATTGCTCGATATCGTTCACGTCTATATCAACATTCTGCCCCAATTGGGCCGTCCCCGGATTACCCGGTGCAATATATAATTTACCCAGTTTTTTCGACTCTTTCAGCTTCCATGCTATCGCATGTTCTCTTCCGCCGCTGCCAACTAACAATACATCCATCGTTACCTCTTATATTTTAATGTTTTGATTCTTCAATAAAACGATCTGACAGCCAACCAATCTACCAAAACCAACCCGCTTGCTCAAGTCTTCTTTTCCACAAAATGTTATTGCCGTAAAGGTTACGTAATTCGTGAACAAAATTCAGTTTTTTATAATACCGGTTTCGGCAGCGTTGTAAGAAAGGAGCTTTTGTGCAATAACACGGTGGGGCGGATCGGTTGGCAAGGAAACAAACGGTTTTGTTTGTCGCGGTTAGCCGGTAATGGTGGTGTGGTTGTTTTTTGGTTTGATAAAAAGTGCGAGGTTGGTTATTATGGGGGCTGGGAGTAGAAATCTGGTTTGGATGGATATTAGAGAACGCAAAAATATATTGGTGACCTGTGGCCCGGGGCTGAAAGATTATCTGATCGCTGAGCTTGAGGAGCTGGGCTTTGAAATAGTTAGCAGTCATACTGGCGGTGTTGTTACGCGCGGCTCGTTTGTCGATTGTATGAAACTGAGTTTGCATCTGCGAACGGCTTATAGCGTACTATATCTTCTTAAAGAATTTCGATGCGGCAACAGTGAAACATTGTATAAACAAGTCAACGCTCTGCCGTGGGAAAATATTATCGATGCTGAGGAATATTTGTGTGTACTTTCACGGGTCGATACCTACTCGATCAATAATAGTATGTATCCGAGTTTGAAAGTTAAGGATGCGATCGTTGACCGGATACATAAGAAGACGGGGTCGAGGCCGGATAGCGGGTCGGATAGGAATAAGGCAGTTGTGAACCTTTTTTGGAAGAAGGATAAGGCGTGGATATACCTCAATACTTCGGGTTTGAAGCTTTCGGATAGAAACTATCGTAAGATGCCGTTTAAGGCACCGCTGAGAGAATCGCTGGCTGCGGGAATTGTTATGGCTACCGGCTATGACGGGGGTCAGGATATTGTTTTGCCGATGTGCGGGAGTGGAACGTTGGCTATCGAGGCAGCTCTTATTGCTATGAAGAAGGCACCAGCTGGTCTGCGGAGCAATTTTGGGTTTATGCATTTTAAGGTTTTTGATGAGCAGGCGTGGCAGCGGATGCGAAATGATGCCCGTAAGGCGGTGGTTAAAGGACGGCTGAAAAAACGAATAATTGCGACGGATATTGATGAGGAGGCAATAGCAGCCGCAAAGCAAAATGCGAAAACTGCGGGAGTGGAGCATTTGATAGAATTTAAGGTTTGTGATTTTGCCCAGACCGAAGTTCCTGAGGGCGGGGGTATTGTGATAGTCAATCCGGAATATGGTTTGCGGCTGGGTGAACTGGACGAGCTCGAAAAAGAATATAAACGGCTGGGAGATTTTTTTAAGCAAAAGTGCGCGGGTTATAGCTGTTATATTTTTACGGGTAACAAGAAACTGGGTGGTAAAGTGGGGTTGAAGACTTCTGCGAAGATGATATTTTTTAATGGTAAGATCGAATGCCGTTTGCTCAAATATGAGATTTATGATGGGACGAGGAGATTTGGGGGGTAAGGTTGGGTTAGGGTTTTGGCGAGGCGGCAGACGAATTGAGGAAACTGTTGCAGAAATTCTTTGACAAAGCAATCTGAGGTGTTAGTATTACTTCCTTTTGATTAGGCACGGCGGCCGCATTTCTTAGAGATATTAAGTTTTAAGGCAAGATACCTTTTTTGGCAGTTTTTTGCAGGTGTTATATGTTTGAAATAATTAGGTCTGTGGTTGACCATTTGCAAGGTCTTAATCCAATATTGATAATCGGGCTGGGGATGCTGTTTGCGGCGTTTTTGGGGCGGATATTTCAGCGATTTCACATTCCGCAGATCGTTGGTTATGTAGTAATGGGTATTTTGTTAGGGCCGGTAAGCGGGATAATCTCTCCGGAGGAGATATCTCATTTCGAATTGTTCAATATGCTCGCTCTCGGGCTGATAGGTTTTCTGATAGGCGGCGAGCTGAAAGCGGAGATTTTTACCAAACTTGGCAAACAGGTTTTTTGGGTGCTGCTGTTTGAGGGATTGAGTGCGTTTTTGCTGGTGGGGATATTGAGTTATGTTGTAATGCAGTTTTTCTTTGACGGCTGGCAAACGCCTCTTGCGGTGGCTGTAGTTTTTGCGGCGATTTGTGCGGCGACTGATCCGGCATCGACGGTGAGTGTGTTGTGGGAGTATAAGGCACGCGGGCCATTGACGACGATGCTGACGGCGGTGGTAGCTCTTGATGATGCTCTTGCTTTGGTACTTTATGCGATAGGTGTGAGTGTTGCCGGAGTGATAACCGGCCACGGCGGGGAGAAGTTTATCGTTGCTCTCGGCTTTGCATTTTATCATATATTAGCTTCTCTGGCGATTGGGTCGGCTGCGGGGTGGCTGCTGAGCTGGATACTTAATAAGATTGATGATGCCGAAAGAAATCTTATATATTCGCTTGGCTTTGTTATGCTGCTAATAGGTCTATCGATGAAGATACATCTCGATGTGATTCTTACTTCGATGTCTCTTGGTCTTGTGCTGATTAATACTAAAAGCAGAGGTACTAAGACGAGCTTTGAGGTTATGCACAGATTTATAGCCCCGATTTATGTCTTCTTTTTTGTTCTGGTCGGTGCGAGGCTGCAGGTTGCTAATGTCAATTTCATGATAATCATGTTGGTAGTCGCTTATGTTTTCGGGAGTATTTTCGGGAAAACTATCGGCTCTTATCTTGGTGCGTCTTACTCGAATACGACAAAATCTGTGAGGAAGTATCTCGGGTTTTGTTTGTACCCGCAGGGTGGAATCGCTATCGGGCTGCTTATTGTTGCCAGTAATCGGTTCGAGCCGGAAATCGGTTCGATAATGCTTCTTGTGGTGATAATCGGTGCGTTTGTATTGCAGATAATCGGGCCGATTGGGGTTAAGTTCGGTGCGGGTAAGGCCGGCGAACTCGGATTAAATATTACCGAGGAAGACCTTATTAAGGTGTATAACGTGAGCGATCTGATGGATTCCGGGGTGCCGGTGATATCGGCTGGGATGACGCTTAGCGGTGTTATTAAGGTGGTTAGCGATACGGACAGTTATTATTATTCGGTTGTCGATAGTGAAAATAAACTCATCGGTGCAATAACACTTGATGGAATAAGGAATACTTTTGCTACTCAGGAGCTTAACGACTGGCTGGTCGCGATGGATATGATGGAACCTGTAGGATATATGCTGACCGAGGATGTTGGGCTGCGTGAGGCTATTTCAAAGATGAAGCATCTTGATCTTGAATATGTTCCGGTCATAGATACCGAAGATGGAGCGAATTTTAAGGGAGTTCTGGGTTCTCGTGGTGTTCATCGCCAGTTGAGTGCAGAGGTTCTTGCAAAACAAAAAGAAGCTGACAGTATGTACGGTATAAGTGCCGGATAAGGAGATGTCAGTAATGATTTTATGCGAAGCGGTTGATATGATGGGGCAGTCTCCGGCAACGGTTTGTGGTGAGGATTTTATAACGGAAACAATCCGACTTTTCAGTGAAGCTGAAAGTTTTTACTATCCTGTGGTCGATAATCAGGGTAAACTAACGGGTTCAGTTACCGTTGGTGGTATGCGTGGCGAAAGCTGAGTATAATATTAACCCTTTGGTCAGGTAAAGAAGTTATGCAGGTATTGCATGTTATCTCTAATGTTGAGGATGGGGGAGTTTTTAATATTGTTCTGCTTTTCGGGCTGATCTTTTTCGGCGGCACTTTTGCTTCTCGACTTTTTCAGAAAATGAAAATTCCGCAGGTTGTTGGTTGTATTCTTGTCGGGATATTGCTTGGTGATGTTTTTGGAGTTATCGAAACCCATACTATCGAGATGCTCGAGCCTTTTACAATGGTTGCTCTGGGTTTGATAGGCTTTATGATCGGCGGGGAGCTGCGGGGAGATGTTTTTAAAAAATACGGCCGGCAGTTTTTCACGATCCTTTTTTCCCAGGGACTCGGAGCATTTGTATCGGTAGCTGTTGCGACCTCGTTGGCGGGATATTTTCTTACCGGCGACTTGAAGTCGGCGATAGCGATGGGTTTAGTATTTGGAGCTATAGGCTCGGCTACGGCACCTGCGGCGACGGTTAATGTGCTTTGGGAGTTCAAGACGCGAGGCCCGTTGACGGCGGCTATACTGGCGATAGTTGCTCTTGATGATGGATTGGCATTGATTCTTTATCGGGTTGCGGCGAGTGGGGCACAGACTATTCTGGGAACATCTGAGACCACGGTTTTGCGTACACTTTTGTTTGTTTTCAGTGAGATAGTCGGTGCAGTGCTGCTCGGGTTTGTTGTAGGATTGATACTTTATTACCTGTTAAAATTTGTGCGTGCCGATGATAAAATACTGACGTTTACGATAGCGTGTCTTTTTTTGGTGGTTGGAGTGTCGATGATCCCGAAGATAGACCCTATTTTGCCGGCTATGACTCTTGGTATTACGATAGCGAATCTTGCACCACGTCAGAGTAAGTATCTTTTTGAACTGGTAAAGCATTTTTATCCACCGATATATATAGCATTTTTCGTTCTTGCGGGCGCTCATATGGAGCTTGGCAAGATTGGCGGAGTTATGCTGGCAATGATACTGGTTTACACTTTATCGCGTGCGTTTGGCAAGATTGTAGGTTCGTGGATCGGGGCGAAGCACAGCCGTTCGGCAATTACGGTTCAGAAGTATCTGGGTATATGCCTTTTGCCCCAGGCGGGAGTTGCGATAGGTCTTGCGATTTTAGCGGGCAGTCAATTTGGCGGTGAGGTGGGCAAGGCGATAATATTGATTGTGATGACAGCAACATTTTTGATGGAAATAATTGGCCCGATGTTTGTTAAGATCGGGGTTGAAAGAGCCGGTGAGGTTGGGATGAACGTTACCGAGGACGACCTTATAAAATCTTATAAAGTCATGGATGTTATGGATGCTGAGCCGCTTGTGATTGAGGAGGACACGGCTCTTGGCGAGATACTTGAGCTTTTCGGCAAGACCGATAGTGTTTATTATCCTGTTGTGGACCGAGAGCATAATATTATGGGCAAGATAACTATATCCGGCATAAAAGAGATGTTTGCCAATCAGGATGTTTGCGGTTGGCTGCTGGCGTGCGATGTTGCAGAACCTGTGATAGACTGCACGACCAAAGATACCGAGCTGCAGGATGCATTTGAAAAAATGGCCAAATTCGGCATGGAAGACATAGCCGTACTCGAAAGCAAGGATAGCAAAAAACTTGTCGGTGTCCTTGACAATCGCTTAGCAAACCGGAAAATAAGTGCAGAAGTGCTCCGGCGCCGTCAGCAGGCCGATGAACTTGCTTTAGTAGCTGGTTAAATCGTTTTTTGTGACGGTGGGGGTTTTTGATGTTTTGCGGTTTTAATTTATAAGGTCCTTTTTAATTTGAAGCGAAACGCGGCAATCTAAATTCAAAATAAGTCCCGCAGTTTCGTAGGGTGGGTAACTTGCTTACCCACGCTGTTTTTAATAATTTCCTTATAAGCTCCAAAGGAGCGACACACTAATAGCCGGAGGTGTAAACCTCCGGTAAAGAGCACCCAAAAACCCAAAGCCCCAACTGGGCGAAAGACCACCTGTCATGCCTGCGAAGGCAGGCATCCAGTTTTTCGCCGTTTTCCCTTTACTCTTTATCCCAAATTTGCAATAATACCCAGGAACTAAAATACTTAGCCCGATGCGTAGAACTGCTCAAAGAGCAGACAGAGAAAAGCTGCGAAAAGAAGATGGAAAGTTTTGTTGCCTCGCCAGAATGCTCTGATTAGCTTCTTTGATAAAGCCGAATTCGAGAGAGTTGCCGTTTATTGTAAGTGAGTTAGTGAGTTAGAAAGAAAACAGCCTACGTTTAGCATTTATACAGGCTGTATAGACATTGTTTGACAGAGAGGAAATATTATTGATGGACAAAGAACATATACTTTCTGAAATCAAGCGTACTGCAGAAGAAAACGGAGGTATTCCTCTTGGTATCGGAAGATTCGAGAAGGAAACAGGAATAAAGGCGTGGGTTTGGAGAGGAAAGTACTGGATAGGATGGGGTGATGCTATTGCCGAAGCTGGATACATTAATCCAAACGAAATGCAATCCGCTTATCCAGATGATTTTTTAGTTGGTAAACTTATGGAACTGATTCAGGAGCTTGGTCATTTCCCTACTTCCGTGGAACACAGGTTCAAGCGTCATCAGGATAAAGAGTTTCCAAGCCACAGCACCTTTTCCAGATTTGGGAACAAACGGGAGTTGATCGAGACAGTTCTTAGGTACTGTAAAGATCATAATGTCAATGACAAAGTCATTGACATCTGCGAAGCAGCGGCTGCCAAAGTAAAGCCTCGGCAGCGACAGAGCACAGAATCAAAGGAAATCGAATTCGGATTCGTTTACCTGATGAAATCAGGTAAACATTTCAAGATTGGCTTTAGTAAATGTGCCGAAAGACGAGAATTCGAACTCAAAATCTTGCTTCCCGAAAAACTCGAACTAATCCACAAGATCAAAACGGATGATCCAGTTGGAATCGAGAAGTACTGGCATGATCGCTTCAAGGACAAACGCAAAAATGGAGAATGGTTCGACCTTTCCGCCAGTGACGTAAAGGCATTCAAACAAAGAAAGTTTATGTAAGATGGACTTCCCAACAGGGAAAATTAACGGTGTCCGGCCATAAAACACCAAAAGGCGGAATCATTTAATAAAAGAGATTGGACCCTCCTTCGTCCCTTAGGGCTTCCGCCTTTGCCAAGGCTACGGCGGACAAGACGGAGGACAGGCGAGTCCGCCATAGGCGGATAAATATTAAGGAGTTACTATGTTCAACTATTTGCTTGCATCATCCACTACACTGTTGGCAGCAGCTACGCCTGAGGCATCGCAGCCAAACACATGGGGGCCTCTAATCAACATTGGCTTTGGTTTTATTCTTGGCTTAGCCGGAACGGGTATAATTGGCTTAGTCAAGTCGTGTATCAAAAAGAGGCGGTTTTGTGTAGCTGCCAGTAGCGAACTAAAGCAATTACTTGGTGCTTTAGTGGGCAGTTGTGTTTTCCACAGTGACTCCGAGATTGATGAGAAAAAGGTTAAGTTCTGTTTTGGAGCTGAGAGAAAATATAAGTTTGTCGAGGTGTTATTCCCAGAGGGCGAACAATATATTAATGAAAGCTTTAGGAACGCTGCCAAAGCTGTCCAAAGTAAAGATATTTCCCAAGGTCATATTGATGATTTTGTTAAAACCCATAACCTTAGAAAGAATCAACGAAAATTAAGCAATATTCTAACACCACTGCATGACGTCACTTGCCGTTTTATTAATGAGAACCTTGAAATTGTTAGTTCTTTAAAACAAAGTAAGATGAGACGGATTTTGTGTATTGTTGATAGAGTTGGCGTTATCAACCACCTTATTGACAAACTGTCCCGGCATTCTAATGCCACTTTCGATTCTACGTTGTCATCTGAAAATTACGACCGAAATAGAAACAATTACTATGGTACCTGTCAGCTGATTTCAAATTTTGCGTATGAGACATCTATAGAGATTGATGCGCTTCTAAACATACTTTAGACTTACTCATGCCTATCGCCATGCGGAATCCTTTAATAAAAGAGATTGGACCCTCCTTCGTCCCTTAGGGCTTCCGCCTTTGCCAAGGCTACGGCGGACAAGACGGAGGGCAGGCGAGTCCAGCAAAGCTGGATAAATCCTTCGGCTTCGCTCAGGACAAGCATTGAAGAACCAACGGGAATTTGTTATAAAGATTGTGTAATCATTGTTAGATGCAGAAAGATAAAGGAGAAACAGAGATGGGCGATAGTGGTAAAAAAGATAAAGGCAAAAGAGAACAACAGAAAAAGTCCCAGCTTAATCCAAAGGAAAAACGAAGATTGAAAAAAGAAAAGAAGAATACATAATTGCCCACGCCAAATCATTTAATAAAAGATATTTGACGAAGTTGTCCCCGATGTGATTTATCGGAACGAAGGCCCCGAATCTAATCTTTTTGTCACCCTGAGCTTGTCGAATGGGTCTATTAAATTTGTTCCCGATGTAGTTGGTCGGGACGAAGGCAGGTATCCAGTTCTTTGTTTTTAAAATTTAATCCTGTTTTATCCAATTCGACTTCTCTCAGGTCAGGCTCTGTCAAGAAACTCTTTTTTAAATTCGTGATAATTCGTGTCAATTCGTGGTTCAAGTTTTTTGTCTTTCACTTCTCTCTTCTTTTTTTATCCTGTTTCCCGATTCATCGGGGAATCAATCAAAAACGCATGTACCGTAAAAAATATTCGTAAAAAACACCCAACTTTTCCAAAAATTTCCAAAAAAGTCCCCGCTTTTCCCGAATTTTTACCAAATTTTCCCCTTTTTTCCACTCCTCTCACCCCCACCTTGCAAATTTGATCGCGCAAAACCGAGTCGCATTTTAATCAAATCAGCGATCCAGAGATTGACAAAGCCGCGGCTTTGCTGAATAATGAACCTTGCAAATGTTTAAATTATCAAATACCGCATCAAGTGTTATGGAGCGGATGATAATGTTGCTCTTCAGATTAAAATTTAGATAAGGTTCTTTTTTGGGCAAATACAGTTTTACAAAAAAAATGCGGATTTGCAAGAATGATCAGTTCTTGCACTGTATGAAAAATGGTGTCAGGGCCTCTGATGGGCTTATGATATTGTATTCGGTTCGTAATGGTCTGGGGTGTTCTCGATTTGGCGTTTCGGTTGGCAAAAAGGCCGGCATTGCGGTTGTCAGGAACCGGCTAAAGCGGGTTTTTCGTCATGCCTTCGCACTAAATCAGCACGATATCCGCCAAAACATGGATTATGTAGCTATCGTCAAAAATAGCTGGTATGGGGCAGTTGGTGAGGAAAAAGCGAGTTACAGGGCCGCTAGAAGATTGAAACTTAAAGATGTTGAGATTTCTTTTTTGGCTCTTTTGGGCACTATTGCCGATAGAATAAAATAGTTATTGATTGAAAAACTTTATTAGATTGGAAAAGTTTTGGGCAATGAACTATATTCTATAGGTCAGGCGGCAAAAAAGG
>JADHXY010000059.1 GCA_016782755.1 Phycisphaerae bacterium | reverse complement strand
CCAGAAAAAACGCGCCGAACTGAAGGCAAAAACAATACTTGAAAGAAAAGAATTTAATGGTAAAATCTTAACAACAGGAGCCAAAACCGTCTCCTAAATCAAAGAGCTTTTTGTCTCATTTTTGCTGAAGACGTACAACCGATCTGGTAGAGACAATAGACAATGGCGATGATGCACCGGGGACAATTCTCGAATCCTGCTCTGAAAAATTCCGGCAGCGATTTAGCCAGGCTGATCTGATTATTGCAAAGGGGCAAGGCAACTTCGAGACCCTGAGCGACATTGACAAAGATATGTTTTTTATCCTAAGGGCTAAATGTCCTGTCATAGCAGAACATCTCGATTGTCAGGTTGGCACTTTGATTTTGCGTGGAAACAATCAAATGTAACGTGTTTGCGATAGGAAAATGTGAAAGGAAACGAAAATGGATGCAAAAGAATTCTTGGCTCAGTTCAACGAAGATTTGGAAAAAATGAAGACAGAGGTTGGTGATATGGTCGGAGCGTTTGCAGGGTTGTTTAGCAAAACTATGGTCCAAGGAGCATTAACGGCCAAACATAAAGAGCTAATAGCATTGGGGATTGCCGTAGCCAAGCAGTGCGAGCCTTGCATTACGCTGCATGTGAAAAAGTCTCTTGATGCTGGTGCTTCCAAAGACGAGATGCTGGAAGCCTGCTGCGTTGCGGTAATGATGAGCGGCGGCCCGGCATATACTCATATTCCAATAGCTATCAAAGCCATAGAGCAGTTAACCAATTAATGGAGATACCAAAAATGCCAAGAGGTGATGGTACATGCCCCGGAGGGGGTGGCAGAGGCAGAATGTCCGGCCCTGCCGGTCCCGGGCCGGGTGGAAATTGTGTTTGTCCGAAATGCGGGTACAAAGAACCGCACATTGTCGGACAGCCGTGTAATCAAAAAACGTGTCCAAAGTGTGGGACGATAATGACAAGAAGTTAGCTTTTTTGAAAGGAGAATTATCATGCCAGGTGGAGATAGAACAGGTCCTGCAGGTATGGGGCCAATGACAGGTAGAGGTGTAGGTTTTTGTGCGGGCTATACGGCACCGGGTTATGCCAACCCCGTTGGTGGACGCGGCTACGGTATGGGTTTTGGTAGAGGTAGAGGGATGGGTCGAGGCTTTGGTTGGTCCGGTGCCACAGGCCCATATCCGGCAAATGTATCTTTTGAGCCAACAGTAACTGCCGCACAGGAAGTGGAAGGCTTGAAGCAGCAGGCGGAATTTCTGCGAAACAGCCTCAGCCAGATCAATGAGCGTATAGAGCGGTTCGAAAAAGCCAAAGCAGAGTAACCTTAACATTTTGCTTTCCAGAGCAGGGTGCAAGTTCGTCCTTGCTTTATTGACACTTTGTGAGAAAAAACAGTTATGAAGATTGCGATTGCAAGCGGCAAAGGCGGCACGGGAAAAACGACTATAGCGACGAACCTTGCTTATGTCATTGCTCAAATGGGCAGGCAAGTTCAGTATCTCGATTGCGATGTCGAAGAGCCCAATGGTCATATCTTTCTAAGGCCGGAGGTCGAAAAGACAGAGCAGGTGACTGTTACGGTACCTGAGGTTGATTTGACAAAGTGTACGGGTTGCGGTAAATGCGGCCAGCTTTGTCAGTATAGTGCTATAGTGTCTTTGAAAGAAACGGTGCTCACTTTTGAACAGTTATGTCATTCTTGTGGCGGCTGTATGCTTGTGTGCCCCGAAAAAGCGATAACTGAAAAGCAGAAAGTAATTGGTTTTCTGGACCAAGGCAATTCTGGGGATGTTAATTTTGTTCAGGGCAGACTTCAAATAGGTGATGTACGTTCGTCTGCTTTGATAAAATGTGTTAAGCAGAAGATAAACGGCAATGAAGTTTCAATAATTGATGCTCCTCCGGGCACATCCTGCCCTGTCATAGAGGCTGTTAAGGGTGTAGATTTCGTTCTGCTTGTTACCGAGCCGACGCCTTTCGGATTGAATGATTTAAGGTTAGCTGTCGATATGGTAAGACAGCTAAAACTTCCACTTTCGATATTGCTAAATCGAAGTGACATTGGTGATGATAGGGTACACAAGTACTGTCAGAACGAAGGTATAAATATAGTGACGGAATTGCCTAATGACCGCAGAATAGCTGAAGCTTATTCATCAGGCCAAATGATAGTAGAAGCATTACCTGAGTACAAAAAACACTTTGTAAAACTGGCAGAGGAACTTGAGGTTTTATAGATGAAGGAACTGGTAGTTATCAGCGGTAAAGGTGGAACAGGCAAAACAAGCATAGTAGCTTCTTTTGCTGCACTTGCACAAAATGCCGTACTGGCTGACTGTGATGTTGATGCAGCAGATCTGCACCTGATACTGGAACCGAGAGTAAAACAAACATCTGATTTCATCGGTGGCAAGCAGGCATCTGTTGTTACAGAAAAATGTATCGGCTGCGGTAAGTGTGAGGACGTTTGTAATTTCGATGCGGTTTTCTTTAATGGCCAAGCCAACGATGTGGTCGAAAAAACTTATACCATCGACCCAATCGCATGTGAAGGCTGCGGTGTATGTACTTATTTTTGCCAGAATGATGCTATAGAATTCAAAGACACTGTTAATGGACAATGGTTTATCTCAGATACACGATTTGGGCCGATGGTTCACGCCAAGCTTGGAATTGCTGAGGAAAACAGCGGTAAACTGGTGTCTCTTATACGTAAAGAAACCAAAAGAATCGCGGAAGAACAGAAGAAAGACTTGATTATCGTAGATGGGTCACCTGGTATTGGCTGTCCGGTAATTGCGTCAATTACCGGAGCAGATATAGTTTTAATAGTTACAGAGCCAACGCTTTCGGGAAAGCATGATTTAGAAAGAGTCGCGGAATTGGCGGCTGGCTTTAATATTCCCACTCTGATCGCAATCAATAAATTTGATTTGAATCCTGATATGGTAACTCAAATCGAAGAAGACGCCCGTAAGCGAAATATGAAAGTGATTGGAAAAATACGTTATGATAAGGCCTTTACCAAGGCTCAGATTATGAAATGCTCAGTAGTCGAATATACCGGCGGTGCCGTAACAGAAGATATAAAAGCCTTATGGAGGAACGTTACATATGCCTTTTAGCCAAGAACAACAAAAACAAATGCAGGCCCAGCAAGAGCAAATTAAGCAAAATATAAAACATATCAAACACCAGATACTGGTACTCAGCGGCAAAGGCGGAGTTGGCAAAAGTAGTATAGCAGTTAACCTGGCCGTTTGGCTCTCAATGCAGAGTAAAAAGGTTGGCTTGCTTGATGTCGATATTCATGGGCCAAGTATTCCCAAGCTGCTAAATCTCGAAGGCAGCAAGCTTCAAGGCAGAGAAGATAAAATTGAACCGATTATTTATAACAACACACTTAAAGTAATGAGTATAGGGTTCTTAATACAGGATGAAAACGTAGCCTTGATCTGGCGAGGTCCTATGAAACATAATGTTATAAAGCAGTTTGTCTCAGAAGTTTCGTGGGGCGATCTGGATTATTTGATCGTTGATTGTCCGCCCGGAACCGGAGATGAGCCGTTATCGATAGTTCAACTGTTAGAAAAACCTGATGGTGCTGTTATTGTTACCACGCCTCAGCAACTTGCGGTTACCGATGTTAAAAAGTGCATAACATTTTGCAAACAGTTAAACCTGCCAATTTTGGGGATTATTGAAAATATGGACGGCTTTATCTGCCCGCACTGCAACCAAAAGACGGATATTTTTAGTGGTGATGGTGGCAAACAAATGGCCAAGGATTTTAACGTACCATTCTTAGGCAGCATCCCAATAGATTCAAACATGGTTCCTGCCGCCGATCTGGGTAAACCATTTATCTATTACAATAACCAGAGCCCGACAGCGCAGGCTCTCAATAATGCGTTTGAACCATTATTGCGGTCTAACAAGCAAATTGAAACCAATAATAAGGAGAATAGTAAAATGAGAATAGCAATTCCGCTTTTCGATGGTAAATTGAGTCAGCACTTTGGGCATTGTGAAAAGTTTGCGGTGATCGACACAGATAGTTCCAACAGTATCTCAAACCGCGAAGACCTGACACCTCCGCCGCATGAGCCCGGCGTATTGCCGAAATGGCTTGGCGGCATGGGTGTTAATGTAATAATCGCCGGGGGCATGGGACAACGCGCTCAGCAGTTATTTGCTCAGAATGGAATTGAAGTAGTTGTTGGTGCTCCTGCTGAGAGTCCGGAGAACCTGGTCGCAGCATATCTGGGCAAAACGCTTCAGTCTGGTGAAAATCTTTGTGATCATTAAGCAAGAAATTTACTTATGCAGTATACAGATAAAGCACTTGAGCACTTTATGAACCCACGCAATGTTGGTGAAATTTCTGACGCTGACGGCATAGGAATGATTGGTTCAGAAGAATGTGGTGACATGATAAAGGTTTGGATCAAAATTGCCAACCAGCGTCTCGTTGACGTTAAATATAAAGTTTTTGGCTGTCCTGCGGCTATAGCTTCCTGCAGTATGATGACCGAACTTGCGATGGGAAAGCACGTTGATGATGCTTGCGAGCTAACAGATAATCAGGTCGCAGAAGCTCTTGGCGGCCTTCCCGCCCATAAGTATCATTGTTCCAACCTCGCCGCTTCAGCACTTCACAAAGCGATTATGAACTATGTTTTTAAAAGCCCTGCTAAAATAAATACTGCTGTCGTTACAACTCTTGTAGACAACAATGCTTCTGGCAATCTTAAATCAGAGCATGGGCTGTCCCTGTGGCTTGAATACCAAGACAAGCGGGTTCTCTTTGATATAGGACAGACCGATCTGATTTTAAGAAACGCTGAAACTCTTGGTGTCAATATAGCAAACACTGATGCTGTTGTGATAAGTCACGGCCATTATGATCACACTGGTGGTCTTAAAGCAGTGCTGAATATTGCCTCACAAGCAACGTTACTTCTTCATCCAGAGGCATTGAAACCGAAATTTTCCCGAAAAGATAATAAAACCAAAATGATCGGCATACATGACTCTACAAAAGAAATAATCCATACCTTTGCTGATAAGGGAAGAGTTATTTGGACGGAAATGCCGACAGAGGTCTTCCCAGGGCTCTTTATTACTAGCCGAATACCACGAATCACAGATTTTGAAGATGTGGAGAGTTCTTTCTTTGTTGATAAGAATTGCCGAAAAGTAGATACCCTGCCGGATGATCAAGCAATGTTTTTCGATTCGCCGAAAGGCTTGGTAGTTATTCTTGGCTGTGCACATGCCGGCATAGTTAATACATTGCATTATATTGTAAAGCTAAGCGGGGAAAAACGTATTTATGCCGTGATAGGCGGAATGCATCTCTTGAATGCTTCTGCTGAACGGATAGAATACACAATTGATGCCATTAGACAGTATAATATACAAAAAATTGGCATGGCTCATTGTACTGGCAGCAAAGCTGTTGAAAAATTCAAAAGTGCTTTTCCCAACGAATGTTTTGTGTGCCATGTTGGCAAACGGATTGAATTGTGAAAACTAACCAAATGAAAATAAAAGTTTTTGCCACAATTTGTAAGCTGTGCCCATTTTGCATGGGTGCAAGACAATATCCCAACTCGGCTCATGCAAGAAAGTTAAAGAAATAAAGAGATTGTAAGAGGTGATAAAAATGTACAAATGGTTTTCTTTGTCATCCACAAGGCAACGTTCAGAGATGGCGGCGATAATGCTAATAGTGGCAATTATACTTGGCGTAGGCGTTGTTACGAATTTGCCAAAAGAGAAAACGACTTTGGATATATTTACTACCGATATGTCTATCCGTGATATTGCCACCAAACTGGAGGTTACAGGTAAGGGCCTGGCACGTGAGCTTGCCTTACCATTGAATACACCAAAGAAGAAACCACTGGGCAAATTGGGAATATATCAGGATCAGCTGGATCACGCGATTGAACACATCCTTTCACATCGCTCGACAAGCCTGAAATATTACGTGTTTGCGGCAATTGTGCTGTTTGGTTTGACGTATCTAACTCGCTTCGGTCGCCCGGATAATGCAAGTATCTCCGAGCGAAAACTGTGGTACCCGCGAATCCCATATATCATGTGCCTCCTTGCTGCTGTGCTTGTATGTGGTTTCGTTCTGGGGAAATCCCCCAACCCAATGGAAGGGACAGTTAAAGTCTTTAAGTCCATGGTGGGGCTGTATCCATCTATAATCAGCAAAGTGATTGCCTTTATCTTTTTTATTGCATTGGTCATCATCGGAAATAAGCTTATCTGTGGATGGGCTTGTCCGTTTGGTGCGCTGCAGGAATTGATCTACAGCCTTCCCATACTCCGCAAAGTAAAGCAGTGGAAGGCGCCATTTTGGCTGACGAATACGATAAGGGGCGGATTGTTTTGTGTAGTGCTGTTATTCCTTTTCGGTATTGTCGGCAGCAGGAAGGGATTTGTGATTTATCATTATCTCAACCCGTTTAATCTGTTCAATTTGGATTTCGATCATTGGTTGATTCTGCTCACGGTTGTTGTGTTTTTAACTCTGGCATTTTTTACCTACCGACCGTTTTGTCAATTTATATGTCCTTTCGGCCTTGTTTCCTGGATCGCTGAAAAACTTAGCCTTTATCGTGTAATCATTGACGAAGAAAAATGTACGAAATGTGGCGCATGTATCAAAGCTTGTCCATTACATGCAGCAAAAGGAAAAGTTGAGAACAAAATTTTTTCAGCCGATTGTTTTAGCTGCTCACGATGCTTAAATGTCTGCCCTGTTGATGCAATCCATTACTGCTCGATATGGTCTAAAAGGAAAAAAGCAAATAAAGAACCAGTATAAAAGGCCTATGATTGAAAACTGATGCAAAAACAAAATTTCTTGCCGCAATTTGTAAGTTGTGTCCATTTTGCATAGCGGCAAGACGATGGCCCAACTCAGCTTATGCGAGAAAGCTAAAAAAAATAGAAAGCTCATGCTGCTTCTGCAAAGCTTATCGAAAGCTTAAAAGCAGATAATCCAAATATTGCTCAGGAGAATGCCCCATTAAAGAAATTACAATGACCCTTATGTAATATTTTTCGCCTCATTGGCCTGACTCCATTTTGTCTCCACATCCAAGAACTTTTAGTACAAAAGGCAAAAACACACCGCATTTTCAGCACAAATATTCAACTTTCCCAATTTTTTTTACACGAAATCGGATATTGAATCTGGGTGACTTTGAGAATGATTGCTGCTACATGAGTACAGTATATATAATCTGGTTGACTTCGTTGAGTTGTACTGAACATCAGAGAATCGTCTTATTGGTCAACAGATTCAATATCCTATTTCGTGCAAAAAAATTTGAAAAAGTTTAATATTTGTCCCGAAAATGCGGGTGTTTTTTTGCCATTATCCAGAAAGTTCTTGGATGTGGAGACAAAACAGAGACAAGGATTTATCGAAGTTTGTTTACATTTTACTGCTCATTGGAAAGATGGAGGCGTTGAGATGAAAGTGTCTACTGTTTTACAACCACCCTTGGTGAATCAAAAGAATCTACCCGATAATTCAAACTGCTGCTTGGCAGTTCACTCAAAGTCCAATACCTATGGATAGCACCGATTAGTTCTAAAAGGTTTTTATATTCAAGGGGCTTGACCATGTATCCGGCTGCACCCAGTTTGAAACATTCAGTTACTTCATTTTCGTTGTCCGAGCCGCTGAGTATAATAATAGGGATTTGCCTTAATACCTCGTCAGTTTTTATCACCTTAAGGAACTCAAAGGCGTTCATTTGTAACATATTCAAATCCGTAAGGATAATTATAGGTCTTGCGTTATTTGTCTCTCTAAGGTATGAAAGTGCTTCTATGCCATCAGCTAAACAGACCAGTGGATTTGAAATTTTCAAATCTTCAAATGCTCGTTTAAGTATCACCTGCTCGGCATAGTCGTCATCAAGAATCAGTATGGGTTTTAAGTCTTGCATTTTTTATTCCCCATCTTTTTTTCCTCACCTATTTGGAATTTATATAGTATAGCAATTAATTCGCTCCTTAGGTTTTAGTTAGCAAAGGCTCTTGTATCGAGATAAGAGAAGAATCGTAACTGGATAATGGCCATTCTGCTTTATATTTTTCGCTCGCATCCCAAAAAGCCTCTACAACTTCCGGATCAAATTGGGAGCCGGAACAATCACAAATTTCCCTTATGGGGCTTTCATAGGTTTGGCCATTTTTATATAAACGATCAGATGTTATTGCATCAAAGGTATCTGCTACTGCCAAAACTCTTGCCCCGATTTCTATCTCTTTGTCCTTCAGACCATCAGGGTAACCGGTACCATCAAATCTTTCGTGGTGATGTCTTATAATCTGAAGTTCCTGATTGAAAACTCCGGTTGGTGCTAAAATCTGGACACTGGAAGCCGGATGCTGTTTTATAATATTCCATTCCTGTTGGCTCAGAGCATCAGTTTTACTAAATATGTAATCAGGGATACCCATTTTACCCAAATCGTGCAACAAAGCCGCTGTGCCGATTCGCTCAATTAATTCATCCGACAAGTTCATCTCTTTGGCTATTGCAACTGCATAAATTTGGACATGCCGGGAATGCAGGGCTATATATGGATCTTTGACAGCTATACTCATGGCCTTTTCGAGTGCTGATACTGTTCCCATTGCCTGGGTACGCAAACGTCCTGTCAATGAAGCAATCTTGGTTTGTAGTTCGTAGAATTCATGGGCTTTCGGCTCATTAGTTTCAACCTCACCATTGACTTGCTCCCAGCAGATTACACAATTTCTTCCATTCTGCTTTGCGGCATAAAGTGCGGCATCAGCCTTTTTAACCATATCCAGGCAGTTTGCAATATTATTTGAAGCTGATGCGACCAGCCCAATGCTTGTTGTAATAGATATCCGGTTGTCGAGAGTTTTCCATTCCCAACGGTCAATTATTCCGCGAAGCCTATCCGCAGCTTTAACAGCTTTTTGAGTATGAGTTTCCGGCATAAGTATAAGAAATTCTTCACCGCCGTATCGGGCAACAACATCTAATGGATATTGATTCTCACGAAGAATTTTCCCCATTTGTTCCAGAATCGCATCTCCCGATAAATGCCCATAAGTATCATTTATACTTTTGAAGTGATCAATATCGAGCATCAATAATGCCAGAGAATAATTCTTCATCTTAGCCATCAGGACTTCGCGTTCAAATATATCGAAGAAATGTCGGCGATTAATCAGGCCTGTCAGTTCATCAGTATTGGCAAGCGATAAATTCTTCTCCTGTAATTCTATTATCCTGAGAACAACACCAATACGCGCCCTAAGCTCACCTATATCAAAAGGTTTGGTAACGTAATCAATCGCTCCCAGATCCAAACCTTCAATTTTGTCAACTGATTCATTTTTGGCAGATATAAAAATGATGGGTATAGAGGAAGTTCGATTGTCGGCTTTGAGCTGTCTGCATAATTCAAACCCATCAATATCAGGCATTACTATATCCAGCAAAATCAGGTCTGGCTGCTCATTTACAGCCATTTCCATGCCCTTGTTTGCATCTTTTGCAGATATCATCTGCAAATCCATTGACTGCAATCGGTCTTCGAGTATCGCCAGGCTGGTTGAATCATCATCGATAGCTAATATTTTCCTGGTTTTTTTACTCATCATTAACCCTCAGTTATATTTTCCTATTTTCAACTATTTAATCCCTGCCTTGTTTACTGATTGTTCTTTCGCTTTTTCAATCCAATCAGGTTTTGAAACAAACAACTGAAGTTTATTGAATTCCGTTGTTATATTCTGCAGGAGTTCTTCAGCCTCTGACAGATCATCTTCTAATGCCATACGTTCAAGCCTGGAAGCTATCTCGGATAATCTAACTGCTCCTACATTACCAGCAGATCCCTTTATTGCGTGGGCATATAGTTTTATATCCTTGGCATTAGTTTTTTTAACAGCCGAAGTAAGCTCTTCAAGTCGCTTTCTGTTATCTTCAATACAAGTCGGCATAATTTTCTCGATTAACTGCTCATCAAAACCGCGAGCAATGAGCCTGCCCCAGTCAATTATTTCTTCGTGATTTTGGCTATCTTCCCAATTACCCGATGATTCTTTTTGATATTCCTTAGCATGGATTTCTGTTGGTGAAGTTTCATTTTCACAGATCAGATATTGACCAAGTATTTCTGTTAACTTATACCGGTCTATCGGTTTGGTCAGATATCCATTACATCCGGCCTTAGTACATTTGACATCATCACCTGTTATAGCATTAGCGGTCAAGGCGATTATCGGTATTGTCAGCCCCTCTGCTCTTAAAGCCTTCGTAGCTTCGTAGCCGTTCATATTCGGCATCTGTATGTCCATAAGTATCAGGTCAAATTCCTCGGTAAGAACCTTCTGCATTGCTTGGTTTCCATCCTCTGCAATCGTTACCTCAAGCCCCATTTTCTCAAGCAGTAATTTTATTAACATCTGATTGGTTTTGACATCCTCGGCAACTAATACCTTGCCCAAGAACTTGATTTTATCTGTTTTGTCTGATTCATATTCCCAATGACCGGCAATATTGTTTCTGTCCAACAACTGTTGTTTTGTTACATCAATATTCGCTGGTATCATAAGCGAGAATGTTGAGCCTTTACCAACTTCACTGGTTACAGTAAGCTCACCGCCGAGAAGTTCGGCCAGTTGTCTGGTTATGGTCAGCCCCAGGCCTGTACCGCCATACTTACGAGTGGTATCTCCTTCTGCCTGAGTGAACGACTCGAATACTTTTGCCTGTTTATCTTTCGGGATTCCGATGCCGGTGTCCTCAACGTCAAAACGGATAAATGGTTTACCTTTATGCTCCTCTAAGGAAACATTTAGATGCACATAGCCTTTTTCGGTGAACTTAACTGCATTGCCTACAAGATTGATCAAACACTGGTTAATACGAGTGGGGTCACTTTGTATTTGTGCGGGCAGGCCGTTGCTTTCTATGATGTCAAATTCAAGGCCTTTTTCTGTTACCTTCGGTCTCATCAACGACTCAATGGAATTGAGCACCTTGGCTAATGAGCAATCAATGATCTCAGTGTCAAGTTTGCCTGCCTCGATCTTGGAGAAATCCAGAATATCGTTGATAAGCGTCAGCAGATTATGGCCAGAGTCCTTGATGAGACAGACATGCTGCTTTTGCTCATCGGTAAGGTCCTCATCTGCGAGTATCTCAGAGAAACCAATAATAGCGTTCATGGGCGTGCGAATCTCATGGCTCATATTGGCAAGAAACTGACTTTTTGCTGAATTGGCTATCTCCGCCTGAGCGGCCATATCGTTGGCTCGTGCGGTTGCTTTCTCAAGATGTTCGTTGGCCTTTTCGGTCTCTTTTCGGGCCGTCTCGGCATCCTCCATCATGCTCAAGGCTGTTTTTTTAGCTTGCTTTAGTTCTGCCAGATACTCTGCTTGTCGCTTCTCTGCCTGCTTACGCTCGGTAATATCAAGGTGCGTGCCAACCATGCGTATGGGTTTGCTGTTTTCGTCCTGTTCGAATACTTTGCCTCGGTCGAGAATCCATACCCACTGGCCTGATTTACTCTGTATTCTCATCTCAGATTCATAAAACAGCGTACGTCCTTCCATATGAGCGTTCAGTCTCTCTCTAACGTTTGGCATATCATCAGGGTG